>NZ_JBEOPS010000013.1:0-194003 GCF_040310305.1 Pseudomonas sp. HY13-MNA-CIBAN-0226
GGCCTATCAGATCGATACCCGACCAAGTTTTGCACTGGTAACCGAGATGCTGGATAAGGCTATTGAGCGGCTCAAAGGCCCGGTTAATTTAGTGCTTCACTCCGATCAGGGCTGGCAGTACCAACAGCCCCGATACCAACATGCGCTGAAGGATCGAGGTATAAAGCAAAGCATGTCGAGAAAGGGGAACTGCTTGGACAACGCGGTGATAGAGAGCTTTTTCGGAACACTAAAGTCTGAGTTTTTCTACCTCAACCGTTTTGAAAGCATAGAAGACCTCCAAAGGGGCCTAGACAAGTACATCCGTTACTACAACCATGACCGAATCAAATCGAAGCTCGGCGGAATGAGCCCTGTGGAATACAGAACACAGTCCGCTGGCTAGCAACAAAGACCGTCCAACATTTGGGGGTCAGTTCACAATGTGGGAGCCAGCCTGCTGGCGATGACGGCATCAGCCGCAAGGAAAATCTAGAACCTTGAACCAGGCCCCGAAAGAAACGCCAACTCTTCAGCCGTCGAATCCCTTCCCAACACTGCATTGCGATGCGGAAACCGCCCAAACCGCGCAATCACCTTCTGATGCTTTTCGGCGTAATTCAGGTAATCGGTAAACAACGCCTGATCACCCTCAGGTTGTTGGTTAACCAGATCGATGTACCGCGAAACGGCCTCGTTCTGCACCGCCAGATTCTCGCAATGCTCGAACACCATGTAGATGAATACCCGCTGAATCGGCTGCAACTGCCGATCAAAATCCGCAGCAATGCCTTGGGCTACCAGGGCTTGAGCCCTGAGGTCACCGAAAAAGGCTTTGGGGGAGTCGCGATAGATCATGCGTGGCAGCTGATCGAGCAACAGCACCAGCGCCAGCCAACCGTCGGGGCGTTGCGCCCAGTCAGTCAATCCGCCGGCCAGCGCCTGCTCGACCCAGTCCCCGAAACGCGTTTGCGCCTCGAGGTCCTGGCGGTCGTGCTTGCCGAACCATAACTTGCCCTTGTCAGCCGCTACCTCGTCAGAGGTCTGGGCTGAGCCAAACCACCATTCGAGCAACGGCTGCCAGGGCGCGGTCATGTTATTCCTTGTGGTAAGCCGTAACGCGGGCGACTTCTTCTTTCGAGCCCAGGTACACCGCTACGCGCTGGTGCAGGCCTTCTGGCTGGATGTCGAGAATGCGCTGGTGACCATCGGTGGAAGCGCCGCCGGCCTGTTCCACCAGGAACGACATCGGGTTGGCTTCATACATCAGGCGCAGTTTGCCCGGCTTCGACGGCTCGCGGCTGTCGCGTGGGTACATGAACAGGCCGCCACGGGTCAGGATACGGTGCACATCGGCCACCATCGCGGCAACCCAGCGCATGTTGTAGTTCTTTTTCAGCGGGCCTTCATCGCCAGCCAGCAATTCGTCGACGTAGCGCTGTACCGGAGCTTCCCAGTGACGCTGGTTGGAGGCATTGATCGCGAATTCCTGGGTGCTTTCAGGAATCGTGATGTCTTCATGGGTCAGGACAAAGCTGCCCATTTCACGGTCCAGGGTAAAGCCCTTGACGCCGTCACCCAGGGTCAACACCAGCATGGTTTGCGGGCCGTAGATCGCGTAACCGGCCGCAACCTGCTGGGTACCTGGCTGCAGGAAGGCCTTTTCGTTCAGGGCTTCGTTCTGGCTCAGGTATTCAGTTGGGCAACGCAGTACCGAGAAGATGGTGCCGACTGGCGCGTTGATATCGATGTTGGACGAACCGTCCAGTGGGTCGAACACCAACAGGTAGGCGCCTTTCGGGTATTTGCCCGGGATCTGGTAGGCATTGTCCATTTCCTCGGACGCCATGCCGGCCAGGTGACCGCCCCATTCGTTGGCTTCGAGCAGGATGTCGTTGGAGATCACGTCGAGTTTCTTCTGCACTTCGCCCTGGACGTTTTCAGTGCCCATGCTGCCCAGAACACCACCCAGGGCGCCTTTGGATACGGCGTGGCTGATTTCTTTACAAGCGCGCGCCACCACTTCAATCAGGAAACGCAGATCGGCAGGAGTGTTGTTGCTGCGGGTCTGCTCAATCAGATAGCGACTCAGGGTAACGCGGGACATGGAAGGCTCCGGTGGAATGGGGGGGCGGGAAACCCGCGCAGTTTAACGCGAGTCGGGGCGCATTTCCTCCTATCAGACGTGAGATGCCCAATAGAGTTCATGCGCGGGGTTTAGCGTAGTTCGAATCCTGCAGGATTTGGCGGAAGATTTTTGCCGACTCTGCGAGCGCCATCGCGGGCAAGCCTTGCTCCCACAGGCGCCATCAGTCAGGCCCAATCCCCCAGGACTTCCCTGATCCTGTGGGAGCAAAGCTTGCTCGCGATCCGGCGCGCAGCGCCGGCCATTCTCAGGAGTTCGCCGGCGGTTTGCGCAACAGGCTGAACGCCATCGCCGCCAGAAACACCACACTCAAGAGCAACACCGCCCAAAGACCGAATTTCTTCCAGTCGGTGGCGGCGGTGGCCGCAGTGGTCACCGTAGACGTCGGCGCCACGACCACTCCAGCATCTACCGACGCCTTGCCCAGCGCCGCCAACTTTTGCGCGCTGTAATCCGGGATCAGCGTCGACAACGGCAGGTTCGCCGCCTTCACCGTCGCACTGCCAAGCGCCAGGGTGTAAGGCCCCTCCCCGCGTGCCAGGAACACCAGCAGCGTAGAGCGCACGGCAAATTTCAGGGTCGGCGCCTGCGCGCCCAAGCCACCGCCGCGCTCGTCGACGACCAGCTTCAACTGCTGGACGGTCTGCCCGGCCAACTGCAACTCGTTCTGCACCACATCCTGGCCATTCTGGGTCAGGCGGTACAACAAACCGCTGCCCAGCGGCCGCCACGGCAAGCTGCTTTCCCGACGCCCGGACACCGTCACCGGCGCCAGGCTGTTGGCCTGATCCAACTCGATCTGGATGCGCTCCACGTTCAGCCCCGTCGGCAACTGCCAGATGTACTCACCGGCCTTGGCGCTGCTGGCGCCCAACGGCTGCGACCAGACCAACGGCAGCGGCAAGCTGCGCCCGCTGGCGCTTTCCAGTTGCGCCGAGGTCAGGACAGGCGCCGACTGCGCCGTGTTCCAGAGCAGGCGCAGGTAACGCGCCGATTGCCCCGGCAACCCCACCTCACGCTGCTCCACCCGCTCGTCGGCAAAGGTCAGCCGAGCCACCTGCCCTTCTCCCCAGGATTGCCAGTGCTGCAAGTCGTCGCTCGCCTCAATGGTGAAACGCTGGAAGCCATCGCGCTCACTGGTCCAGTCGAGTATCAACTGCTGCAGGGGCGCCTTGATTCCGCTGGCATCCAGCAACCAGCCGCGCAGCACTTCTTCGCCCGCTTCAAGTTGACCGGCTGGTTGCACTTCCACCAGCGTACCGTCACCGCTCGACCGCACCTTCACGCTCGGAGCGCGCTCAGTGGAGTCGGCGGAGGCGTACAGCGGGAACCATTTCACGTCGGTCAGCACAGGCTTCTCGCTGGCCTGCGCCGATTCCCGAGCCAGGGCATAGGCCTGGGGCTCGCCTGCGGCATTGAACACCCGTACATCTGCAAGATCGGTCTGGCGTGCATTCAATTGCACGCTCATCGGTAGCTCAAGGCGATACCACGGCCCCTCGCCGCTGATTGACAACGGCACCTGGGTGCTGAAGTCTGCCGGTTTTTCCTGGGCGCCGGCCGACAGCGTCACGCCTAGCGCAACAACGCCCAACCAACCCAGGCTCAGCTTCTGACTCAAGACGAAACTCCTTCGGTTTGCGGGGCCGGTTTATCCGCCTCCGCCGCAGCTTCGGCGCGCTTGGGCGGCAGCGGGGCGAAATAGCCCACCACCAGCAGCAACACCCCGACTCCAATGAAAGACACAATCCGCGCCAACCCGCCACGGTTGCTCAGCTCAACAAAGAACAACTTGGCAACCACCACACCGATCAGCGCGGCGCCGATCAACCAGACCTCGCGACGATGGCGCAGGTGACCACCAATCATCAGGCTCAGTGCCATCAAGGTCCAGACGATCGACAGCCCGGCCTGCACCCGCATGGATTCAAGCAATGCATCGAGCTGGAATGGCACGCCAGCCCAATGATGGGCGGTGCGCATCACCAGGACGGTGAAGAAGGCGAACAGCGAGACGCCTGCGATCATTTGCGCAGCCTGGTGGAAGTAGTTGCTGCGCAGCGCCAGTTGCGCCACTGCACTGCGCGCCCAGATAAATACGCCGAACAGCGCAAACAACAGGCCCAATTCCAGCGGATTGATCAACGGCACATAGGGCAAAGGGTCGGCCGACCCGTCGCTGACACTGTTCGCCAACCAGAACCAGCCAAGCATCAACAGCGCCAGCGGTACGGCCGCATAGACCCGGTACTCGCGGGGATAGGCAGCCACCGGCCATGGCCAACTGCGCGGCACCGCCATCAGCACCAGGTAGACGCTCGGCAGAATCGCCCAACCCAGCCAGCGCCAGGCATTGTACTGCTCGGACAACAGCAGCAAGGCGTAGCGCAACTCCGGGGCCAGCACGCCAATCAGCAGCCAGCAGCCGAGCACGTGGGCGATGCCGAGTGCGCGCTCGGGCACCCGCGCAGCCAGTCGCCGCAGCGAGATGAAATGCACGGCGAACACCGCGACCCACACCAGCCAGCCAAAATCGGCAGCCGGATGAAAACGGCCATGCAGCGCGTCCAGCAGCACCAGGGCGGCAGCAGGTATCAGCGTGAGACAGAGCAACCCCAGCGAGGCCCACTGCAGGCGCAAAGCAAGCACCGCCCACAGCGCGACGCTCACCGCCAGGACGGCCAGCAGCAACGTCGCTTGCAGGTCCACTGCAGCGAAACGCTGGATGTCCATACCCCAGGCGATCGCCCACCAACCCGCGCCCCACACCAGCAATACGTCAGCCAACCGCTTCAGGCTGAACGCACCGAATCTCGCTGCAGGGTTTCCGAACTGCAGGCACCAGGCCCCGACGAACGCTGCCAGGCCCAAAACCATTGGCGTCCAGAACCCGGTGTGCGCCAGTGGACGCAAGCCTTCGCTGGCGAACTGAGCGAAAAATCCTGCAGCCGACAGCGCGAAAGCCGCGCCACCCAGCAACTGCACGGCAAATGCCATGAACAGGAACGTGCGCGACTGCAGGCGCAGGCCGACAACCAAGGTCGCCAGGCCGGCCAGCGCCCAACTGATCGCCGTGCCCTGGGTCAGGAAAAACAGCGGCGCCAACAGATAGAGGAAGATCAGCCCCAGGCCCGCGAGCACCGGCAGCCCCTGACGTTCCCAAGGTGCAGTGTGCGCAGCAGAGGCTGTGCGCAATTGGTGGAAGCTGAACAACAACGCCGCGCCAAGCATCAACGCGCCCAGCGGTGCGCCTTGGAGCAAACTGCTGTCACCGAATCGCAGCTCGCTGAGAAACATCAGCGCCGAGCCCAGCTGCAAGAGCAAGGCAAAGGCGCGAGCCAATGTTCGCTGCTGACGCAGGCCAAGCCAGAGGATACCGGCCCCCTCAATAGCCCAGGCCGCAGACGTCCAGCGCGCATCCAGCCCCAGGGGAATCGCCAGGCTGGCGAAGATCACCCCGAGGGCGAGGCAGGTTTCCGCCAACAACAGCGCCCGGGCCCCCATCAGCCAACGGGCCAGGCCCATGTAGATCATGCCCAATGCCAGGGCACTGAACGCAGCGGCCAACTCCAGATGCTGGACCAGCACAAACTGCAGGCCAAAGCCCACCAGCGGCGGGCCGAAGAGCAGGGTGCCGTCGACGTAATCGCCCTTGCGCGCCGACCAGCGCAACAGCGCATCGCGACTGTCGTCCTCGGGTGTGTCGCTCATCTCCAACAATTTTCGACGGGCGAACAGCAGGCCGATGGCCAGGTACATCAGGAAAAACAGGATCAGGAACGGCTCGGTGCTCCACAGCAGCTCCGGCGTATAGGAACGCAAGCCCCAGGTGAAGCCGATACCGAAAGTGCCAACGAAGCCGATCACGTTGAGTAACCGCCAGGCCTTGAACCAGGCGATGGCGAGGATGCCCGCATTGAGCAGCGCGAAGTAACTGAACAGCGCGACGTGGCTGCCGGCGCCGGTCGAGGTTAGCAGTGGCGCGGCAAAACCGCCCAGTGCCGCAGCGGCGGCCAGGCCCAGGGAGTCCTGCTTGATGGCGAGGATGGCGGAAAACACTGTCACCGCCACCAGCAGGCCCAGGGCCGCAGTCGGGTCCAGCAGCGGATGCAGGCGCATTGCGGCGAACACCGTGAGGTACAGCACCGCGATCCCGGTGCCTTGCAGGATCAGCGCGTAGTTATTGTTGCGTGTGCGCAACCACCAACCCAGCCCAAGCAGGCTCAAAGCAGCCGCCGCCACCCCGGCGTACCGCAACTCGATCGGCACTACCATGCCTTCGGTGGCGTAACGCAGCAGGAACGCCAGCCCGAGGAACAACAGCACCACGCCGACCCGCAGCACGGTGTTGCCGCCGAATAACCAGGCACGGGCACCATCGATAGCCCGTTCGATGAAGTTGGGGCCGCGTGGAATCGCTGGCTCCAGGGGTTCGCGGGCGACCGGTGCGGCCCTCCAGGCATCGACGGGCGGCGGACGCCTCGCTTCAGAGGCTGCGACGGTAATCGGCTCGAGCTCGGGTGGAAGCTCCCAGACAAGTTCGGGCGCTTCAACAGGGATGTCGTCAAGAATGAACTCAGGAGCAGGCTCCGGTGCCTGCGGCGTCCTCATGCCGGACGTTTCGAGCGAAGCCAGGCGTTGCTGCAGCGCCAGCAGGTCGACTTGCGCCTTCTGTAACTGCAACTGTTGCTCGGTGGCTTGCAAGGCCAGACGGCCGATACGAATGGCCTGCCCGATACCCAGGCCGAGCAACGCACCCAATAGCGCATCGCCGAACGACTCGTCGAGCACCCAGCCGAGCACCAGCCCTATGAGCATGAAAATCCATTGCATGGTCGATATCCCTAAGCGCAGTGGCCAATCCGGGAAGATTAGCGCAGCCCGACACGAAAAGATCGCAGCCTTCGGCAGCGCCTACACAGGAATACGTCCCCCTGTAGGCGCTGCCGAAGGCTGCGATCTTTTCGGCGCCATTATATCCAGCCGGGCGGCTACTTACTCCAACGCTTTCCAGATATCTGTGGCGTACTCGCGAATCGTCCGGTCGGACGAGAACCAGCCCATCCGCGAGGTGTTCAGCACCGCCGAACGCCACCATTCGTTGGAATCGTGCCAATGCGCTTCGACCCGCATCTGCGCGTCCCAGTAGGAGTCGAAATCGGCGCAGACCAGGAAGCGGTCGTAGTCGATCAGCGAATCGATAAAGCCCGCGTAACGGGATGGATCATCCGGCGAGAACACCCCACCGCGAATCGCCTGCAGCACATCGTTGAGTCGATGGGACGCTGCGATGTCCGGCGTCGCATTGAACTCGTGGTTCTGCTTGCGCGCTTCAACCTGCTGGGCACTGAGACCGAAGATAAACATGTGCTCGGCACCGATGCGCTCGCACATTTCCACGTTGGCACCGTCCAGGGTACCGATGGTCAGCGCGCCGTTCAGGCCGAACTTCATGTTGCTGGTACCCGACGCCTCGAAGCCCGCCGTGGAAATCTGCTCCGACAAGTCCGCCGCCGGAATAATACTTTCCGCCAGGCTGACGTTGTAGTTGGGCAGGAACACCACCTTGAGCAGACCGCGCACGGTCGGGTCGTTGTTGACCACACGGGCGATGTCGTTGGTCAGCTTGATGATCAACTTGGCCTGGTGATAACTGGCGGCCGCCTTGCCGGCGAAAATTTTCACCCGGGGTACCCAGTCGGTTTCCGGCTCGGCACGAATCGCCTGATAAAGCGCCACGGTGTGCAGCAGGTTGAGCAGCTGGCGTTTGTACTCGTGGATCCGCTTGACCTGCACGTCGAACATCGCCGCCGGGTTGACGGCGATACCCAGGCGCTCGTGAATGATGTAGGCCAGGGCCTTCTTGCTGTGCAGACGCTGCTCGGCGAACGCCTTGCGGAAGGCGGCTTTCTCGGCGAACGGTTCCAGCTCCAGCAAGCGTTCTTCCGGGTTGTCCAGCAGGTCCGGTCCCAGGGCATCCACCAGCATTGAAGTCAGCTCGGAGTTGGCCTGGTACAGCCAGCGGCGGAAGGTGATGCCGTTGGTCTTGTTGTTGATCCGCTCCGGGTACAGCTTGTGCAGCTCGGAGAACACGGTTTTGCGCATCAGCTGGGTGTGCAGGCCGGACACGCCATTGACGCTATGGGAACCGAGGAACGCCAGGTTGCCCATGCGCACGCGGCGGCCATTGTCTTCCTCGATCAGCGACACCGCGCGCAACACGTCGAAGTCGTGTATGCCCTTGGCCCGCAACGAGTCGATGTGCTGGGCGTTGATCAGGTAGATGATCTGCATGTGTCGCGGCAGCATGCGCTCCATCAGGCCGACCGGCCAGGTCTCCAGCGCCTCGGGCAGCAGCGTGTGGTTGGTGTACGAGAGCGTATCGACCGTCACCTGCCACGCAGCGTCCCATGCCACGTCATAGACGTCGACCAGTTGGCGCATCAGTTCGGCTACGGCGATCGATGGGTGCGTATCGTTGAGCTGGATCGCCGCGTGGTCACCCAGGGTCAGCACCGAGGTGTGCATGTTGCGGTGGCGGCGCAGCAGGTCCTGCAAGGAGGCGGCAACGAAAAAGTATTCCTGGCGCAAACGCAGTTCCTGACCGGCTTCGGTGCTGTCCGCCGGGTAAAGCACACGGGAAATACTTTCGGCCCGGGCAACCTCGGCAACGGCGCCCAGGTGGTCACCGGCGTTGAAGCGTTCCAGGTGCAGATCTTCCATGGCGCGGGCGCGCCACAGCCGCAGAGTGTTGACGCTCGCCCCGCGCCAGCCGACAACCGGGGTGTCGTAGGCAATGGCGCGAACGGTTTCCACGGGTGTCCAGACCTGCTTGGTCTTGCCGTTCTCGTCAGTGACGGTCTCGACACTGCCACCAAAGCCGATCGGGTAAACCACCTCCGGGCGCTCGAACTCCCACGGGTTGCCGAAGTCCAGCCAATGCTCGGTTTGCTCCTGCTGCCAGCCATCCACGATGGCCTGGCGGAACAAACCATGCTCGTAACGAATTCCGTAGCCATGGCCGGCGATGCCGAGCGTCGACATGCTTTCCATGAAGCACGCGGCCAGGCGCCCGAGGCCGCCGTTACCCAGCGCCGCGTCAGGCTCCAGCAGGCGGATACGCTCAAGGTCGACACCCAGCTCGGTCAGCGCTTCGCGCGCAACATCAAGCAGGCCGAGGTTGCTCAGGCTGTCATAGAGCAGACGGCCGATGAGGAATTCCAGCGAGAGGTAATAAACACGCTTCTGGCCTTTACGGTAGATCTGCCGGGTGTGATCCATCCAGTGCTCGACCATGTGATCGCGCGCCGCCAAGGCAATGGCTTCGAACCAGTCGTGGTCGAAGGCGTGATCCGGGTCTTTGCCCACCGCGTAGGTGAGTTTGGTCAAGACGGCGTCGCGGAATGCGGCCACCTCTGCTTCGCGAACAAGTGGTTCTTGAGTCATCGATAAGACCTCGAGCGAGCGTGGAGTAGTTGAGCCTAGACGGTCTGACAGGCCGTGGAGAGTCTGGTTCGGCAGTTTTTCCCGTTAGTGCGAGATAGGTCGACATTACCTTGTCGTATGCCGGAAAGAATGCAGGGCCCGTGCCGGATTACCGAAGCCGATGAGCCGCGCTGGAAAAAAACTGGCGAAAGGTTGTTCAAAAATCCACCAGTCCCGGTATGATCGCGCGCCCTGATGCACACGCTGGTAACAACCGATGATGAAACCCAACCTGATCGCCGCTGCGGAGATCGATCGCCTCGATACCTGGGCCAAGTATTCTGCACCGATGTGCGGCTCTTGTGTGTCCAGCTGCTGCACCCTGCCGGTCGAGGTCAAGATCAAGGACCTGATCCGGATCGGCATCGTCGACGAATTCGAGCGCGGCGAGCCGGCGAAGAACATTGCCAAGCGTCTGCAGAAGGAAGGGATCGTCGAGCGCTACAGCCAGAAGACCGAGATCTTCACCCTCCAGCGCATGAGCAACAACGATTGCCTGTACCTGGATCGTAAGAGCCGTCTGTGCACTATTTATGAAAAGCGCCCGGATACTTGCCGCAATCACCCCAAGATCGGGCCGCGGCCGGGATATTGCGCTTACAAGCCCAAGGAAGTGGTGCGCGAGACCAGTAGCAGCCGTCGCACCCTCGAGAAATTCTAACGCCGAAAAGATCGCAGCCTCGTTTCACTCGACAGCTCCTACAGGGTTATGTGTACGCCTGTAGGAGCTGTCGAGTGAAACGAGGCTGCGATCTTTTGATTTTTTCTCCAGACAAAACAAAAACGCCCCCGATCTCGCGATCGGGGGCATTTTTTGTCTGCTAACTAAATGACTTAGTTACCGGACTTCTTGGCAGCGCGGGTACGCTCGCTTTCGCCCAGGATCTTCTTACGAAGACGGATGGACTTAGGAGTGACTTCGCACAATTCGTCTTCTTGAACGAATTCCAGAGCTTGTTCCAGGGTGAAACGGATAGGCGGAACCAGAGCGATGGTTTCGTCTTTACCCGAAGCACGCATGTTGTCGAGCTTCTTGCCTTTGGTTGGGTTGACGCCCAGGTCGTTGTCGCGGCTGTTGATGCCGACGATTTGACCTTCGTACACGTCTTCACCGTGACCCAGGAACAGTTTGCCGCGAGCTTGCAGGGTTTCCAGCGAGTAAGTCAGAGCCTTACCGGTAGCAACCGAAACCAGCACGCCGTTTTGACGGCCGGACATGTCGCCGGACTTCATCACGTCGTAACGGTCGAAGATCGAGGTCAGGATGCCTGCACCGGAGGTCAGGGTCAGGAACTCGTTACGGAAACCGATCAGGCCACGTGCCGGGATGTTGTACTCAAGGCGCACACGGCCCTTGCCATCCGGAACCATGTTGGTCAGGTCGCCTTTACGGATACCGATCTGCTCCATGATCGAACCTTGCGATTCTTCCGGCAGGTCGATGGTCACGTTTTCGTACGGTTCGTGCTTCACGCCGTCAACCATGCGGATGATCACTTCCGGACGACCAACACCCATTTCGAAGCCTTCGCGACGCATGGTTTCGATCAGTACGGACAAGTGCAGCTCACCACGGCCGGAGACCTTGAACTTGTCGGCGGTGTCGCCTTCTTCAACGCGCAGGGCAACGTTGTAGAGCAGTTCCTTGTCCAGACGTTCTTTGATGTTACGGCTGGTGACGAACTTGCCTTCACGGCCGCAGAACGGCGAGTCGTTAACCTGGAAGGTCATCGAAACGGTTGGTTCATCAACGGTCAGCGGCTTCATCGCTTCAACGTTCTGTGGGTCGCACAGGGTGTCGGAGATGAACAGCGACTCGAAGCCGCTGATGCAGACGATGTCGCCGGCAGCTGCTTCTTCAACGTCAACGCGGTGCAGACCGTGGTGACCCATCAGTTTCAGGATACGGCCGTTACGGCGCTTGCCGTCAGCGTCGATCGCAACAACCTGGGTGTTCGGCTTGACGCGACCACGAGCGATACGGCCAACGCCGATAATGCCCAGGAAGCTGTTGTAGTCCAGTGCCGAGATTTGCATCTGGAACGGGCCGTCACGGTCAACTTGCGGTGCTGGTACGTTGTCGACGATCGACTGGTACAGCGGAGTCATGTCTTCAGCCATGTCGGTGTGATCCAGACCGGCAATGCCGTTCAGGGCCGAGGCGTAGACGACTTTGAAGTCCAGCTGTTCTTCGGTGGCACCGAGGTTGTCGAACAGGTCGAAGATCTGGTCCAGAACCCAGTCCGGACGTGCGCCTGGACGGTCAACCTTGTTGATGACCACGATCGGACGCAGGCCGGCTTCGAAAGCCTTCTTGGTCACGAAACGGGTTTGCGGCATAGGGCCGTCTTGAGCGTCAACCAGCAGCAGAACGGAGTCAACCATCGACATTACGCGTTCAACTTCGCCGCCGAAGTCGGCGTGGCCCGGGGTGTCCACGATGTTGATGTGGTAGCCGTTCCAGTTGATGGCGGTGTTTTTCGCCAGAATGGTAATACCGCGCTCTTTCTCCTGGTCGTTGGAGTCCATCACGCGCTCGTCGTTGAGCTCGTTGCGCTCCAGGGTGCCGGATTGACGCAAGAGTTTGTCTACCAAGGTGGTTTTACCATGGTCAACGTGAGCAATGATGGCGATGTTGCGTAGATTTTCGATCACTTGTGTATCTCGATCAGAGGATTCGGTGTGCTGACAAGTCTTGGCAGCGATTAACAGTAGAGTCAGGCCTTGCCGTTACAGCTTGACGGCAGAGTCGGGGGGCCGGTGACGCAGGCCACAGGCAAACAGCCCCGGGCTCTTAGCTCGGTCGATAAACGCGCACATTGGCATGCCCCTCACTGAGCAAATGGTGGGCATGCAGGCGACTCATCACGCCTTTGTCGCAATACAGCAGGTACTGGCGAGTAGGGTCCAGTTCCTTGAAACGAGCGTTCAATGCATAAAACGGCATCGTTTGTACCTCAATGCCCGCGAGGTCCAGCGGCTCGTCTTCAGCGGCATCCGGATGACGGATGTCGATGACGATCTGACCTGCCAGTGCTTCGCCGACTTCTTCGATTTGCAAGTCCTGGCCCAATTCGTCGATCACGCGATCGATCGGTACCAGCTTGGCGTTCTCAAGCGCACGCTCGAGAACCGCCATGTCGAATTCTTTCTCTTCGTGCTCCACGCGCGGACGCTTGGCGTGGGTCTTGGGGTTCACCGAGATGACCCCGCAATATTCCGGCATGTGCTTGGCGAAATCGGCCGTGCCGATTTCGTTGGCCAGATCGATGATGTCCTGCTTGTGGCTGGCGATCAGCGGTCGCAAGACCAGCTTGTCAGTCACGCAGTCGATCACGGACAGGTTCGGCAGCGTCTGGCTCGACACCTGGGAAATCGCTTCACCGGTGACCAGCGCCTCGATCTCCAGCCGATCGGCAATACGGGAAGCAGCGCGCAACATCATACGCTTCAAAACTACGCCCATATGACTGTTATCGACTTTCCCGAGAATTTCTCCCAGTACTTCCTCGAACGGCACACTGACAAATAACACGCGTTGGGAGCTGCCGTACTTCTTCCAGATGAAGTGCGCGACCTCCATCACCCCCAATTCATGGGCCCGCCCGCCCAGGTTGAAGAAGCAGAAATGGCTCATCAGCCCGCGGCGCATGATCTGGTAGGCGGCCACCGTTGAATCGAAGCCACCGGACATCAGCACAAGCGTCTGCTCCAGGGCACCCAGCGGATAACCGCCGATGCTGTTGTGCTGGTTGTGGATCACGAACAACCGTTTGTCGCGAATTTCGAGACGAACTTCGATTTGCGGCTCTTTCAGCGAGATTCCGGCGGCGCCGCATTGACGACGCAGCTGGCTGCCGACGTATTTCTCGACATCCATGGAACTGAATTCATGCTTGCCGGCGCGCTTGCAGCGCACCGAAAAAATCTTCCCGGCCAGGGCGTCACCGAAGTGCAGCTTGCACTTGGCAACGATGTCGTCGAAGTCACCCAATGGGTACTCGTCGACCTGCAGGAAATGCGCAATGCCCGGCATGCAGCTCAGGCGCTCGGTCATCTCCTTCAGGGCCTTGGGCTCGCTAACGCGGGTTTCCAGCTCGAGATTGTCCCACACACCGTTCACCACCACGGCCGGGTCCAGGTCGCGGAGCACGGTGCGGATGTTCTTGGCCAACTGGCGGATGAAACGCATCCGTACCGGGCGGCTCTTGATGGTGATCTCGGGGAAGACTTTTACGATTAGTTTCATGAAAACAGCGCGCGCTGGGCCAGCCGAAAAAGGGGGGCGCGGATTATAGCGGAAATTGCTCAAGGTTTAACCAGTTAATATGCAGAACCTTCGACGCGCACCAAAACGGGTCATTTGTGTGATTATGCGCCACATAACGGGGCGAGTTTTGCCGTTTCTGAACGCCATACATCTATATAAGCGTGAATTTGGGGCGAAAAACCCATGCTGGGGCACTGGCATGCAATTTGCTCCCTTGTGAGGCAGGTTGCCTTGGCAGAGTATTCGCGCCGGCATCACCCACATTCCAAGGGCCATCCACTACCAAAGCCCGAAGCCACCCGGAGGACACTATGTCGAAGTCGGTTCAACTCATCAAAGATCATGACGTCAAGTGGATTGATCTGCGCTTCACAGACACCAAAGGCACTCAGCACCACGTGACCATGCCGGCTCGCGACGCGCTGGATGAAGCTTTCTTCGAAGAAGGCAAAATGTTCGACGGTTCCTCCATCGCTGGCTGGAAAGGCATCGAAGCCTCCGACATGATCCTGCTGCCAGACGACAGCACGGCCGTTCTCGACCCGTTCACCGAAGACCCAACGCTGATCCTGGTCTGCAACGTGATCGACCCGTCGACCATGCAAGGCTATGACCGCGACCCGCGCGCCATCGCCCACCGCGCCGAGGAATACCTGAAGTCGACCGGTATCGGCGACACCGTATTCGTTGGCCCGGAGCCAGAGTTCTTCATCTTCGACCAAGTGAAGTTCAAGTCCGACATCTCCGGCTCGATGTTCAAGATTTACTCCGAGCAAGGTTCGTGGATGTCCGACCAGGACATCGAAGGCGGCAACCATGGCCACCGTCCAGGTATCAAAGGCGGCTACTTCCCGGTTCCACCGTTCGACCACGACCACGAAATCCGTACCTCCATGTGCAACGCCATGGAAGAAATGGGCCTGACCATCGAAGTTCACCACCACGAAGTGGCGACTGCCGGCCAGAACGAAATCGGTGTGAAGTTCAACACCCTGGTGGCCAAGGCTGACGAAGTTCAGACCCTGAAGTACTGCGTACACAACGTTGCTGTCGCCTACGGCCGCACCGCGACCTTCATGCCTAAGCCACTGTACGGCGATAACGGCTCGGGTATGCACGTTCACCTGTCCATCGCCAAAGATGGCAAGAACACCTTCGCAGGTGAAGGCTATGCCGGCCTGTCCGACACCGCCCTGTACTTCATCGGCGGCATCATCAAGCACGGTAAGGCCCTGAACGGCTTCACCAACCCGTCGACCAACTCCTACAAGCGTCTGGTCCCAGGTTTCGAAGCACCGGTCATGCTGGCCTACTCGGCTCGCAACCGTTCCGCTTCGATCCGTATTCCTTACGTGTCGAGCCCGCGCGCTCGCCGTATCGAAGCCCGCTTCCCGGATCCAGCAGCCAACCCGTACCTGGGCTTCGCTGCACTGTTGATGGCTGGCCTGGACGGCATCCAGAACAAGATCCACCCTGGCGACGCAGCTGACAAAAACCTGTACGACCTGCCGCCTGAAGAGGCCAAAGAGATCCCACAAGTTTGCGGCAGCCTGAAAGAAGCCCTGGAAGAGCTGGACAAAGGTCGCGCGTTCCTGACCAAAGGCGGCGTGTTCTCCGACGACTTCATCGACGCTTACATCGCTCTGAAAAGCGAAGAAGAAATCAAGGTCCGCACCTTCGTACACCCACTGGAATACGAGCTGTACTACAGCTGCTGATCCGGTAGCGCCAGCACTCGCGGCGTGACAAAAAGAGGCCTCCTTCGGGAGGCTTTTTTTATGCGTACAAGATCAAAAGATCGCAGCCTTCGGCAGCGCCCACAGGCGCGTAGGAGCTGCCGAAGGCTGCGATCTTTGCTACTGCTTTTCATACCGAAATATTAACGACTTGGGTCAAGCGCCAGCCCTGACCTATGCTGCACCCCAACGCCTTCGCTTCTGGTCGATTTTATGGGTCGTGTTTTTTTACTGTTGTTGCTGCTGATCGCCCTGCCCGCTGCAGCGCAGATCTACAAGTACACCGACGCCAACGGCAACACCGCCTACAGCAACCAACCGCCCGATGGCGTCGTGGCGCAGCCGGTCGAGCTACCTCCGCTAAACAGCGTCGAATCACAAGCACCTGCTGCGCCGCCTGTTGACGCCGTAACTGACGAACAGCCGAGTAGCGCATACGAAGTGCTGGAATTGACCAACCTGCCCACCAGCGAAGCGTTACGCGCCAACAACGGCACATTCACCGTGAACGTGTTGATCAAGCCGCGCCTGCGGGGCCCGCATCTGTTCCGGCTGCTGCTGGATGAACAGCCCTACGGCCAGCCTGGCAACGTGCCAGTCCTGCAGTTGGTAAACATCGATCGTGGCACCCACAGCCTGGCGGTACAGGTGATCAGCGGGGACAACGTCGTGCAGCAAAGCCCGACCGTGACCTTCACCGTGCAGCGAGTGCACAAGCCTTGAAAGGGTGGCTGTTGGCCGGACTGCTGCTGGTTGCGCTGCCCGCGCCGGCCGAAATATTTACCTACGTCGATGCCCAGGGCAATCGGGTCTTCACCGATCAGCCCGGCTCCGGCAACGCCAAGCGCGTACCGCTGGCGCCGGGTAATCGCATGTCCGCCAATCCGGGCAGCGCCAAACCGGCGACCCCCAGACCACAAGCCGAAGCCCCCCCTCTTTATCGCTACGACCTGCTGAGGGTGCTGGTACCCGAACCTGACGCCACGCTGCGCAGCAGCGCCGGTGAACTGATCGTCAGTGTGACCAGCGAGCCCGGCCTGCAACGGGGTCACCGCTACCGCCTGCTGCTGGACGGCAAACCCACCGCCGAACCCGGCCTCAGCCCGGTCTTTGCCCTGACCAATGTCGACCGCGGCAGCCACAACCTGTCCGTTGAAATCCTCGACCAGCAAGGCCGCACAGTAGAGCGCACCGCCAATCAACCCTTTCACATGCTGCGAATTTCCCTTGCCCAGAAACGCCAGGTCAAACCCTGCGCCCTTTCCGACTTCGGCCAGCGCCCGGAGTGCCCGCTCAAGGACAAACCCGAAGAGGAAAAAAATCCCTTCCTGAAGTTCTTTTAACCCTCAGCCTGCTTGCGCACTATATTGGTGCGCCTAGAGGCGCACTACCCAGTTCTCATCCCATTTTGGTTCGAAACTACCCGTCGAAGCTGGCAAAACGCCACGCAAAAGAGCGTCAAACGCCTGTTTCAGGCGATCGACGCTTCTTTTCAGAGCCTTGGTTTGGTTTTTGCATTTTCCAGTAACAAACGCTTTTTTCTTGCGCACGCCCTGCTCCAAAAGAGGTCCTGATGACCATTAGCGACGCACTGCACCGCTTGCTGCTCGACAACCTGACTACCGCCACCATCCTGCTCGACGCGCAGCTGCGCCTGGAGTACATGAACCCGGCGGCAGAAATGCTCCTGGCAATCAGCGGGCAGCGCAGTCACGGGCAATTCATCAGTGAATTGTTCACCGAATCCACCGAAGCGCTGAATTCCCTGCGCCAGGCTGTTGAACAGGCTCACCCTTTCACCAAGCGTGAAGCGATGCTTACTGCCCTCACCGGCCAGACCCTGACTGTCGACTACGCAGTGACGCCGATCCTCTCCAACGGCGACACCCTGCTGCTGCTCGAGGTCCACCCGCGCGATCGCCTGTTGCGCATCACCAAGGAAGAGGCACAGCTGTCGAAACAGGAGACCAGCAAGATGCTGGTGCGTGGCCTGGCGCACGAGATCAAGAACCCGCTGGGCGGGATTCGTGGCGCAGCGCAACTGCTGGCCCGTGAACTGCCCGAAGAAAGCCTTCGCGATTACACCAACGTGATCATCGAAGAAGCCGATCGCCTGCGAAACCTGGTGGATCGCATGCTCGGCTCGAACAAGCTGCCATCGCTGGCCATGTGCAACATTCACGAAGTGCTCGAGCGGGTCTGCCATCTGGTGGAAGCCGAAAGCCAGGGTTGCATCAACCTGGTGCGCGACTATGACCCAAGCATTCCCGATGTCCTGATTGATCGTGAGCAGATGATTCAGGCGGTATTGAACATCGTGCGCAATGCGATGCAGGCCATCAGCAGCCAGAATGAGCTGCGCCTTGGCCGCATCAGCCTGCGCACCCGGGCCATGCGCCAGTTCACCATCGGCCACGTGCGTCACCGCCTGGTCACCAAGATCGAGATCATCGACAACGGTCCAGGCATACCGGCGGAACTTCAGGAAACCATCTTCTTTCCCATGGTCAGCGGCCGCCCGGACGGTACCGGGCTGGGCCTGGCCATTACCCAGAACATCATCAGCCAGCACCAGGGCCTGATCGAGTGTGACAGCCACCCAGGCCACACCACCTTCTCGATCTTTCTGCCACTGGAACAAGGAGCCACATCGACATGAGCCGTAGTGAAACCGTGTGGATCGTCGATGACGACCGTTCTATCCGTTGGGTCCTGGAAAAAGCCTTGCAGCAGGAAGGCATGACCACGCAAAGCTTCGACAGCGCCGATGGCGTGATGAGCCGCCTGGCGCGCCAGCAGCCGGACGTGATCATCTCTGACATTCGCATGCCCGGCGCCAGCGGCCTGGACCTTCTGGCGCGGATTCGCGAACAGCACCCACGGCTGCCAGTGATCATCATGACCGCTCACTCCGATCTGGACAGCGCTGTCGCGTCCTATCAGGGCGGCGCGTTCGAGTACCTGCCAAAACCGTTCGACGTCGACGAAGCCGTATCGCTGGTCAAGCGGGCGAACCAGCACGCCCAGGAGCAGCAAGGTCTTGAAGTCGTCCCGACCCTGACCCGCACTCCGGAGATCATCGGCGAAGCGCCGGCGATGCAGGAAGTGTTTCGCGCCATTGGACGCTTGAGCCACTCCAACATCACCGTGCTGATCAACGGCGAATCGGGCACCGGCAAGGAACTGGTCGCCCACGCCCTGCATCGTCACAGCCCACGGGCAGCCTCGCCGTTCATCGCGCTGAACATGGCGGCAATCCCCAAGGACCTGATGGAATCCGAGTTGTTCGGCCATGAGAAAGGCGCCTTCACCGGCGCCGCCAACCTGCGTCGCGGGCGTTTCGAACAGGCAGATGGCGGCACGCTGTTCCTCGATGAAATCGGTGACATGCCGGCAGACACCCAGACTCGCCTGCTGCGGGTCCTGGCCGACGGCGAGTTTTATCGGGTAGGGGGTCACACCCCGGTCAAGGTGGATGTACGAATCATCGCCGCGACTCACCAGAATCTGGAAACCCTGGTGCACGCGGGTAAATTCCGCGAAGACTTGTTCCACCGCCTCAACGTCATCCGCATCCACATTCCACGACTGTCGGACCGTCGCGAAGACATCCCGACCTTGGCCAAACACTTCCTTGCCCGCGCAGCCCAGGAACTGGCAGTGGAGCCCAAGCTGCTCAAGAGCGAGACCGAGGAGTACCTGAAGAACCTGCCGTGGGGCGGCAACGTGCGTCAGCTGGAGAACACCTGCCGCTGGATTACAGTGATGGCTTCCGGTCGCGAAGTGCACATCAGCGACCTGCCGCCGGAACTGTTGAACCTGCCTCAGGATTCGGCCCCGGTGACCAACTGGGAGCAGGCGCTGCGCCAGTGGGCAGACCAGGCGTTGGCCCGTGGCCAGTCGAGCCTGCTCGACAGCGCGGTGCCGGCGTTTGAACGGATCATGATCGAGACCGCCCTCAAGCACACCGCTGGCCGCCGGCGTGATGCCGCGGTGTTGCTGGGCTGGGGGCGCAACACCCTGACTCGCAAGATCAAGGAATTGGGGATGAAGGTTGATGGTGGAGATGATGATGAGGGGGAAGAGGGCTAAATACCCTATAAATCATCGTCGCTACATAGATCCATTCGCGGGCAAGCCCGCTCCCACAGTGAATCCGGTGTTTTCACGATTGCGTGAACAACACTGGACCCTGTGGGAGCGGGCTTGCCCGCGATGTTTTTGGCGCCATCGTGCACCGACTGAATGCACCGTGAACCGCAATCGCGCACAAATGCTGATTTAAAACCCCGCCTGCTTTCGCAATCGAACCCTGACCGAAAAAACACGAAAGCCCCGGAATACGGGGCTTTCGACGTTTCAATGCGACTTTCTGTTTCAACTTGTTAAAAACTGGCACGCCCCCTGCAATAGTCCATTCAGTGAATCAGTTCACTACCCAGTTTCGGGGACCTTGGTACAGGCAGGCCGGGGATTCCCCTCTTTACACCGGGCTCACACCGCACAAGCGACGAGCCCAACCAGTTTTGGGGCCCTTGATACAGGCAGGTCAGGGGTTCCTTCTTTACACCGGGCTCACGTCGTCATGCGCGAGCCCTCCCGTTTCGGGAACCTTGGTACAGGCAGGCCGGGGATTCCCTCTTTTATTGCTCCCGGAGATGGATCTCCAGCCGCCAGCGGTCATCGACCTCGCTACCGGCCCACTCGCCCAGCAGTGGCCGGGCAGCCACCACGGTCAGCAACAATCCCCCATCACTCAAACGCACTCGCCAGTTCGTGCTTTTATCATTGAGCTTGAGCTGCCCTTTCTGCGCCTTGCCTTCGGCCGCGAACAGCAGCGCAAGGCTGCCGTCGACGATCTCGCCATGGGTCTTGGGTTCGTTGCTGAACCACACGACCAATCCGTCACTCGTCACCTCGACCTGCTGCAGTTCACTGGGGTCGGGTGTGGTCAGGCGGCCAATCATCAGCCCGACCATGACACCGACTATCGCCAAAGAACCCATCACGCGCGGGAATAGTTTCGAACGCCGATCCTCGGGCGGCGTAGAATGCCGGTCATCTTTATCTTCGGAGCCGTGCATGTTTCACGTCATCCTCTTCCAACCAGAAATTCCGCCGAATACCGGCAACGTTATCAGGCTGTGCGCCAACAGTGGCTGCCACCTGCATTTGATCGAGCCGCTGGGCTTCGAGATGGACGACAAGCGTCTGCGCAGGGCGGGCCTCGACTACCACGAGTATGCCACCCTGCAACGTCACGCCGACCTCGCCAGCTGCCTGGAAAGCCTCGGTCACCCGCGCCTGTTCGCCTTCACCACCAAGGGCTCGCGGCCGTTCCATGATGCGAGCTTCGCCGAGGGCGATGCCTTCCTGTTCGGTCCGGAGAGCCGGGGCCTGCCGGCCGAGGTGCTGGACGCCCTGCCAGGCGAGCAACGCCTTCGGTTACCGATGCGCGAAGGCTGCCGCAGCCTGAACCTGTCGAACACCGTGGCCGTGGCCGTGTACGAAGGCTGGCGCCAGCTCGGCTTCAAGTAACCCGAAGATTATTTTCGCCTGACAGAAACAATCGCGGGCAAGCCCGCTCCCACAGGTTTTGCTCAATCCTGTGGGAGCGGGCTTGCCCGCGATTTGCAGCAGCGCCGCTTATTGAACCGTCGGAGTCTCGCCAGCTGCCTGCATGCGTTGCAGCTCTTGCGCGTACAGCGCATCGAAGTTCACCGGGGCCAGCATCAGGGCCGGGAACGAGCCGCGGGTTACCAGGCTGTCCAGGGTTTCGCGAGCGTACGGGAACAGGATGTTCGGGCAGAACGCACCCAGGGTGTGGCTCATCGAAGCGTCGTCCAGGTTCTTGATCAGGAAGATCCCGGCCTGTTGCACTTCAGCGATGAAGGCGACTTCGCCGCTCTCACCGTTCTTCACGGTCACCGACAAGGTCAGCACGACTTCGTGGAAGTCACCTTCCAGGGCCTTCTGGCGGGTGTTCAGATCCAGACCGACGCTCGGCTCCCACTGCTGGCGGAAGATCGCCGGGCTTTTCGGGGCTTCGAAGGACAAGTCACGTACATAGATGCGCTGCAAGGAGAATTGCGGTGCGGTTTCTTCTTCGCTAGCTGCAGTGTTCTGTTGGTCAGTCATCTCAGATCCTTTCTGATCTTGGGTCTTATAGGGAAGGCGTCAGGCCTTGAGCAGGGCGTCGAGCTTGCCGGCGCGCTCAAGGGCAAACAAATCATCACAGCCACCGATGTGGCGCTCGCCGATCCAGATCTGCGGGACGGAGGTCCGCCCGGCTTTCTGGGCCATGGCGGCGCGCACCTGCGGCTTGCCATCGACCTTGATCTCTTCGAAGGCCACGCCTTTGTTCTCGAGCAGGTACTTGGCTCGCGAGCAGTAAGGGCAGTAATCGCTGGAATAGACGACGACGTTGCTCATATCACTTCACCAGCGGCAGGTTGTCGCCTTTCCAGCTGGAGATCCCGCCGGACAGCTTGGCGGCGGTGAAGCCGGATTTCATCAGTTCGCGGGCGTGAGTGCCAGCGGTCTGACCCATGGCGTCGACCAGGATGATGGTCTTGGCCTTGTGCTTTTCCAGTTCGCCGACACGAGCAGTCAGTTTGTCGTGAGGAATATTCAGCGCGCCGACAATGTGACCGGCGGCGAAGTCCTTGGCCGGACGAATGTCGATCACCACGCCTGCGTCCTTGTTGACCAGCCCGGTCAGTTCACCGGTGCTCAGGCTACGACCGCCGCCCTTCATTTCATGGGCGATCAGCAGAGCCAGCAGAACGGCGAAGATACCGACAAGCAGATAGTGAGTGGTGGCAAATGCAATCAGGTGATCAACCATTGAAGGAGGTTCCAGGGCGTTAAAATGTCGGCCAGTATACACAGCCACTATGGTGGGCCAAACCCCGTCCGGCGGTGACGCAGCAGGAACTTACCTTTAAACTGCCACTCCCTTTTCCATTGCCCTCTTTTAACTCAGCCACGAGTGGAATCCATGACTACCACGCCTAAACCTTTGGTCCTGATCATCCTCGACGGCTTCGGTCACAGTGAGAGCCCTGAATCCAACGCCGTATTCGCCGCGAAGAAGCCTGTGCTGGACCGCCTGACGGCCTCCGTACCCAATGGCCTGATCTCCGGCAGCGGCATGGACGTCGGCCTGCCGGATGGCCAGATGGGCAACTCCGAAGTCGGTCACATGAACCTGGGTGCTGGCCGCGTTGTGTATCAGGACTTCACTCGCGTGACCAAATCGATTCGTGACGGCGAGTTCTTTGAAAACCCGACCATCTGCGCTGCCGTGGATAAAGCCGTTGCTGCCGGCAAAGCCGTGCACTTCATGGGCCTGCTGTCTGACGGCGGCGTTCACAGCCACCAGGACCACATGGTGGCCATGGCGGAACTGGCCTACAAGCGCGGCGCAGAAAAAATCTATCTGCATGCCTTCCTCGACGGCCGCGACACCCCGCCGAAAAGTGCCCAGTCGTCGATCGAATTGCTCGATGCCAGCTTCCAGGCCCTCGGCAAAGGCCGCATCGCCAGCATCATCGGCCGTTATTTCGCCATGGACCGCGACAATCGCTGGGACCGCGTAGCCCAGGCTTACAACCTGATCGTCGACGGCAACGGCGAGTTCAACGCCGCCACCGCCCAGGAAGGTCTGCAAGCCGCCTACGACCGTGGCGAGAGCGACGAATTCGTCAAGGCCACCTCCATCGGTGAGCCGGTCAAGGTCGAAGACGGCGATGCCGTGGTGTTCATGAACTTCCGCGCCGACCGCGCCCGGGAACTGACCCGAGTGTTCGTCGAGGACGATTTCAAGGAATTTGCCCGCGCCCGCCAGCCGAAACTGTCCGGTTTTGTCATGCTGACCCAATATGCCGCCAGCATCTCTGCCCCATCGGCTTTCGCCGCAGGCAGCCTGGACAACGTACTGGGCGATTACCTGGCGAAAAACGGCAAGACCCAGCTGCGCATCGCCGAAACCGAAAAATACGCTCACGTGACCTTCTTCTTTTCCGGCGGGCGCGAAGAACCGTTCCCGGGCGAAGAGCGCATCCTGATCCCGTCGCCAAAAGTCGCCACCTACGACTTGCAGCCGGAGATGAGCGCACCGGAAGTCACAGACCGGATCGTCGAGGCCATTGAAAACCAGCGTTATGACGTGATCGTGGTCAACTACGCCAACGGCGACATGGTCGGCCATAGCGGCGTATTCGATGCAGCAGTCAAGGCGGTTGAGTGCCTGGACCTGTGCGTGGGGCGCATCGTGGACGCGCTGGAAAAAGTCGGCGGCGAAGCGCTGATCACCGCCGACCACGGTAACGTCGAGAAAATGGCCGACGAAGAAACCCACCAGGCTCACACGGCGCACACCACCGAGCCGGTACCGTTCATTTATGTCGGCAAGCGTGATTTCAAGGTACGCCATGGTGGCGTACTGGCGGATGTGGCGCCGACCATGTTGATGCTGATGGGCCTGGAAAAACCGGCCGAAATGACCGGTACTTCGATCCTGGTGTAATCCGCCCGCACAAACACCGCAAAACCCTGTGGGAGCTGGCTTGCCAGCGATAGCTATCTGACACCAACCTCAATGTTGAATGTTCAGACGCCATCGCCGGCAAGCCAGCTCCCACAGTGGCTTATGGCGTTTTCGCAATGGAATCTGGCCTGTTGCTTGTCCCGGTTATCACACAGCCCCAATTGGGCATTTTTTTTGCTGCGCTTGGCGGGCATACTAGGCCGTCCCTTTCCCTGGTGTCGCCCGCCTTTATGCTTCGCGTCCTGATAGCCCTTGCCCTGACTTGCCTGCTCCAACCGGCCTTCGCTGACGAGCGCGCGCAAACCCAACAGCAGTTGGACGCCACGCGTCAGGACATTGCCGAGCTGAAGAAACTGCTGGGCAAGCTTCAGGAAGAAAAATCCGGTGTGCAAAAGGACCTCAAAGGCACCGAGACGGAAATGGGCAAGCTCGAAAAGCAGGTCGATGCCCTGCAAAAAGAACTGAAGAAAAGCGAAGCCGAGCTGCAGCGACTCGATGCCGAGAAAAAAAAACTCCAGAGCGCGCGCATTGAACAGCAACGACTGATTGCCATCCAGGCCCGAGCGGCCTATCAGAACGGGCGACAGGAGTACCTCAAGCTGCTGCTTAACCAGCAGAACCCGGAAAGATTCGCCCGCACCCTCGCTTATTACGACTACCTGAGCCAGGCCCGCCTGGAGCAGCTGAAAAACTTCAACGAAACCTTGCGCCAACTGGCCAATGTCGAAAAAGACATCGACATGCAGCAGGCTCAACTGCTGGTGCAGAAAAGCAGCCTGGACAGCCAGCGAGACGAGCTCGAAAAGGTGCGCCAGGAGCGCCAGCAAGTGCTCGCCAAGCTCAACCTCGACGTCAAGGCTCGCGACCAGAAGCTGGCGGCACGCGAGCAGGATCAGGCAGACCTGTCTAAAGTCCTTAAAACCATCGAAGAAACCCTGGCCCGTCAGGCCCGAGAGGCAGAAGAAGCGCGGCAAAAAGCGCTGATCGCCCAGCAGGAAGCCGAAAAAAAGCGTTTACGTGAGGCCCAGGCAGCAGCAGAAGACAACACTGACGCCCCACGCAAACAGGTCAAATCAACACCCGGCGCTCTGGTCTCAAGCTCAGGCGAAACCTTCGGTGGTGCTTTTGCTTCCACTCGGGGAAAACTTCCATGGCCTGTTGATGGTCGATTGCTGGCACGCTTTGGCGAATCCCGTGGTGATGACGCTCGAACCAAGTGGGACGGCGTAATGATCAGTGCTTCCGCCGGCAGCCAGGTGCATGCCGTGCACGGTGGTCGTGTGGTGTTTGCCGATTGGCTGCGCGGTGCCGGACTGCTGGTTATCCTGGATCACGGCAACGGTTTCCTGAGTCTTTATGGTCACAACCAGACGCTGTTGAAGTCTGCAGGTGACGTGGTTAAAGCCGGTGAGTCCATCTCCACTGTCGGTAGCAGTGGCGGGCAGGACACCCCGGCGTTGTATTTCGCTATTCGTCAGCAGGGTCACCCGAGTGATCCCGCGCAATGGTGCCGCGCGCAAGGATAAGCACGCCATCTACTTCAGGAGTTCGTTCGACATGCTGCATCTGTCCCGCCTTACCTCGCTGGCCCTGACGATCGCCCTGGTGATCGGCGCGCCTCTGGCGTTTGCCGCTCAACCGGCCCCGGTAGTCGCGCCTGCGGGCACTGCTGCGACCACCAAGGCGCCTTTGCCGCTGGAAGAGTTGCGCACCTTTGCCGAGGTCATGGACCGGATCAAGGCCGCCTATGTCGAACCTGTTGACGACAAGACGCTGCTGGAAAATGCCATCAAGGGCATGCTCAGCAACCTTGACCCGCACTCCGCCTACCTGGGCCCGGAAGATTTTGCCGAGCTGCAGGAAAGCACCAGCGGCGAATTTGGCGGCCTGGGTATCGAAGTCGGCGCCGAGGACGGTTTCATCAAGGTGGTTTCGCCGATCGATGACACCCCTGCGTCGAAGGCCGGCATCCAGGCTGGCGACTTCATCGTGAAAATCAACGGCCAGCCCACTCGCGGCCAGAGCATGACCGAAGCCGTGGACAAGATGCGCGGCAAAATCGGCCAGAAAATCACCCTGACCCTGGTGCGCGACGGCGGCACGCCGTTCGACGTGACCCTGTCCCGCGCCATCATCCAGGTGAAGAGCGTCAAGGCACAGCTGCTGGAGTCGGGCTACGGCTATATCCGCATCACCCAGTTCCAGGTCAAGACCGGCGAAGAGGTCTCCAAGGCCCTGGCCAAGCTGCGCAAGGACAACGGCAAGAAACTCAAGGGTGTCATTCTCGACCTGCGCAACAACCCGGGCGGCGTACTGCAATCGGCGGTGGAAGTGGTCGACCACTTCATCACCAAAGGCCTGATCGTCTACACCAAGGGCCGCATCGCCAACTCCGAGCTGCGCTTCTCGGCCACCGGCAAGGATGAAAGCGAAGCCGTGCCAATGGTCGTGCTGATCAACGGCGGCAGCGCCTCGGCCTCGGAGATTGTCGCCGGCGCCCTGCAGGATCAGAAACGTGCAGTGATCATGGGCACCACCAGTTTCGGCAAAGGCTCGGTGCAAACCGTGCTGCCGCTGAACAACGACCGCGCCCTGAAGATCACCACGGCGCTGTACTACACGCCGAACGGCCGCTCGATCCAGGCCCAGGGCATCGTCCCGGACATCGAAGTGCGCAAGGCGAAGATCACCAGCGAGCAGGACGGCGACTACTTCAAGGAAGCCGATCTGCAAGGTCACCTGGGCAACGGCAATGGCGGCGAAGACAAACCGACCGGCTCCGGCGGCAAAGCCAAGGCGATGCCGCAGGATGATGATTACCAGCTGGCCCAGGCGCTCAGCCTGCTCAAAGGTTTGAGCATCACCTCTGGCCGCTGAGATGTGCGTGCGGTTGCTGCTCGCCCTGTTGTGCTGCCTGGCGGGTGTTGCTCACGCGACGCCCGCCGCTACCACGGCGCATAAGGCCTACATCAGCCTGATCATTGACGACCTGGGGCAGAACCTGCCCCGGGACCGTCGAGTGCTTGCCCTGCCCGGCCCCGTGACGGCGGCGATCATGCCCGACACGCCACACGCCACCGAGTTTGCCCGTGAAGCACACCGCGCCGGCAAGACAGTGATCCTGCACATGCCCATGGACCCGGCCACCGGCCCGTTCGCCTGGCATCCCGAGCTGCCTATCGAAGAACTTGAGAAACGCCTCAACGCGGCGCTCAAGGTCGTGCCTTATACCGCCGGCATCAACAACCATATGGGCAGCCGCATGACCGCTCAGCGACCGGCCATGGCCTGGTTGATGGCGCACTTGCAGCGCCGGCACAAGCTGTTCGTCGACAGCCGCACCAGCGCGCAGACGGTTGCGGCGGCCGAGGCGCAGAAGATTGGGTTGGCGAGCGTTTCGCGGGATGTGTTTCTGGACGATGAGCGCACTGAAGCGGCGATTTTCACCCAGCTACAGACGGCGATCAGCCTGGCGCGCAAGCAGGGTTCGGCGGTGATGATCGGGCATCCGTATCCGCAGACGCTGGCGGTATTGGAGCGGGAATTGCCGAAACTCAAGGCTCAGGGGATTGAGTGGATCGACATCAAGCAAATGATCAGCGTGCGCGGCAATCGCGCGACGGCGGCTCACGGCAACGATGGCGTGTACCGCTAAAAGATCGCAGCCTTCGGCAGCTCCTACACGTCGGGGCGTTCGCCAGCTCCTACACGTGGGTGCGTTCGGCAGCACCTGTAGGGTGGTGCGTTCGGCGTAGGAGCTGCCGAAGGCTGCGATCTTTTGATTGACCTAGAGATACTTCGCCATGATCTCACCTACCACGCCTTCCTTGCGCAACTGATCCAGCGCGGCCTGCAGTTTGGCAACGGTGGTATCCGGAACGTCTTTGTTCAACGCCAGATAGAGCTCGGCACTGTTGAACCGCAGTACCGTCTTGAGCCCGTACACGCCCTCCTGACGCGCCAGATAACGCCCAGCCGGGTCACCCGTGGCCCACAGGTCGATCTGGCCATTGACCAGCTTCTTCGCGTTGTCCTGATCGCGCAGCACCAGGATCGGCTTTAGGCCCTGCTTGGTCAGCGTCTCGGCGATCGCATCGCCCTTGTAGGCACCGATCCGGTATTGGCTGGCCTGCTCCAGCGTCTCCAGGCTGATCTTGCTGTCTGCCTTGGCGAGCATGATCCAGTCATCAGGACCAATGGGGCCAACCCACTTGAAGAGATTTTCGCGATCAGGCAGTCGCGCCATCACGAACACGCCGTAGCCTGGTTTTTCGAGGGCGAGTTTATACACGCGCTCCCAGGGGAAACGCAGCGTCAGGCTGTAGGTGATATCAGCACGCTTGAACATCTCGCGGACGATGTCGGTGGCGATGCCATTGATATTTTCGTTCTGGGCGAAATTCTTGCCGTTCTTCGCCATGTTGTAGGGCGGGAAGTTTTCAGTCAGCAGCACCAGGTCGGTGGCGTGACTTTCTGCGGCAGGCACATTGTTGGAGAGCAATACGGCTGCGCTGGCGAGGACAAGAAGAAAGCGTTTCAGCATGTCTGGCTACCGAGATCCATGGCGTACCCAAGAGTGCCTTGAGCCCGCCATGATGTCCACTGGCCTGTACCGTTTGTTCAGCGCATCACAATGCCGCGATGAGCCATGTAGGCCTTGGCTTCCTGCACGGTGTATTCGCCGAAGTGGAAGATACTCGCCGCCAGCACAGCACTGGCGTGACCTTCGATAATGCCATCGGCCATATGCTGCAGGTTGCCGACGCCACCCGAGGCGATCACCGGGATCCCCAGTGCATCGCTGATGGCGCGAGTCACGCCCAGGTCGAAGCCGTTTTTCATGCCGTCCTGGTCCATGCTGGTCAGCAGGATTTCACCGGCGCCCAGGCCTTCCATCTTCTTCGCCCACTCCACCGCGTCGAGACCGGTAGGTTTGCGCCCGCCGTGGGTGAAGATTTCCCAGCGCGGGGTTTCGCCCGGGCCGGAGACTTTCTTCGCGTCAATGGCGACAACGATGCACTGCGAACCGAAATGCTGGGCAGCTTCGCCGACGAATTCCGGGTTGAACACGGCCGCGGTATTGATCGAGACCTTGTCCGCGCCGGCATTGAGCAAGTTGCGAATGTCCTGCACGGTACGCACGCCGCCGCCCACGGTCAGCGGGATGAATACCTGGCTGGCCATGCGCTCGACGGTATGTAGCGTGGTGTCGCGGCCATCGACGCTGGCGGTGATGTCGAGAAAGGTAATCTCGTCAGCGCCCTGCTCGTCGTAGCGACGGGCGATTTCCACCGGATCACCGGCATCGCGGATGTTCTCGAACTTCACACCCTTGACGACCCGGCCGTTGTCCACGTCCAGGCAAGGGATGATGCGTTTGGCCAGCGCCATAGTCAGTCCTCAGCCTTTATACGAATCGCAGAAAGCTTGCGCTTCGGCGACGTCGAGGGTGCCTTCGTAAATCGCCCGGCCGGTGATCGCGCCGATGATGCCAGGCGCCTTGGCGTCGAGCAGCGACTTGATGTCACCCAGGTTGTGGATGCCGCCGGAAGCAATCACCGGAATACGCGTGGCAGCCGCCAGCGCAGCGGTGTACGAAACGTTGCAGCCCTGCATCATGCCGTCTTTGGCGATGTCGGTATAAACGATGGCAGACACACCGTCGGATTCGAATTGTTTGGCCAGGTCGATGACGTTCACGGTGCTGATCTCAGCCCAGCCGTCGGTAGCGACGAAGCCGTCCTTGGCATCCAGGCCAACGATTACCTTGCCAGGGAATGCGCGGCAGGCTTCGGCGACAAACGCGGGGTCTTTCACGGCCTTGGTGCCGATGATCACGTAGCTCACGCCGGCTTTCACGTAGTGCTCGATGGTTTCCAGCGAACGGATACCGCCGCCGATCTGGATCGGCAGGTTGGGGTAGCGCCTGGCGATCGCAGTGACAACCTCGCCATTGACCGGCTGGCCTTCAAAAGCACCGTTCAGGTCGACCAGATGCAGACGGCGGCAACCGCCCTCTACCCACTTGGCGGCCATGCTCACCGGGTCATCGGAGAACACCGTGGAATCTTCCATGCGGCCCTGGCGCAGACGAACACAGGCACCGTCTTTGAGATCGATAGCGGGGATAATCAGCATCTGGCAAACCTTCAAATTCGATTGTTCAGCTTCGCTCGGAAATCAGTTTTTCTCGAGCGCCCACAAGTCGCTTTCGATGCTCTCGAACCTTTCTTTAAGGTGCGTCTGCACATCGAAAATCGCCCTGTTGTAATAGTGCGGAGCAATTTCGCGGGTAAACAGCTCAAGGATTTCGGCCGCTTCGAACGAACCCAGGTCCAGTTCGAAGCGATCCTCCATGAAGCGCTTGATCTTGTGATTGGCCTCATTCTCCTGTTCGGGAGTGAGGGTCAGGATCGGCGGCTTCTTCCTGGCCATTTACCAGCGACCATCCCACGCAGCGAAGTTCTGCAACAATTGCAGGCCATGGGTATGGCTCTTCTCCGGGTGGAACTGCACGGCGAAACGCGAGCCATCGGCCAGCGCCGCGGCGAAATCGACACCGTAGTGACCGCCACCCACCACCTGCCGCGCGTTGCCGGCAGCGATGTAGTAGCTGTGCACGAAGTAAAAACGCGCCAGGTCCGGAATGTTGTGCCACAGCGGATGCGAGATCGTCTGCTGCACTTCGTTCCAGCCCATGTGCGGGACCTTCAGGTGCTCGCCATCTTCATGCAGGTCCTTGCCGAAGAACTTCACCGCGCCGGGAAACAGGCCGATGCAGTCAACGCCGTCGTTCTCCTCACTGCTATCGAGCAGGGCTTGCATGCCGACGCAGATGCCGAGGAACGGACGGTCCTGGCTGACTTCGCGCACCAGCGAATCGAAGCCCAGGCGCCGGATCTCGGCCATGCAGTCGCGAATCGCGCCGACGCCGGGGAAAACCACCCGGTCGGCTTCGCGAATCACATTGGCATCGCTGGTGATCAGGACCTTGCCGGCACCGACGTGCTCGAGGGCCTTGGCCACCGAGTGCAGGTTGCCCATGCCGTAATCGATTACCGCGACCGTCTGCATTACAGAACGCCCTTGGTCGACGGCATTTGGCCGGCCATGCGGTCATCGAGCTCGACGGCCATGCGCAGGGCGCGGCCGAATGCCTTGAACACGGTTTCGATCTGGTGGTGGGTGTTGGTGCCACGCAGATTGTCGATGTGCAGGCTGACCAGTGCGTGGTTGACGAAGCCCTGGAAGAATTCCTGGAACAGGTCAACATCGAAACCGCCAACGGTGGCGCGAGTATAGGGAACATGCATCTGCAAGCCAGGACGGCCGGAGAAGTCGATGACTACCCGCGACAGTGCTTCATCCAGCGGGACATAGGCGTGGCCGTAGCGACGGATGCCTTTTTTGTCACCGATGGCTTTGGCAAAAGCCTGACCCAGGGTGATGCCGACGTCTTCCACGGTGTGGTGGTCGTCGATATGCAGGTCGCCCTTGCTGACGATATCCAGGTCGATCAGCCCGTGACGGGCGATCTGGTCCAGCATGTGCTCAAGAAAAGGTACACCGATATCAAATCGGGCCTTTCCGGTGCCATCCAGGTTGATCGAGGCTTTAATCTGGGTTTCCAGAGTGTCGCGCTCGACTGACGCCATACGTTCGGCCATCACCAGCTCCGCAAATCATTGGGCGAAAAAGGCATCCATTATAGGGGCGCGGGCGGGAAACAGAAACACGAGAGGTGATATCGCTGACGGAGTGAATTCAGGAGTGTGGCGGGTAGACATGTCCATACAAGCGATATTTGGAGACACATGAATCAAGTGTGGGAGTGAGCCTGCTCGCGACAGGGCCCGCACATTCAGCATTTCTGCCGACTGTCAGGCCGCAATCGCGGGCAAGCCCGCTCCCACAGGGTTGGGTGTTGGCCTGAAATTCAGGCCTGTCCCTTAGTGAAACAGCACCGCCGTTTTCTGCAGGGTCACCCAGACACCCCACGCCAACGGAATGCCCACCACCAGCCAGGCGGCAATCGCCAGCGGCTTGGTACCCGGGGCGGCTTTCCACTCCAGCACGGTAGTGCTGTCAGCGCCCTTGTCGTGACCCAGCGCCTGTTCGGCGGCCAGTTCGGCGTCGGTCATGAAGTACTTGTCCGCCACCGGCCGCACCAGCAGGTTGCACAGGAAGCCCAACACCAGCAGGCCTGCCAGGATGTACAAGGTGATGTCATACGCTGCCGCGCGCTCCACCCCCATGCTCAGCTGATACTCGCGCAGGTAGTTCACCAACACCGGCCCCAACACACCCGCCGCCGCCCATGCGGTCAGTAGGCGACCGTGAATCGCCCCCACCATCTGGGTGCCGAACAGGTCCGCCAGGTAAGCCGGCACCGTCGCAAAACCACCGCCGTACATCGACAGGATGATGCAAAACGCCGCCACGAACAGCGCGATATTGCCCAGGTGGCCCAGGTTCGGGATCAGCGCGTACAGCGCGAAACCCAGGGCGAAGAACACGAAATAGGTGTTTTTGCGGCCCAGGTAATCCGAGAACGACGCCCAGAAGAAACGACCACCGATGTTGAACAGGCTCAGCAACCCGGTAAAACCTGCCGCAATGGCAGCGATCGAAGCCAGTTGCCCGGCATCCAGTTGGCCAAATGGCAGGTCGACACCGATCAGCTTGCCGCCAAACACTTCCTGCAACAGCGGCGACGCCATGCCCAGGATGCCGATACCGGCAGACACGTTGAGGCACAGAACCAGCCAAACCAGGCGGAATTGCGGGGTTTTCCACGCCACATTCACGTGCACATGGCGATGGGTGATCATCGCATTCGCAGTTTTCTTGGCCGGGGCAGTCCAGCCCTCAGGCTTCCAGCCCGTTGGCGGAACGCGGTAGGACAGTGCGCCGCCGATCATGAACACGAAGTAGATCGCGGCCATTACCAGGAAGCTTTGCCACACCCCGACGCTGGTCGGCGAGGCAAAATGCCCCATCAGCGCCGCAGCGAGCGGAGCCCCCACCATAGCGCCACCACCGAAGCCCATGATCGCCATGCCAGTGGCCATGCCGCGTTTGTCCGGGAACCACTTGATCAGGGTCGAAACCGGCGAAATGTAGCCCAAACCAAGGCCGATGCCGCCAATGACCCCGGAACCTACCCACATCAGCCAGATCTGGTGGGTATAAATCCCCAGCGCCGATATCAGCAGACCACCACACCAGCACAATGCCGACACTACGCCAGCCTTGCGCGGCCCGGCGTGTTCCAGCCAGCCACCCCAGATCGCCGCCGAGCAACCGAGGAAAATGAAGAACAGGGTGTAGATCCAGCCGAGCATCGAGATCGGCCAGTCGCACTGGGAGGAGAAGATTTGCGAAATAAAGCTCATGTCCGGCGCGCAAGCCACCGGTGCGGTCACACCCAGGGCTTTGGACAACGGCAGCCAGAACACCGAAAAGCCGTAGGCCATGCCGATGCACAGGTGGATCGCCAGTGCGGCTGGCGGTACCAGCCAACGGTTGAAACCGGGCTTGGCGATGATGCGTTCCTTGGACAGGAACGCAGGCTGGCCGGCTATGCCGTCAGCCGTGATGCTCGTGGTCATTGTGTATCCCCCAATTATTAGTATTGTTCGCCAGCCACTGCTCATCCCCAGCCTTTATGCACACAGGCATGACTGTCTTGTCAGATGAAGCTCCATTTTGATGCAACATCAAGTCGCAGAAGGACGGACGTACCAGCAGAGGTTACCATTTGCGCGTGGCAGAAAAATCAAGCTGCCATCACCTTTTGCACGTCATCTGATCTCTTTCCCGCTGGAGCCGCCATGCCGATCGTTGTCGAGTCGCTCAAAGATGCCAACTATCAGGATCAGCAAGACCTGCAGAAGATCTACCTTGATGCGCCGCAGTGGCTCTTCGCACCCTTTGCCTCGCCGCAACAGTTGATCGAAGCCTGCCTGGGCGATGGCTCACTGATCGCCGGGCGCTTCAATGACCGGTTGCTGGGTGCAGCTCGCCTGCAACGGCACCAGAACGTCTGGCACCTGTCGCAATTGTGCGTGCGCAAGGTCACCCGTCGACGCGGCGTCGCCGAACGCCTGGTGGACGAGGCGCGGAAAATGGCCCGCGACGCCGGCGCCACCTTGCACCTGCTGGCCCCCGCCGGCCATCTTGAAGCCCAGGCGCTCGCCGCCAAGCTGAAAGTGTCGCTGGATGAACTGACAACGTGATCGCCGACCGATCGTCGTCCCCGGGGCGCTATACTCCCCGGCTGAATTTCGAATTTGACTAACTACAAGGACTCGCCCATGAAAGCGTTCGGCAAAATCCTGGGTCTGGTACTTCTCGGGCTATTGCTGATCATTGTGGCCCTGGGTTTTGCACTGACCCACCTCTTTGATCCCAATGACTATAAAGACGAGATTCGCCAGATAGCCCGCGACAAGGCCCACATCGAGCTGACGCTCAATGGCGACATCGGCTGGAGCCTGTTCCCGTGGCTGGGCCTGGAATTGCACGAAGCCAGTGTCGCGACCCTGGCCAAACCCGCCGAACCCTTTGCCGATCTGCAAATGCTCGGCCTGTCCGTTCGCGTGCTGCCCCTGCTGCGCCGCGAAGTCCAAATGAGCGATGTGCGGGTCGAAGGCCTGAACCTGCGCCTGAACCGCGACAAGGACGGCCACGGCAACTGGGAAGACATCGGCAAGGTGCCTGCCACTCAGACCACGCCACCTGCCACCCCCGGTGAGCCTGCCAGCGAGACCACGGCCCAGGCGGAAAAACCCGCCCAGCCCATTCGCCTGGACATCGACAGCCTGACCGTCAATAACGCCCGGGTTGAATACAGCGACGAAAAGACCGGCAAGCAGTTCAGCGCCGAAAGCATCCAGCTCAGCACCGGTGCCGTGCATGACTCGACCAATATTCCGGTCAAACTCACCGCGTTCCTTGGCACCAATCAGCCAGTCCTGCGGGTTCGCACTGAACTGAACGGCGAACTGCGTTTCGAACGCGCCCTGCAGCGCTACAAGTTCGAAGACATGAAACTGACCGGGGAAGTCGCCGGCGATCCGCTGCAAGGCAAGACCATGACTTTCGCCGCACAGGGCCAGCTTTTGCTGGATAAAGCGGCGAACGTCGCCGAATGGACCGGCATCAAGATTTCCGCCAACCAGCTTCGCGCACTCGGCGAGCTGAAGGTCAACGACCTCGACAAGACACCTCAGGTCAACGGCGCGCTATCGATCGCCCAGTTCGACCTGGCCAAGTTCGTCGACAGCATCGGCCAGACCCTGCCGGCCATGGCCGAAGGCAGCCTGAGCAAGGTCGAGCTGGTCAGTCGCGTCAGCGCAACGCCCACCAGCGTGGCCTTCGACAACATCAACCTGAAAATCGACGACAGCAGCTTCAGCGGTCGCATCGCCGTCGAGGACTTCGCCAGGCAATCGCTGCGTGCGGTGCTCAAGGCTGACACCTTCAACGTCGACCGTTACCTGAAGCCAAAATCTGCCGAAGCCAATAGCGCAACGCAAGTGCGCCAGGCCGAAGTGGCCAGCACCGAAGCCAATGCCATGGCCGGCGCAGGCAGCACTCCGCTGCCGGATGCGCCGACCAAGACAGCCTGGAGCAACGATCGCCTGTTGCCCGTGGAGCGCCTGAGCAAACTCGATCTCGACGCCGACCTTACTTTCGGCCAACTCACCCTCGACAAGCTGCCGATCCGCAACGCGGCCCTCAAGGCTACCGGCCAAAATGGCCTGCTGACCCTGGAAAACCTGCGCGGCGAATTGTACGAAGGTAACTTCGAAGCCAAAGGCACCCTCGATGTGCGCCAACAGGTCCCGGCGCTGAACCTGCAGACCCAGATCAACAAAGTGCCGGTGGAAAAAATCCTTGAAAGCCAGGGTAAAAACCCGCCAGTCAAAGGCCTGGTCACCCTCAACAGCAACCTGACCGGCAGCGGCAACAGCCAGAAAGCCCTGGTCGACACCCTCAACGGCACCGCCAGTTTTGCGATCAACAATGGCGTGCTGCTCAATGCCAACCTTGAACAGCAGCTGTGCAAAGGCATCGCCACGCTCAACCGCAAGACCCTCAGCGGCGAGCCGCGCGGCAAGGACACGCCCTTCCAGGAGCTCAAGGGCAACCTGACCTTTCGTAATGGCGTAGCCACCAACCCCGACCTGAAAGTGCGCATCCCCGGCATGACCGTCAATGGCGACGGCGATGTCGACCTGCGCGTGCTGGGCATGGATTACCGCGTCGGCATCATCGTCGAAGGCGACAAGAGCGACATGCCCGACCCGGCCTGTCAGGTCGGCGAGAAGTTCGTCGGCATCGAGTGGCCATTGCGCTGCCGCGGCCCACTGGAACTGGGTGCCAAGGCTTGCCGCCTCGATAACGAACGCATGGGCCAGGTCGCGACCCGGCTCGCGGGAGACAAGCTCAGTGAAAAAATCGACGAAAAACTCGGCGACAAAGTCAGTCCAGAACTGAAAAACGCACTCAAAGGGCTGTTCAAGCGATGAGATCCGAGCAGTTTTCGGCAGCAGTGCTGGATTGGTACGACCGCCACGGCCGCCACGATTTGCCTTGGCAGCAGGGCATCACGCCGTATCGGGTGTGGGTCTCTGAGATCATGCTGCAGCAGACCCAGGTCAGCACCGTGCTGAACTACTTCGACCGCTTCATGGCCTCGTTGCCGACGGTCGAAGCCCTGGCTGCCGCGCCGGAAGATGAAGTGCTGCACCTGTGGACCGGCCTGGGCTACTACACACGGGCGCGCAATCTGCAGAAAACCGCGAAAATCATTGTGGCCGACTACGCCGGTGAATTTCCGCGGGACATCGACAAGCTGGTCGAGCTGCCAGGTATTGGCCTGTCTACCGCCGGCGCCATCGCCAGCCTGAGCATGGGCATGCGTGCGCCGATCCTCGATGGCAACGTCAAACGCGTCCTGGCGCGCTTTACGGCCCAGGAGGGATATCCGGGCGAGCCAAAGGTGGCCAAACAGCTGTGGGCCACCGCAGAGCGCTTCACACCCCATGACCGGGTCAACGCCTACACCCAGGCCATGATGGACCTGGGCGCCACGCTCTGTACACGCAGCAAGCCCAGTTGCCTGCTGTGTCCGCTGGAAAAAGGCTGTGAAGCGCACATGCTTGGCCTGGAAACCCGCTACCCGATCCCCAAGCCGCGCAAAGCCGTGCCCCAGAAGCGCACGCTGATGCCGATGCTGGCCAATGGCGAAGGCGCGATTCTGCTCTACCGTCGGCCTTCGACGGGCTTGTGGGGCGGCTTGTGGAGCCTTCCGGAGCTCGATGACCTGGACGACCTGCAACACCTGGCCACTCAACACTCACTGGAGCTGGGCCAGCAACAAGCCTTGCCGAGCCTGGTGCACACTTTCAGCCACTTCCAGTTATCCATCGAACCCTGGCTGGTCCAGGTCCAGGAGGCGGCCCATCACGTGGCCGAGGCCGACTGGCTCTGGTATAACCTCGCCACCCCGCCGCGCCTGGGCCTTGCCGCCCCGGTCAAGACCTTGCTCGAACGCGCGGCCGCCGTATTGAACGCAGGAGAGTCGTCATGACCCGCACCATCATGTGCCGCAAGTACAAAGAAGAATTGCCTGCCCTGGAGCGCGCTCCATTCCCGGGCGCCAAAGGCCAGGACATTTTTGACCACGTCTCGGCCAAGGCCTGGGCCGACTGGCAGAAACACCAGACCCTGCTCATCAACGAAAAACGCCTGAACATGATGAACGCCGAAGACCGCAAATATCTTCAGGGCGAGATGGACAAGTACTTCTCCGGCGAGGAATACGCCAAGGCTGACGGCTACGTTCCGCCGGCTGAATAATCCCGATTTCACGGGGGTCGGATCGTAAGCGACGGTAATAATTAAATATTTTTTGAAAACTTGCTTGACGACCCCCTGAAAAACCAGTTTAATGCGCCCCGTTGCCCAGATAGCTCAGTCGGTAGAGCAGGGGATTGAAAATCCCCGTGTCGGCGGTTCGATTCCGTCTCTGGGCACCAAATACCGAAAACCCTGAATCGCAAGATTCAGGGTTTTTTTATGCCTGCGATTTGACCGGCGCAGCCGTGATGAACTTTCCTGCACACCCCGGCCTCGGCCTGGATTGTCCAACCGCCGCCCGAAGACTATCGTTGTCAGCTACCCGCATTGGTAAGACGCCGATGAATCTGCAGGACATGCCGTCACTGGCACCCAGCCACATCGAGTTGCCGCTGCCCGCGTTCGCGCCCGGCGAACCCTTCAAGGAACCCGCTGCAGACGGTTTCATCCTCGGCGGCTTTACCTGGCGCCATGCCCCCCATGACAGCGCGCGCCCGGTTGTGATCATCAACGCCGCCACTTCCGTGCGCTGCCGCCACTACGCGCGGTTTGCCGACTATCTGCATGCCAACGGCTTCGACGTCATCACCTACGATTACCGCGGCATCGGAGAATCGCGCCCCGCTTCGATGAAAGGCCTGAGGGCGTCATGGTCCGATTGGGGCACCCTGGACTTCGAGGCGATGCTCAAGCGCGCCCAGCGCGAATTCCCCGGCCAACCCATCGATGTGGTGGCTCACAGCTTTGGCGGCTGTGCAGCGGGCCTGGGAGCGTCGGGGCCGGTGATTCGTCGCCTGGTGACCGTGGGTGCGCAATTCGCTTACTGGCGCGACTATGCGCCCGCCCATCGCTGGCGCATGTTTGGCAAGTGGCACCTGGTGATGCCGTTGCTGACGATGCTGTACGGTTACTTCCCCGGCAAGCGCCTGGGCTGGCTGGAAGACACCCCTGCCGGCGTCGTCCGGGACTGGAGCACGCCCACCGCCCGTTACGAAAAGCGCCCCAGCGGCCGCGACCTGCATGTGAAAACCTTTGCGGCAGTCAAGGCGCAAGTCCTGGCCATCAGCATCAGCGACGACCCCTATGGCACAATTCCCGCCATAGAACGCCTGCTCGGCTACTTCACCCACAGCCGCAAAACCCATTTGCGCATCGCGCCTGAAGACATTGATCAGACAGACGTGGGACATTTCGCCTTTTTTCGCAGCGCATACCAAGCCACACTATGGCCCATTGCATTGTCCTGGCTGCAAAGCGGCGAACTGGCCCCCGGTACTCCGGGGCGGCTAGTGCCACGCAGCTGACTGATGCGCCCACTCAACGCAATACGGAACGACGCCCATGGCCTCCGCCAACAAGCAGCAAAAACGCGCCACCCGCGCCAAAGACAAGGCCAAGCAGAACCGTACCCAGCGAGCGGCTGCGCCGGTGGAGCTGGACCCGAACGACGATCGCATCGATTTTGACTCGGTGGACCTGACCGAACTGTTCAAGGAAATGCTCGACGCGCAGAAAATCAGCCAGCAAGCGATGTGCGCAGCCTTCCTCGAACACCCGCTGCTCGCCCTGGTGCTGGAACAGGAAGGCGAGGAGATCGCCACTGACTTCATCATCGGCGCGCTGATTGAGTATCGCCAATGGTCCACCGAAACCGACGAAGCCGGCGCCCTGGCGTGGATCGAATCCCCCGCCTTCCAGGTTGATTACGTGGCAGCCTCCGACGCCATCGCCGCCCAAAACCCACAGACACCCAACTGAGTTCCCATGGCCTCCCTGAACAAGCAGCAGAAACGCGCCAAGCGCGCAAAAATCAAAGCCAAGCAAATCAACATCCACGGCCGCAAACCCGCAGCGCTGGATGATGACCTGGGCGAACCGGGCGAGCCGATCCCGGAATACACCCTGGCGATGTTCAGCAAGATGCACGACGCCGAAGCAGTCGGCCGCAACGACATGCTGCAGGTACTGCTGTCGGAGCTCGCGGTTATCATCTCGGACCATCCCGACCTGCTCGACATGGAAAACGCCGACAACGAAGCCATGGCCGCCACCCACCTGGCCGCCGACATGCTGCTCGACTACCGCATGTGGGCCGACGGCATGGACCGCGAAACCGCCCAGGCCTGGCTCAACGAGCCGCAGTTCATCACCGACTTCGGTCATGCACTGGACCAATACCGCCAGGCGCTGGATGCGCAGGAAGAAAAGGGCGAGTAACCCGCTGCGCCCTGAAACAAAAACGGCCGCCTGTCATCCCTGACAGCGGCCGTTTTGCTAAAAATCCACAACGTGTCCTTCCCCTTATCCCACACTCTCGGTTACGTATATCCCGTTGACATATCCCGACAAGGATTTATCCTTGGGTTTATCAACGAAAACCAAAGCTGAGGAGGCCAATATGGAACAGACCACTCTTTTCATGAGCAATCGAAGCCAAGCCGTTCGTCTTCCGAAAGCCGTCGCAATGCCAAGTGACGTGAAGCGAGTCGACGTAGTTGCTATTGGAAGATCCCGAATCATTACTCCTGCAGGTGAAACCTGGGACAGCTGGTTTGATGGAGACGACGTGAGTAACGACTTCATGGCAAACCGCGCTCAACCAGCCGATCAGGAGCGCGAGTCGTTCTGATGCTCAAGTTCATGCTCGATACCAACATTTGCATCTTTACGATCAAGAACAAGCCACAAATCGTACGAGAAGCTTTCAACCTTCATAACGGGCAGTTGTGCATTAGTGCTGTTACGTTGATGGAGCTGATCTATGGGGCTGAAAAGTCAGCAGCCCCCGAGAAAAATCTTGCGGTAGTCGAGGGTTTAGCGGCCCGTCTTGAAGTCTTACCTTTCGATAAAGACGCGGCGGCGCACACCGGAATGATTCGCTCAGAGCTGGCAAAGGCAGGCACGCCCATTGGCCCGTACGATCAAATGATTGCAGGGCACGCGCGTTCGCGAGGATTCATTGTAGTGACCAACAATCTGAGGGAGTTCGAAAGAGTCCCTGGATTGCGCGTAGAAGACTGGGTGACCGCCGACTGAATGCCGATGACCGCACAAAACAAAAAACGGCCGCCTGTCATCCCTGACAGCGGCCGTTTTGCGTTACCCGTTATTTATCAGTTCAGCACTGCAGCGCCCAGCTTCTGCTGCTTGCGACGGCGCGCCACGAACAGCCCGGCGGCTACTACCAGCACGCTGAGCAAGCCGGTCGCGAGGATCTCCACGCGATGGGCTTCCTGGAACAGCATGATCGTCAGCACGCCAACGATGAACACGATGACCGCGTAGGTCAGGCCCGGGAACAGCCACATGCGGAAGGCGATTTTCTCGCCGGCGATGGCGCGCTGCTTGCGCATGCGCAGTTGCGACACCGCGATGACCAGGTACACCAGCAAGGCGATTGCACCGGAGCTGGCCAGCAGGAATTCGAACACTGCAGCAGGCGCTACGTAGTTGGCGAATACCGCGAGGAACGCAGCAGCCGTCGACAGCACCACGGCCCAGTACGGCGTGCCGCTGCCGTTGGTGCGCTTGGACACCGCCGGCGCATCGCCACGCTTGCCCAGGGAGAACATCATGCGCGAGGCAGTGTACAGCGCCGAGTTCAGGCAGCTGGTCACTGCAACCAGGACCACGATATCGACGATCATCTTGGCGTTTGGAATGCCCATGCGCTCAAGGACGGTCTGGTAGGAACCCACGCTGGCCAGGACTGGATCGTTCCATGGCACCAGGGATACCACGATGAAGATCGACACGAGGTAGAACAAGCCGATCCGCCAGATCACCGAATTGGTGGCCTTGGAGATTTGCTGGCCCGGGTTCTTCGATTCTGCGGCGGCAATGGTGACGATCTCGGTGCCCATGAACGAGAACATGGTGGTCAGAATAGCCGCCAATACCGCGCCCATACCGTTAGGCATGAAGCCCTGGGTGTCGAACAGGTGGGACACACCACTGACCTGACTGGTCGGCAGAAAGCCGAAAATCGCCAGGATACCCAGCACCACGAAGCCAACGATCGCAATGACCTTGATCAGCGCGAACCAGAATTCGAATTCACCGTAATTCTTCACACTGAACAGGTTGGTCGCCGTCAGCAACAGCGTGATGATCAGCGTAAACGCCCAGATCGCTATATTCGGGAACCAGGCGTGCAGGATGGTCGCGGCGGCGTTGGCCTCCAGCGGTATCACCAGCACCCAGAACCACCAGTACAGCCAGCCGATAGTGAAGCCGGCCCAATGACCGATCGCCCGATCGGCGTAGGTCGAAAATGAACCGGTGTCCGGTGAAGCAACCGCCATCTCACCCAGCATGCGCATCACCAGTACCACCAGGGTACCGGCGGCGGCGTAGGCCAGCAGCACGGCCGGGCCTGCTGCAGCAATGGCATGACCGGAACCGACGAACAGCCCGGCACCGATAACCCCGGCGATCGACAGCATGGTCACATGACGCGGTTTGAGCCCCTGTTCGAGGCCATTGGAACTTGGGGTACTGCTCATTGAAACTACCTTTGTAAGGAAAAGCGAAAGCATTGAGCTCGCCGTTTGTTCTCTCTCGTAAAAAGAAACCAACGGGTCGTTCCTTATTCTGCACGCAATAATTGCGCCAAAATGTTACGAACTCCCACGGCCCGGGGCTCTCCGCCTGACCGGACAGTCATCGCAAGTGATTGAGATTAATGGCAATTTGCCAGAGCGTTACCCTGCGACTCACTTTCAGGACGATTTGCCGCACCAGAAACACAACAAAAAATGCCCGTCGCACAATAAAAGTGCAGATCAGGAACGTTTGTCCGGTTAACGCTTCCAACCCCCCGGCAAAGCTGGCAACATCGCGCCTTTTTTTACGGCAGGACGTCGTTTTTCCATCGCCGGGCAGGTTCAAACACCTGTTCGTTTGATAGCAGCGCGACAGTCTGCTGTGACGATGCGACAACCTGCCACATGACATCCGTTTACTGCCCGTAGCGCTGTTGGCTGCCATTCAGACGCTATGCTAGCTTGGCCGCCTCGCCAGGAAGGCCGCCAACAGCAGGAGCAACACACTATGAGGAACGCACATGGCTGAGGCCACGCCCGCGCTTGAAATCCGCAACCTGCATAAACGCTACGGTTCGCTGGAGGTGCTCAAAGGCATCTCGCTGACCGCCCGCGACGGCGATGTGATCTCGATCCTGGGCTCCTCCGGTTCCGGCAAGTCCACGTTCCTTCGTTGCATCAACCTGCTGGAAAACCCGCACCAGGGCCAGATCCTGGTGGCCGGTGAAGAACTCAAGCTCAAGGCCGCCAAGAACGGCGAACTGGTCGCTGCCGATGGCAAGCAGATCAATCGCCTGCGCAGCGAGATTGGTTTTGTGTTTCAAAACTTTAATCTGTGGCCGCACATGAGCGTGCTCGACAACATCATCGAAGCGCCGCGCCGGGTGCTCGGGCAAAGCAAGGCCGAAGCCACCGAAGTCGCCGAAGCCTTGCTGGCCAAGGTCGGCATCGCGGACAAGCGCCACGCCTACCCCGCCGAACTGTCCGGCGGCCAGCAGCAACGCGCGGCCATTGCCCGCACGCTGGCGATGCAGCCCAAGGTGATTCTGTTCGACGAGCCCACCTCCGCCCTTGACCCGGAAATGGTCCAGGAAGTACTTAATGTCATCCGCGCATTGGCCGAGGAAGGCCGTACCATGCTGCTGGTCACCCACGAAATGGGCTTTGCCCGCCAGGTGTCCAGCGAAGTGGTGTTCCTTCACCAAGGCCTGGTAGAAGAGCAAGGATCGCCACAGCAGGTGTTCGAAAACCCGCTTTCGGCGCGCTGCAAACAATTCATGTCCAGCAACCGCTAACGGAGCTACAGCATGCAGAACTACAAAAAGGTCTTCCTGGCTGCCGCCGTCACCCTGGCGTTCAGCGCCGGTGCCATGGCCGAAACCCTGAAGATGGGCATCGAAGCGGCCTACCCGCCGTTCAACAACAAGGATGCCAGCGGTAATGTCGTCGGCTTCGACAAGGAAATCGGCGACGCCCTGTGCGCCAAGATGAAAGTCGAGTGCACCGTGGTGACCTCCGACTGGGACGGGATCATTCCGGCCCTGAACGCCAAGAAATTCGATTTCCTGATCTCCTCGATGTCGATCACCGACGAGCGCAAGCAGGCGGTGGACTTCACCGACCCGTACTACAGCAACAAGCTGCAATTCATCGCCCCGAAAGACAAAGACTTCAAAACCGACAAGGCTTCCCTGCAAGGCAAAGTGATCGGCGCACAACGTGCGACCCTCGCCGGCACCTGGATGGAAGACAACATGGAAGGCGTTGAAGTCAAACTCTACGACACCCAGGAAAACGCCTACCTGGACCTGACCTCCGGTCGTCTGGACGGCATCCTGGCGGACAAGTACGTCAACTACGAGTGGCTCAAAAGCGACGCCGGCCGTTCTTACGAGTTCAAGGGTGACCCGGTGGAAGAAAGCGACAAGATCGGTATCGCTGTACGTAAAGGCGACCCGGTCCGCGAGAAGCTGAACGCGGCACTGAAAGAGATCGTTGCCGACGGCACCTACAAGAAGATCAACGACAAGTACTTCCCTTTCAGCATCTATTGATTCTGACTTGCCTGGCAGGCGCCGTTCGCTAACGGCGCCCGCCCCTGGCATTGCCTGCCGCGATTTGAAAAGAAATCCATGACTATCGATCTCTACGGATTCGGCCCGGCGCTCGCCGCTGGCGCGCTGATGACTGTAAAACTGGCACTCTCGGCCCTGTGCCTGGGGCTGGTGCTCGGTCTGCTCGGCGCCTTGGCCAAGACTTCCCCGTACAAGCCGTTGCAATGGCTTGGCGGCACTTATTCGACCCTGGTGCGTGGCATCCCGGAATTGCTCTGGGTGCTGTTGATCTACTTCGGTACGGTCAACCTGATGCGCGAACTGGGCGAGTTCTTCGGCAACCCCGACCTGGAACTCAACGCCTTCGCCGCTGGCGTGATTGCCCTTGGCCTGTGCTTCGGCGCCTACGCCACGGAAGTATTCCGCGGCGCGATCCTGGCCATCCCCAAAGGCCACCGTGAAGCGGGCGTGGCCCTGGGCCTGTCTAAATTTCGCATCTTCACCAAGCTGATCATGCCGCAGATGTGGCGCATCGCCCTGCCGGGCCTTGGCAACCTGTTCATGATCCTGATGAAAGACACGGCGCTGGTGTCCGTGATCGGCCTGGAAGAAATCATGCGTCATGCGCAAATCGGCGTCACCGTCTCCAAGCAACCGTTCACCTTCTATATGGTGGCCGCGTTCATGTACCTGGGCCTGACGATTCTCGCCATGATTGGCATGCACTTCATGGAAAAACGCGCCGGTCGCGGGTTCGCAAGGAGCACCCAATGAACTGGGAAGTCATCATCAAGTGGCTGCCGAAGCTCGCCCAGGGCGCAACCCTGACGCTGGAGCTGGTGGCCATCGCCGTGATTGCCGGGTTGCTGCTGGCCATTCCGCTGGGCATCGCCCGGTCATCGCGCCTGTGGTACGTGCGCGCATTCCCCTACGCCTACATCTTCTTTTTCCGTGGCACGCCGCTGCTGGTCCAACTGTTCCTGGTCTATTACGGCCTGGCGCAGTTTGATGCTGTGCGCAACAGCTCGATGTGGCCCTACCTGCGCGATCCGTTCTGGTGCGCCACCGCCACCATGACCCTGCACACCGCGGCCTACATCGCGGAAATCCTGCGCGGTTCGATCCAGGCGATTCCCAAGGGCGAAATCGAAGCTGCCCGGGCGCTGGGCATGTCACGGGCCAAGGCGATGTTCTACATCATCCTGCCCCGCGCCGCGCGCATCGGCCTGCCGGCCTACAGCAACGAAGTCATCCTGATGCTCAAGGCCAGCGCCCTGGCCAGCACCGTGACCTTGCTTGAGCTGACCGGCATGGCCCGCACCATCATTGCCCGGACCTACCTGCCGGTGGAGATCTTCTTCGCGGCGGGCATGTTCTACCTGCTGATGGCCTTCGTTCTGGTGCGCGCCTTCAAGCTGCTGGAGCGCTGGCTGCGCGTCGATGCCTGCCAAGGGCGTTGATAGGCACGTGCTGTCGGGCGAGGCCCTGCTCGCCCGCTTCGCCGCGCTGGATGCTTTTCTGATCGAGCATCAAGCGCTGTGGAAGCCGCGACCGTTCACCCATCTGCAACTTCCCTGGGAAGCGTCCTGCCCGCAACTGGCGCAGTGGCTGCGCGGTCGCTCCCTGGAAGAGGCTGAACTCGCCCACAACCACCCCGCCCTGCTGGACGCGCCCGAGCCTTTCGCTTCGCTGGCCGCGCAGTCGCTGCAACTCAGCGCCATCGGCGAACTGCCGGCCCATGCGCTGGAAGAGGCCGGGCACCGCCTGAACGTCGATGTGCCGGGGCGCAAATGGCAGCAGATCGAAGCGTTCGCCAGCCGCCTGGAATTCACCCAGCCATCAAAACACTGGCTCGACTGGTGTGCCGGCAAAGGACACCTGGGCCGACGCCTGTTGCAGGCCGGCCAGCAACTCACCTGCCTGGAATACGACCCGGCACTGGTCGCCAGCGGCCAGGCACTCAGCCAGCGCCATCACCTGCACGCCCTGCATGTTGAACAGGATGTGCTCGCCGCCGACGCCGCCAGCCTGCTGAATGGCGGGCATACCCCAGTCGCGCTGCACGCTTGCGGAGACCTGCACGTCAGGCTGATCCAGCTCGCCAGCGCCGCAGGCTGTCAACAGCTGGCTGTCGCACCCTGCTGCTACAACCGGATCAGTCTCACAGCCCCTCAGGCGCTTTCCTCACCGGGCCAGCAATCCACCCTGCAGCTGTCCCTGGATGACCTGGCGCTGCCCGCGAGCGAAACCGTCACCGCCGGCGCCCGGGTCCGCCATCAGCGTGACACCTCCATGGCCCGCCGCCTGGGATTCGACCTGCTGCAAAGGCAACTGCGCGGAGTCGATCAATACCTGCCCACGCCATCTCTTCCCAGCGCCTGGCTGGACAAACCCTTCGCCGAATACTGCCATCACCTGGCCGCGCTCAAGGACTTATCCACAATCGGGCCGCAGGACTGGCCCGCGCTGGAGGCCTCCGGCTGGCAACGCCTGGCACAGGTGCGCAACCTTGAGCTGTTGCGCGGGCTTTTCCGACGCCCGCTGGAGCTTTGGCTGGTGCTCGACAGGGCCATTTACCTCTCCGAGCAGGGTTACACCGTTCGCCTCGGAACCTTCTGCGACAGCCCCCTCACTCCGCGTAATCTGCTGATCCTGGGCGAGCGCTGCTGAAGCACGCAGCCTGTGGATAACTCTGTTGATGGAATTATCCTGGATCCAATGTATACAGCTGTTTCCTCCCTGAAACACCTGTGTTCATTTTTCGTACACATGGATAAAAAACCATAAAAACAGGCATTTGCGGCCTAATGAGAACGGGTCCACAAAATCGGTATTGAGCAGTAAAGGCCATCACGCCCGTTGTGCATAAGCAATTCGCGAAAAGGACATAACCGCCGAATACGGGACCACGCCCGCAGGCATTTGCGCCCCGACCGCGACCCTTGCTATACAGGCAAACAAAGCGCCGACACTGCGGCCGTTAACAATAAAAACAAAACACAGGACTCGACTCGTGACGTTCATTTCCTACGCACAGAACTTCGAAGACATCCGCCTGTGGCGCGCCCTCAGAACCGTCGAAAACGGCTTCTACATCGACATAGGCGCCAACGATCCCGTCCACGACTCGGTCACCAAGGCTTTTTATGACCACGGCTGGACCGGCATCAACGTCGAGCCCGTCGCCAATTACCACCAGGCCCTGTGCGAACAACGCCCCAAAGACACCAACCTGCAATGCGTCGCCGGCGAAAACGCCCAGGACCTGACGTTCTACAGCATCGCCGACACCGGCCTGTCGACACTTGAACCCACCGTCGCGCAACAGCGTAAAGACGCCGGCATGGACGTGCGCAGCCACACCGTGCAATCGCGCACCCTGACCGCCATTTGCGAGCAACATGCCCAGGGCAAGCCCATCCACTTCCTGAAAATCGACGTCGAAGGCCACGAAGAAACCGTGCTGCGCGGCATGGACTTCAGCCAGTGGCGCCCGTGGATCATCCTCATCGAGACCCCATGGGAGCGCAACCAGTCCTGGGAAACCCCGCTCATCGACGCCGGCTACCAGTCCATCCTGTTCGACGGACTCAACACCTACTACCTCGCCGAAGAACACCTGAACCTCAAACCCGCCTTCGACATCCCGCCCTGCAACCTGGACAACTTCCAGCTCTGCCGCGGCCACACATTCAGCCACCCCCTCAGCGACGCCGACCAACACCTCGCCGCCGCTCTACAACGCGCCGAACAGGCCGAAGCGCAACTGCACGCCATCCAAAACAGCCGCACCTGGAAAGCCCTGCACAAACTCCGAACAGCACTGCGCCGCGCCTGACCCGAGGCCCGCTCAAAAATAGTCTGAATTCAGGGGTTTACAGAACCATTCCAATCGCTATAATCGTCGCCCAACACGCCGGTATAGCTCAGTTGGTAGAGCAACTGACTTGTAATCAGTAGGTCCCGGGTTCGACTCCTGGTGCCGGCACCATACAAAACGAAGCCCCTGCAGAAATGCAGGGGCTTTGTTGTTTCTGGGTCGCTTGTTTTTTGTCCGCACCTTGAAACTTTCGGGACCACCTACGGGGGCTACCTGAAAAGGGACACCTGTGGGAGCGAGCTTGCTCGCGATGAGGCCGCCAGCCTCACTGTAGATATCCAGTCATGACTATCTTGCTTCCCCTTCCCGCTATCTAACCGCCCCGCTGTTCGGCTGGCGCGCGAAAACTCTTGAGCGGTCGGTATGCCATCTACGATGTTCATTACACTGTCCGCTGGGATCCCTGTATCCCGCTCTACTTGGGCAGAAGTGCACGATGAAGCATTCGGCTGACTTCCTGCTTGATCCATCCAACGAGCCATTCTTTGGGGAAATAAACTCGCCAGGACGAGCCTATGCTGCCTATACCCCCCACCGGTCGCAACCGACACATTGCTGACGGTCAGCAGCGGCAGAAATCGGCCAAAAGCGGTCACTAGAATAGGTCGGGAATGTTGCTCGGCGGAGTTGCCCAATTGATCGTGGATTGACCTTGGGAGCATTTCCTACCTGATATCAGCCTCCTGAAGATAAAAGCCAGTGCGGTGGATATGCAGCATCAAAAGCTGGCAGAGCCTCCAGGCGAGCGAGCCATTTGGCAATTGCAGGATACGTGGACCGCACGTCATTGAACCTTAACTCCAGCGCCAGTACATCCGGGCGGATGCCCAGGCGCATAAGCATCAGTAGGTTGGGGACAACGGTAAAATCCGCCGCAGAAACCCGATCACCCGCCAGGTAATCGGTTACCCCCAATACGGCCTCAAGCCTCGCGAGCGATTCATGCACAGCGATGGTGGCGGCTGTCAGAGCATCCTTGCTATCTGGCTTAAGCCCTTGGCTCAGCGGCCGAACCACGCCATCGTCTATAAGGTCCCGCAATCCGTTCACAAACTCGAATATCCGTTGCCAAACAAGTCCAGTTTCGGCAGCGGTTACGCCAAACAATGGAGACTTCGGGTGCACGCTCTCCAGATAGGCCATGATTGCGATTGACTCACAGACAACAGTATCACCGTGCTTTAGAACGGGCACCTTGCCTTGCGGATTGAGAGTCAAAAAAGCCGAGCTTTTGTGCTCCTGCTTGCTGGCATCAAGCCGATGAGAGTTGTAAGAAACGTCTTTATACTCAAGCGCCAGCATCGCGCGCCAAGCGTTGGGGCTGCCGCTGATCCAGTAAAAGTCGTATTCCATTTTCAATCCTCTTCAGTGAGCATGCATAGACGATATCAACCGCTCTGGCCACCACCGTAACTCAGTGTATTGACGGAAGTACGCCGCGTCTGGTCCCAGCAAAGTCTTAAGTACTCAGAACCTTGAACCATGAACCATGAACCATGAGACTGATTTAGCCCACGAAATCGGTGATTGTCGTGCCCGCAATAGTCTCGGCGAATCCACCACCGAACAACCGGGCAGGCGTTTCAAAACCTGGCCTGCGCTCGCCGCCCAATACCCGTCGCGCGGCCTCAACGGCGGCAAGTGGCGTGTAGGAATAACCGTTGACGGTCTCGATCATCGACCGCGCAACCGTACCGTCAGCCCTTGATACCTCAGCCACTGCACGTGCGCGATGAGCATCACGTTGCTGAGCGCTCGGACCATCCGGTAGTTGTGATAGATCACCCTCAGGGAAGGCATCTCCAGAGATGTGTACAAACATTGCGATATTGGGAATCCCCGTCGAATGCCAACCTGTCACAAGGTCACCGAAGGACAGGGGTACGCACAGGACCGGGCCATCGCCAAAATCGAAGTGTCGTGGCTGCGCATCCGGCGCCGAAACGAGCTGACCGTCGACTCTCGCCAACAGGCCGGAGCCAATGATTTCAGCGACGCTCATTGCGGAACCCCGCGACATGGTGCCAGGGACCTGAAGTGCGACGTTCAGTGAGTGCGGTTGCAGTACACGTCGTGCGACATGCACAGCCAGGCAGTCCGTCGGTACGACGTCCCAGCCGACGCCGGGCATCAGCATGACACCCGCCTTCGCGGCGTGAGGACCCAAGCTGTCCGCGAGGCGATAAACGTTGATCTCGGCCGTGATGTCCAGATAGTTCACCCCGACTTTGATGCATGCGCGCATCAGCGCTTCAGCCGTTTGCGCGAAAGGCCCCGCAAAGTTCAGCAGCGTGTCGATACCGCCCAGAAAGCGCTCTGATCGGTCATCGAGCGTGAAGACTCGGTAAGGAACATCAAGAAGCGTGGCAAGGGATTGCAACCGTTCGGCATTGCGCCCGGCAATCTCGAAATTCAGCCCCAACATTTTGGCGCGTTCTGCCGCCATGCGGCCGGTATAGCCTGTAGCACCGTAGATGAGAAGTGTATTCATTGCGCGTGCTGCCAATTCTTGTAAACGAATTCAAGGCTGTAACCGTCAGGGTCAAGGACGTTGCCGGCGTAATAATTCGGGTCGTAATGCAGGCGTGCACCCGGCACACCGTTATCGATAGCACCAGCCGCCATGGCGGCGGCGTAGGCAGCGTCAACCTCGGCTTTGCTGCTCGCCACGAATCCAACGTGCACAGCTCGCCCTTCCACAACGCCTTCGCGCAACCAGAAAAACATTCGGCCATCGGCCCCAAAGCCCTTGAGGTCGGGGTGACCCGGAGGACCATCCCTGCCGTCGTAATCGAGTCGCGCGGTAATCCCGAGCGGAGTGAGTGCTGCGTCGTAGAAATGAATGGAACGTTCGATGTCGCTCACAGAAATAAAGATGTGATCCAGCATGGGATAGCCTCGCTTATTCAGTTGCTGATTCAGATGCTGTAACCACCCGCGACTTCGATAGTCTGGGCATTGATCCAGCGTCCCTCCTCGCTAAGCAGCATGGCGATAACGCGGCCAACCTCCTGCGGCTCGCCCACCCTGCCAAGGGCTGTTTGCGAAGCAAGCAGCGCCTCGAATTCGGCGTTCAGACCGCCGCCCAACTCAGTGCGGATCGCACCGGGCGAGACCGAATTCGCACGTATGCGCCGATCACTAAATTCTTTAGCCATGTAACGGGTGAGCACGTCCAGCCCACCTTTGAAAGCGGCATAAGGCGCCACGCCCGCCGTCGCTACACGCGTGGTTGCACTGGTCAAATTGACGATGCTCGAGTCAGTCTCCATCAAAGGAAGCAATGACTGGGTGAGGAAAAATGGACCTTTGAGATGCACGTTCAGCAGGCCATCAAACTGTGCCTCAGTGACCGACTCAAGTGGGTTGAACAGGCCATAGCCAGCGTTGTTGACCAAACCACTGAGGGTGGTCACGCCCCACGTTGCCTGTAATGTCAGCAATATCGATTCGCGAAACTTCTCGAAACTGCCGATATTGGCGACATCAAGTTCAACCGCGACGGCCTTGCCACCAGCGGCCTCGATACGATTTACAACTGAATCGGCGGCCTGCGGATTACTTTTATACGTGAGGATAACCCCCATGCCTCGCTGGGCGCAGTGTTCTGCCGCGCTGGCACCGATGCCACGACTGCCTCCGGTGATCAGGATAACGCTCATGGGGTGCTCCACTGTTGATCAAATGAGCTATCACAGTAACCATGATGCTGCGCAGGGGCGCAGCCGTTCCTACTCAAAACCTGCCTGTTTCTGCTTTTTGCTTGCACAGGGCTGACTCCTGGGATCAGCATGCGCTCATGAACAATCAATTGATCGAACTTCGGTCCTTGGCTTCCAAGGCCCAAAATCGCCGCACTGAAACGGGCATTCCACGCGTGGCCATGGTCCAGGGCAAAATCCCCGAGCACATGCTGGCCGCGGTCTACGATCCGATGATCAACCTGATCCTGCAAGGCAGCAAAACGATGACCGTCGGCGACCGCACATTGCGGTACGACCCGGCGACGTATTTCGTGATGTCCATCGAGTTGCCAGCGGTGGGAACAGTGCACCCAGCTAGCTCGGGCGAGCCGTATCTCGCAGTAAGTCTGACACTTGATCCTATGGTCCTGTCGACGCTGCTCGCCGACCTCCCCAAGCCCTCCGGGCGTTACGATAACGATCCAGGATTCTCGGTAGCCGCCGTTACCCCCGAATTGATGGACTCCTGGGTACGTATGTTGCGATTGATGGACCGCCCCGAGGATATAGCGGCCCTTGCACCCGCTTACGAACGGGAGATTCTGTATCGGGTTCTGCAAGGTCCAAACGGCTGGATGCTGCGTGAAATAGCGGCTCCTGATACCGCGATGGCCCGAGTAAGTATGGCTATTCAGTGGATTCGTCGAGACTTCGCCCAGTCCATTAGAGTGGACACCCTTGCCCAAAAAGCGGCGATGAGCGTGTCCGCCTTCCACCGCCACTTCAAAGCCGTCACTACCTTAAGCCCGTTGCAGTATCAAAAAAGGGTTCGATTGCTACAGGCTCGGACGCTCATGGTGGTCAATGCCCAGAGTGTCACGAGCGCTGCCTTCGAGGTCGGCTATGAAAGCGCGACTCAGTTCAGCCGTGATTACGCGCGGGTATTTGGTCTGCCTCCTGCACGAGATGCTGCAAGAATCTTGTTGGAGACCAGAGGCGCCGTTGGCGGATAAGTCGAGCACCCACATGTTGGTGTTCCAACGACCGGAGGGGGTGTACGGTGCACATCTAGCAGAAACCGCACCGCTATGCCGCGTCGAGCACAAGTGACATGCAACTGCGGACGCCGCCGATAGGTTTTCCCCCTCACGAGTCGCAGGAGCGCATTTTTGGACCAACTTCTCGCCATGCGGGTTTTCATACGAATCGCAGATGCTCGCTCCTTTGCGAAAGCGGCAGACTCGCTCGATATTCCTCGCTCGTCCGTCAGCAAGCTACTTCAAGACCTTGAGCAGCATCTGGATGTAAAGCTCATAGAGCGCAGTACGCGCTCATTCACCATTACACCGGCAGGTGAGGCTTACCGGGAACAAACCCTGGGTCTCCTGGCCCAACTGGACGAAATGGATACGGCCGCAGGGGACGCCCGTGCGAGCCCGCACGGCAGGCTGCGCGTTGACGTCGGTTCGTCACTGGCAAATCTGGTCATCATTCCTGCGCTACCTGAATTTCGAGCACGTTTTCCGGATTTAGAGCTGCTTCTGGGTGTCAGTGATCGCCCTGCCGATCTCATCGGTGAGGGCGTCGATTGCGTGATTCGAGGCGGTGCTTTGCCTGACAGCTCACTCATCGGGCGACACCTTTGCAGCATTGATTACGTGACATGTGCCACTCCCGCTTATCTCACGAAACACGGAATCCCGCTGCATCCCCAGGAACTCGAAGAGCGGCATCAAACCATTCGTTATTTCTTTCCGCACACCGGCAAATCATTGCCTCTGCACTTCAGTCGAGGGGACGAGAAGTACGAAATCAATGGGCACTCAGTGATGAACGTCAGCGAAAGTACCGCCCTCACGGAAGCGGTGTTAACAGGTTTGGGAATCGGCCAGATTTTTCGCTTCAGCGCGCGTGCGCATTTCGGCACGGGGCGGCTGGTTCCCCTCCTGGAAGACTGGGTTCAGCCCTCACATCCGATCCAGCTTGTATATCCGGCAACCCGCCACCCGAGCGCAAAACTTCGCGCCTTTGCCGATTGGGCAGTCGAACTCTTCAGTAGAAAAGACTGCAAGCCCGGGTAGCTTTCTTGGCCGCAAGAAACGTCCGCTGTGACACATCCATTACGCTCGGCCGGTATTTCTCCATATACAGATTTGATTATCCAGTGGCGTGGATTAAGTCTCTATTCTGGCGGGCTTCTGCCGTGTGTTGAGCCGCCCTAGACTCGATTCAGGAGGCTGACCTGACTTCTTCGGATCCGCCGCTCCTGACGCTAGGGAACATCACCATGCAGGATAGACTTGACGGCAAGATCGCCCTTATTACCGGCGCTACCAGCGGCATCGGTCTGGCCACTGCGAAACTGTTCGCGGCTGAAGGCGCACACGTTTACATAACCGGTCGCAACCGGGATGCCCTTCAAGCGGCCCAGGACGAAATAGGCGGCAACGTCACCAGCGTCCAGGCGGACTCGACCAACAGCGCGGATCTCGACCGTTTGTTTGATCAAATCAAGGCCGAAGCAGGCCGCCTCGATGTGTTATTCGCCAACGCCGGTGGCGGGAATATGTTGGCTCTGGGGCAGATCACCGAAGACCACATCGACGAGACCTTCGGGCGAAATGTAAAGGCTACGATCTTTACCGTTCAGAAAGCGTTACCCCTCATGGCCAAGGGCGCCTCGATCATCCTGGCGGGCTCTAGCGCCAGCATTGAGGGCACCGCTGCATTCAGTGTCTATTCCGGGTCTAAAGCTGCTGTTCGCAACTTGGCGCGCAGTTGGGCACTTGATCTCAAAGGGACTGGCATTCGTGTGAATGTATTGAGCCCAGGCCCCGTCCGCACACCATTCCTCCTCGACTTCGCTGGCGACGATCCCGCCCAGCAACAGGGCATGCTCGACTATCTCAGTACACGCATCCCCTTAGGCCGCGTCGGTGAGCCAGAAGAGATCGCCAGAGTCGCGCTGTTTCTAGCGTCTGACGACGCCAGTTTTGTGAATGGAGCGGAAATTTTTGCAGATGGCGGCCAGGCGCAAGTCTGATGCGCTCACCACCTGTTTTTCTCTAACGGACAAGGAACAATGCCATGAATCTCTCACCGATTATTTCCAGTTTTGAAGAGACACACTGGAAGGATTTCCCCGGAGCACCTGAGGTTAAGTATTTCGACGTCGAAGGCTCGATCACCGCGCCCGGCCCTTTCATTGCCCGCGTCAAGCTCCCTACTGGCCTGGCGGCAGCGCCACATTCTCATCGCGCGCCCTTCGCCGAGCGCAACACAGTGATCTCCGGCACCCTCCATGTCGGAGTGGGCGAAACGTTCGACAGAGCCCGTTGCGTGGCACTCAAACCAGGTGGCGTCGTTGTGTTTCCACCTGGCCTATCGCATTTCACGTGGAATGAAGATGAAACCGTCGTTCAAGTTCACGGTGAAGGTCCGTGGATAAGCGCTGACTGAGTAAAATAGACAGAGCCAGCTGACGTTCTGGCTGGCTCTGGTGACTATCGAACTTGCTTGTGCGGGAAGCGTGCAAAAATCCATATCGCTCCGCCTAACGCGCCCACTGCGCCTAACCACACGGCGCTCGCAACGCCATAGTGATCGACAGCTAATCCTCCCAACAGCGCCCCGGCCCCCATTGCGAGCTGAGCGATGGAAACAAACAGCGCTGCCACGCTTTCCAGACGATCAGGCGCAGCCCTGAAAATCCAGCTCTGAATGGCAATGGGCAACATCCCGAATCCGAATCCCCACGTGACGACAGCGGCTATTGCGGGCAATGGATCGTCGCCCATGGCACCGAGCAATAACATCGCAGAACCTAACAGCAGCGATGTTCCCAGCACTGCCAGACGCACATCACGTTCGACACACCATCCGCAGAACAAGTTGCCGAATATCCCGGCAACGCCATACCCCAATAAGAGCAAACTCAGCTCACTCGATTCAATCCCGCTGATTTGATTTAGATAAGGCGTGATGTAGGTATAGGCCGCAAATTGTCCGGTAAAGATGAGGATCACGGCCACCAGTCCCACCTGAACTTTAGGCAGTCTCAACACCGCCGGAATTTGCGCGAAACCCGACGACTTTTCCGGACGGATCGATGGCAGCAGCAGTACTAACGCGATGACGACCAGTGAGGCCAATGCAGCAAAAGCGCCAAATGCCATTCGCCAACCGAACAAACCTCCGAGCAGCGTTCCTGTCGGGATGCCTGCAACAGTTCCAAGCGTAACCCCCGAGAAGATAATCGATGTCGCCCGGCCCACCGCGTCGGGCCTCAACCTCGGGCCCAGCGCTACACCGATAGTCCAGAACCCGCCCACCGCAACGCCAAGCAGGACGCGGCCCGCTAACAGAACGAATAATCCGTTTGCACACGCCATTAGTGCGTTGGACACGACCAATAGACTGAGTAGGACCCACAGCACGTGTCGACGATCAAATGACTTGGCCAAACTGATCGTCAAAAGTGCCGAACAGGCCGCAACGAGACCGGGAATAGTGATCATGAGGCCTGCTTGCCCCTCACTGATTGCCAGATCATTAGCAATTTGAGGGAGTAGTCCGACAGGCAAGAACTCGGCGGTAACAAGCGCGAACGCCCCCACACCAATGGCTGCCACCGCGCTCCATGGAGCGGGGGCTGGAGAAGGAATAGACGTGGGGGATGAATCGGAGTGTAGATCTGCTGCAACTAAGGATTGTGTCATTATCTGGAACCTGAACACCTACAGACGCACGTCACCGTGCGCCTACAGCTTTAATCGGTGGTGTTTAGTAACCAACCCCTCGTACGCCACCCGAAGCCCGGATGGATTCGCCGGTGACCCAATGCGAATCCTCGGACGCCAGGAACACGGCCAGCGGTGCAATGTCCTCTGGCTCTCCAAAACGACCTAGAGGTGTGCCAGCGATGAGATTTTCTCCAAATTCACCGGCGAAGTTACCGTCAGTGGCTGGGGTGTTCGTGTGACCGGGCAAGATCGAGTTGACTCTGATGCCGCGCGGCCCCAGCTCTCGGGCCAATGCGAAGGTCAAGGTATCGACCGCGCCCTTGGTGGCCGAATAGACACTGGATGCCAGATACGGATCGGTGCTGAGGATGGAACTGATATTGATGATGCTGCCTGATTGGCCCAACAGCTTGACGGCCTCTCTAACCGCAAGAAGATAGCCCAGCACATTGAGATTGAATTGCTTGTGGAAGGCTTCTTCTGTGAGGTCTTCAATCATTTGAAAGACCGCAAGACCTGCATTGTTCACGAGGATATCCAGCGTCCCGTAGTCGATTCTGACGGTGTCAAACAAACGCGTCACATCGGCGGCCTTGCTCATGTCTGCTTGAATGGCAACAGCTGCGCCGCCCTGCGCTTGAATCTGTGCCACAACCGCATCGGCGTCAGTCTTGCTTGACGCATAGTTCACTACGACAGTGGCACCCGCCGCACCGAGCGCTCTGGCTATACCTGCGCCGATACCTTTTGATGCGCCTGTTACTACAGCAATTTTCCCATCGAGCTTCATAGGGGAACCTCTTCTAAGTTGAGTAATGTTTTGCTGAGAGACACGCACTCAGATTTTCAGGGGCCTGAGCGCTGGTGCCGCTTGCTAACAGTATTTGCTTAATAGAGGGTCCGACGTTTGCCGGTTTTTCGCACATCCTTGCCTATTCTTCTCGGGTAGCTTGCTTTGCTGTCGGATGTAGACCATGTTCAAACGCATGAACAATTCAATGCAAGAACTGCGCAGTATCGTGATGCGCGCAGATAACACGTGGACAGATACCGGGCTGCCGCGTGTGGCAATGGTCCAGGCCGAAGTCTGTGCAGATCAGGTCTATCAGCCGATGCTGCACCTGGTTCTTCAGGGCTCCAAGACACTGTCCATCGGCGAGCAGGTTTTTCATTACCCAGCGGGCAGCTATTTCCTCGTGCCCGTGGATGTGCCCGCCACCGGCGAGATTTACCCCAGCGGACCTGATCTCCCCTACCTCGCGATCAGCCTGACACTGGACCCCAATGTGATTGCCTCGTTGTTGGTTGAGGAGGGCAAAGCAGATAAGGCGTCAACCAGCAGTTGCTTTAATGCCGTGACGGCCCCTGCCGAAATGATTGATGCATGGCTGCGCATGATGCGTCTCATAGACAAACGGCACGAAGCTACGGTACTGGCACCGATGATCGAACGAGAGATTCTGTTTCGCGCTTTACAGGGGCCTCTAGAAGGAATACTGCGTGAAATCGCTCGCCCGGACGGACGGCTGGCGCAAATCCAGCGGGCCACCCTATGGATCCGTGAGCACTACACCGAACCCTTCCGTGTAGTACCGCTCGCCGCGATGACCGATATGAGCGTCGCTGCCTTCTATCGGCATTTCAAATCCATCACAGCGATGACCCCCATTCAATACCAGAAGAGGCTGCGCCTTCTCAGGGCACGCTGGTTACTGTTGTTCGATACTCTCGATGCCACTTCCATCGCTTACTCCGTGGGTTATGAAAGCGCCTCGCAATTCAGTAGAGAGTATGCCCGCCTCTTTGGCTTGCCACCTGTGCGGGACGCGGCGAGATTCAAATCCCCATAGCCGCAGCGCATAGCGCCGCACGTAGTTAATTGAACCCAAATCTGTGAACGGTAGTTCTGGGGCGGATAGGCAGAGCGTTGGCTCCGCTTGTGGAGAGCCTAATCCTAATACCGAGCCCGGAATTTTCTCTTCTGTTTAGGCATAGCACTAGGCTACTGTTGAGTCAGACCCACATCCGTGTGTTGCAAAGGGACTGACCAATGGAAGGATTACGACATGGCTAGATGCACGGCACCATCAAGAGGCCATCGCTCAGCAAGCGCGGCAGCGGACTGCCCCGCATGCAGTAGCCGCTATAGCCGTCACAGTTCAAACTCCTATTCGCCCTCATCCTACTCCTCGTCGAGCAGCAGCGGAGGTAGCTCTGGCAACAGTGGCGGCGGTGGCGGCAAGTCCAGCAGCAGTTCAAGGCCGCGCTGGTCGAGAGCGGGTTCGTCCGTGTCGTATACGTCTACCCAAGTGCAGTCACTCACGCCAATCCGCCAAACTGTTGAGACGCGAGCAGCGCAGCAGCCTGATCTTCGTGACGTCTTCCTGTGCCACGCGTGGGACGACCGTCAGGGGCCGGCCAAAGAGCTGCACGAATTGCTCGTGGCGGCTGGTGTCAAAGTTTGGTTCAGCGAGAAGGACCTTGGCCTCGGCGTTCCGATGATGCGCGCCATCGACAAGGGCTTAGCGAATTCTCGAATTGGGCTTGTGCTGGTGACCCCTGCGCTGTTGGCCCGCCTCCCCAAAGAGAGCGTCGCCGACAAAGAGCTTTCGGCACTCCTGGCAGGTAATCAGCTCGTTCCCATCGTGCACAACACGACGTATGAAGCTCTACGCAATGTCAGCCCCTTGCTCGCTTCCCGAAGCGGTCTGGACACTGAAGAAGACTCAATGGCGGTGGTTGCGGCAAAAATCGCCGAGCTGGTCGCGCTCTAGCTCTATTGCCCACCCAGGTTCGCCATGCGGCTGTTCGGAAAAGTTCGCTCCAACCCCTCGGTCAACCAGACCTAACTCCGGAAGACCGGTTAGCTCCAACGGTAGTGTCCGCTTTTAGTCCCTATCTGCCCTCTGCGAAGGGCAGCTTAGGGTCGATTTCAGCCGGTCGAGGAAGACAGAAATCGGCCAAAAGCGGTCGTTCCCAAGCGGCGGCTTTCGACCCTAGCAGCCCTTCGCTAAGGCGCGCTATCCATTCTAGTGGTGAGTTGAACTTATGAAATTTTACGCCAGTGGTCCCTCGATACCAGATGTTTTACTAGAGCGTTGCGATGCCGGTCGCGTGGTGTTTCTATGTGGTGCAGGAGTCTCAATTCCGTCTGGAATGCCCACATTTATCGGGTTGACTCAATACGTCATCGAGTTCTTCGGCCCGCCTGACGATTCGGAAATTATGACCTCGTTTCTGCCGTGGTTGATTCGTGAGTCGGATTCGAACGTGCCGCTGGACCAGATTTTTAACCTTCTTCATTTAGAGTATGGCAAGGATGAGGTTAATGCCCTGGTCACAGAGAGGTTAAGTGTTTCTTTGGAAGTTCATGATTTTGGGCGGGAACACAACCTCATAAAACGCATTTCTTCTAGTCAGGGTGGAATGCCACAGATCGTAACGACAAACTTTGATAGGTTGTTCGAGTTGCCGGGTGACGCTGGGCAACTGAAGTTGCATGTTCCTCCTGCTTTCCCAAATCTTAATTTTGGCTTGAATATAGAAGGTGTTACCTATCTGCACGGAAGACTAGTAGATACAACCGCAGAAAGTCACCCTTATGTCTTAAGTAGCGCCGATTTCGGGCGGGCCTATCTTTCCGAGGGCTGGGCGACAAACTTCATTAGGCATCTCCTTGAGCGCTATACGGTTGTTCTGGTTGGTTATAAGGCCGAAGATCCGCCGGTAAAGTACCTGCTTCAAGGGCTAAATCATGATGGCCAATATGATCGATCCAAACTCTACGCCTTTGACCGGGGGACAGTTGAAGATGTCGAAGTCAAATGGCGTGATCGAGGTGTTACTGGTATCGCTTATTCCGATCACTCAGACTTGTGGAAAAGCATGGAGGCTTGGGCTGAGCGGTCCGATGATCCGCGCAAGTGGCGTTTATCCACGATTGCTAAGAGTCAGAGGGATCCAAAGGAATTAATGCCCCATGAGCGAGGTCAAGTTGCTCATGTGCTTCGCACTGTGCGGGGTGCGAGAGCGTTTTCAGAGGCTGAGCCTGTACCACATCCAGAGTGGATATGCGTGATGGATGCTAATGTCCGATCAGGCGAGAAGAGTAGCGGTTATGGGAGTGAAAGAGAAACATTTGATCCTGTTTTCCATTATGGGCTTGATGATGATCTGATAGATATCTCTGAAAATGAGCGCAGGCAAGGGGTCACTAATGACAATCTTCTTGTGTGGCGTGAGGAAGATGATAATCCGCACGACTCCCATCGTTTGGGTGGACGACAGGTGGAGGGCTTAGAGAGTACGCCAAAAAGGCTTGGCCACCTTATATCTTGGATTTGCAAGTCTATCAATAGTCCTGTTTTGGCCTGGTGGGCAGTTCGCCAGAATGGACTGCATCCTAGGTTGCTTCACCAAATTCAGTGGCATTTGAGGCATTCCAAACTCCTCTCCGAACGTGCTCGCCATTTATGGCGGCTACTTGTTGAGCATCATCAAGACCCTCGCAATCGTCGATGGAATGGTGAGTGGTTTGACTTTAAAAACTTGATTGATGCAGAAGGTTGGACCCCTAATGCTCTACGAGAGTTTCGGAGATTCGCGACGCCAAAACTGCAGATTAGCCTCCCGTCCGGCTTAGGGAAGTCAATGCCTCCATCAGCATCTTGGGAGGAAATAGATTTTGACGACTTAGGGCGGTTTGAGGTCGCGTTCCTTGATCGGAACAATGAAGAATTACAGGTTCCAGATAGTCAGTTAAGTCAGGTTTTTGGGATTTTGGAACACCAGTTGAGTGTTGTTCCCAGCTTGCTGGAAGATGTCGACGTTAAATTCTTCGACACACCTACCTGTTATCCAGAGCGTGATATAGGTGGGCGGGAGCGGGTCACAAGTACAGCTGAGCCTATGATTTGGTTCGTTCAGCTTTTTGACAGGATGGCTTCCACCTGGCCAGAGATTGCAAGAGCGCACGCAACTATCTGGTCTATGGATGAGCAATTTTTCTTTAGGAAGTTAAAGTTATACGCGTTTAGTAAGGTTGATATCTTTGATGCGGATCATGTAGCGCAGGCGGTTTTGGGCTTGAGCCAGGAGGCATTGTGGGACACTGACGTGGTTCGTGAGCTGCTTTTTTTGCTTAGTGATCGGTGGGCAGAGTTTTCAACTGAATACCAGAGAAGAATTGCAGAGCGGATCATCGCCGGTCCCGATCAGCAATCTCACTGGTCTGATGAAGAGTTTCATGAAGTCAGAGACAGGATTGCGGCCAAATATGCTCGATATCTCGAAATTCAGGGCTGCAATTTGACTGGCGACCTCAGTCAGCGGCTTAAGGAAATTATTAGCGGGATTTCTGAGTGGAGCGACGGGTGGGCAACCTCTACAGTAACCATACATGGTTCGAGGGTAGGTTGGGTGGGTACTGACGAAGCTCCCGACAAACTTATGAATGTTCCCGTTAACGAAGTTATTCCCAAGGCTAAAGAAGACCATCAGCGCGACTTCGGCAGCTTCACTGATAAGCGACCTTTTGCAGGATTGGTGAAGGCCAATCCTAGGAAGGCGCTTACTGCGCTAACACTTGAAGGTAAGAGAGGTGAATACCCAAGTGCGTTCTGGAACTCCATGATCAACGATCTTCCAGCGGATATTTCCCCCAGACTGAAACGATTATTTATAAATAGACTGGCGCGCCTTCCGAACGTAGTTGTAGTAGAGCTGCGATACGTATTGACAAGATGGCTGGAGCAAAATATTAGGTCTGTCTTGGATTTTGATAGCGCCCTCGCTTGGGCTGTCTATGACAATGTTGTCAACGGAATTTTTAGTGGTGATCCTGATGCTACTGAGAGCGGGGTGGGTGAGGTTCACCGTGGTGGGAAGGCTGTCGAGCGATCACGTCGCACTTACAACTATGCAATCAATGGTCCCATTGGTATGTGCGCCGAAGCTCTTCTTCATGCACTTTCAAGTAATCAGCAGGGCGCGAATTCGTTAATCCCAGCTAACATAAAGTCTCGTGTTGAACGGCTTTTTTCTGCCCAGGGAGAGGGCGCGGATCACGCTGTTTCTATCGTGTTTCGTGAATTGAACTGGCTTATGTTTGTCGATCCAATTTGGACTAAGCATAAACTTGTCCCAATGTTATCGTTCGATCATCCAGTCTCAGAGCCTGCTTGGAATGGATTTCTTCATGTAGATATGCCCGCAACTGAATTAGTAGAGGTCATTAAGCCACTATTGCTTAATTTAATTCCGTGGATTAACGGTCTGTCTTGGGAACGCGATCTATCTCAGGTAGCCTCTCAATGGTTGGGGTTGATGAGGATTTTTCATCCGGATAGCCCACGCGGGCTTACACGAAGCGAAATGCGCTCGGTTCTTCGGGACATGTCCGACGATGAGCGAAATCAGTTCATTTTCTGGTTGGGGCTAGTTGGGCGGAAGAATGAAAACGGTTGGGTAGAGCACGTGATCCCATTTATTAATATGGATTGGCCAAGGGAGCGCCGATATAGGACATCTGCTTCGATAAAAGCATGGATCGGCCTACTTGATGATACGGGCGAATATTTTCCAAAGGTGTATGAGGCGGTGAAGAAATTCTTGGTGCCGGTGGAGATAAGTGACCATCCGTTTTATCGGTTTACCCTGGATGTCGGTGAAGAAAGACCGATTGCCGTTCTTTATCCTGAAGTTACGCTCGATCTTATGCACGCAGTTACTCCACAGGTGCTGACCAGAGCTCCTTACGAATTACCAAGCATACTTGCGTTGGTAGTTGAGAGCGCTCCTAGCCTTCAATCGGATACGCGCTATTTGCGCCTAATTGAACTTGTAGAGGCAAGCTGAGAAACAAGATAAATAACTAGGGTCGGGAGCATGGGGTGCTTTCGACCTTAGGGGTTAGGCTCAAGTCTCAACCGACCTGCACTACTGCGCTAACCAGGACTCTATTGAATTGGTCCCGTACTCAGCCATCCATTTCTTCAACACTTTATGGTTGGGCAATCCCTTTGGCTAGTAAGGTGTGAAGTGCAGTTGCTAAACCACTTGTGGCCGATTCCTGACTGTCGCGAAGCCTAAAACGCTCTAATGCAGCCGCGGCAATGGCTAATAGGCTTACTGCCAATCCGAAAAACACTGTAATCAGGCGAGAAACCGGTCGAATAGTTTTCTCAGAAATACATCGCCTGCCATAGAGTCTGAAAGCAAGTAATGCCCAGACCAATTGTCCCAACCCGACGCAAGGCTGAACTCAGCACACTGGAAATCGTGGTGCATTTTTTCACTAACCATTGTGACGTGCGAGCCTACGCGTCAAGGCCATCGATGAGCCAAAAGGAGCGCAGATGACCTCATCCTGCGAATTTCAGAAGTCAGCCCAAAGTTGTCGGTGGTTGCAGGGGGAGGAACGCTCGCGATACCCTGACGCCGTCGCTGCCAATTCAGCGACCGGGCTTGGTAACCCGAGGTAAATCACTGCGCAACAGTGCTATGCGTTCGCAGGCGCTTTTTTTTCGCCTGCAATATGCGTTATGGCGGCTGTGCGTGGGACGTCTTCGGACGTGCCGGTTTCCTTGATTTCCCGGTTTACCAACCTGCGCACAGCTGTCACCCATTCGCTTGGTAACGAATTGTGGCAGCTCTTCAAATTAAGGAGCTTCACTATGCGCAGCATAAATCCGTTCGAAATTTGGCTTTCCCCTCTACGCGGCTCCCGGTTGCGTGACGTCCCACCATCTGCCCTCCTCCACAGCCTCTCCATCAACGGAGGTGGCAAATGACCGACAATCCCGAACTCAAAACCATCGGCTTCACCCCCGCAATCTACCTCGGTAATCAAGCGATGTTTCACGTCATTGGTGGTGTGCCCATTGCCGATGCGTTATCGATGGCTTCGGATTTTCTCTGCCTTGCCAAGTCGCTGACTGAGGATGCGGCTTATGCGAAGGGCAATGGGCGGCATGCTTGGGCTGCGCATTATCTGGTGTCTATGGGTAAGGCGTTGGTTGATGATTCGGTGAAGGTTTTGATGCGGGAGCGAGGGGTTTCTGGGGGTTAGTCAAAGGTGGGCTTGCGATGGTGCTGCGTCATTTGGGTTTGTTGTGGATGATCTGGCGCTATCGCGGGCAAGCTTTGCTCCCACAGAGGTATTTCCCACAGGGGGTCATCCAAATCGGGCCTTCTGCAGCAGGGCTCCTGCTGATTCGGGCCCCGGGCGAGGGGCAGTGAACAGCCAAAAGCGAACGGTGCGTAAATAATGTCTGCGGCGCTCGGCTTAAAACGCAAAGCTTATCCCTTGGGTCTACCAAACCAGCCCTCCGCCGGCTATTAGTGGATCCCCAAAAGACAAAACATCCAATCCGTCCGATAATCGAACGCTTTTACAGCAATATAAGTCGTTGATTTTAAATAGCTTTATTTGTTATTTGAAAAAATATAGATCACATGTTTCTGTAGTCCACTTCTCAATGGATCCATAAATTGATTGACTGCCACCACACGGTGTCAGGTACCCCACCTGCCCGCCCATAAAAATAACAAGGGTGTCTGTCGTGATGAGTGACTTCTCAATCTGGCTCAAGCCTTGGCTTGCAGCCCCTTACGTCTGCTATTCCAGCCTTACCTGTGCACAACCTCGTCTCGAGGGCCAGCCATGACCGTCGATCTCAAGAGAGTGGTGGACGAGCGCCCCATGGCGCCGTTCCAGTGGCTGGCCGTGGGCATCTGCATTGTCCTGAACATGATTGATGGCTTCGACGTGCTGGTCATGGCCTTCACGGCCTCTTCGGTGTCTGCCGAATGGAGCCTGAACGGTGCGCAGATCGGCCTGTTGTTGAGCGCCGGGCTGTTTGGCATGGCGGCAGGCTCTTTGTTCATTGCCCCATGGGCGGATCGATTTGGTCGTCGCCCTTTGATTCTGTTTTGCTTGCTGCTCTCCGGGGTCGGGATGCTGTTGTCGGCGCTGACCCAGACGCCCTTGCAGCTGGCGCTAATGCGCGGGCTGACCGGCCTGGGTATTGGCGGGATCCTGGCCAGCAGTAATGTGATTGCCAGTGAGTACGCCAACAAGCGCTGGCGAGGATTGGCGGTGAGCCTGCAGTCCACCGGTTATGCCTTGGGCGCGACGCTTGGGGGCTTGTTGTCGGTGTGGCTGCTGACGCACTTTGGCTGGCGCTCGGTGTTTATCTTCGGTGGCGTCGTGACCCTGGCGGTGATTCCCCTGGTGCTGCTGTATTTGCCTGAGTCGCTGGATTTTCTGATCGCCCGCCGTCCCGTCAATGCCTTGGCCCGGATCAATCGTCTGGCCGCCCGCCTCGGCCAGCCGGAGCTAGGCGCCCTGCCCGTCGCCATGACAGCGCCGACTTCAGGCCGCGGACGCTTGGCGCAGTTGCTCTCACCAGCGTCGCGGCGCACTACGCTGCTGATCTGGTTGCTGTTCTTCCTGGTGATGTTCGGCTTCTACTTCGTGATGAGCTGGACGCCGAAGCTGCTGGTCGCGGCGGGGCTGTCGGCGCAACAAGGGATCAGCGGCGGGGTGTTGCTGAGTGTTGGCGGTATTTTTGGTGCGGCATTGATTGGTGCCATGGCCTCGCGCTGGCGGCTGACTCGGGTGCTGTCGCTGTTCATGTTGGTGACCGCAGGCTTGCTGGTGTTGTTCGTCGGCTCGGCTTCATCGGTGTCAATGGCGCTCAGCCTGGGGCTGTTGATCGGCCTGTTTGCCAACGGCTGTGTGGCGGGCCTGTATGCGTTGTCGCCGATTGTCTATGACGCTTCGGTGCGCGCGACGGGGGTGGGTTGGGGCATCGGTATCGGACGCATTGGCGCGATTCTTTCGCCGACGGTCGCCGGCCTGTTGCTGGACGGCGGCTGGCAACCCCTGCACCTGTATGGGGTGTTTGCCGTGGTTTTCGTCATCGCCGCCGCTGTGCTGTTGGCACTGCGGCCTGCCGCCCAACCACAGCCTGGCACCCAGCTCAGCCAGGCCTGACACCTTTGCAAAGAGGTAGCGGGGCCGTCCCCGCTACTGACTACATCCTTCAGGAAAACAACAATAATGACTTACCTCTCCTTCCCTCCCCGGGCGCTGCTCGGCGGTGCAATAGCGCTTGCCCTGATTCCTTCGGCGCAGGCTGAAAGCAGCGGTTTTTTCGAGGATTCGAAGACCAGCCTGACGCTGCGAAATTACTATTTCAATCGTGATTTCAACGATCCCGGCGCCAGTAAGAGCAAGATCGAGGAATGGGCCCAGGGCGCGATCCTCAAGTTCAGTTCCGGTTATACCCCGGGTGTGGTCGGCTTTGGCCTGGACGGTATAGCGATGTTTGGCGTCAAGCTCGACAGCGGCCCTCAACGCTCCGGATCGGAGCTGCTGCCGGTGCACGACGATGGTCACGCCGCTGACAACTATGGGCGCGCGGGGGTGGCGGCAAAAATGCGTGTTTCCGACACTGAACTGATGCTCGGCGAGCTCATGCCGGATATTCCGCTGCTGCGCTACGATGACGGGCGCCTGCTGCCACAGACCTTCCAGGGCACCACGCTGGTGTCCCGAGAGCTCCCTGGCCTGAGCCTGCAGGCAGGTCAATACACCGCCGTGAGCCTGCGTAACTCCTCGGACATGCAAGACCTCTCGGCCTGGGCGGCTCCCACCGTCATGTCGGACAGTTTCAACTACGCGGGCGCCGAATACCGTTTCAACGAACAACAAACGCTGATTGGCGCCTGGCACTCGCAACTCGAAGACATCTATCAGCAAAGCTATCTGAATCTGCTGCATAAACAGAAATTCGGTGACTGGACCCTCGGCGCGAACCTGGGCTATTTCATCGACAAGGATGACGGCAGCGCGCTTATCGGCAACGTGCAAAGCCATACCGCCTACGGGCTGTTCTCGGCCAACCTGGGGGGCCATACCCTGTATCTGGGGCTGCAAAAAGTCAGCGGCGATACCGGCTGGATGTCCGTGTATGGCAGCAGTGGGCGCACCCTGGGCAATGACATGTTCAACGGCAATTTCAGCAACGCCGATGAACGTTCCTGGCAGGCTCGGTATGACTACAACTTCGTCGCCGTCGGCATTCCCGGCCTGCAGCTGATGACCCGCTACGGCCATGGCGACAACGCGACGACCAAGGCTGGCAGCAATGGCAAGGAATGGGAGCGCGACACCGAGCTCAGCTACACCCTGCAAAGTGGCCCGCTGAAGAACCTCAGCCTGCGGGTGAACAACGCCACCAACCGCCGCAGTTTCAACAGTGACTTCGACCAGACCCGTGTGATCGTCAGCTACCCACTGTCACTCTGACCTCCGCCCAGGGGCGCCTGGCGCCCCTGCATCTCCCCCTCTCCTTGCGTTACTATGGCGACCCCTCACTGGAAGTCGCCTGCATGAGCAAACCAGGTCAAATGGTGCTGGTCGCACTGCGCAAAATGATCGCCTCGGGCGAGCTGGCGGCCGGCGAACGGCTGATGGAGATTCCGACGGCGGAACGCTTTGGCGTCTCGCGCATGCCGGTGCGCATGGCCTTCCTGACCCTGGAACAGGAAGGCTTGCTGGTGCGCCATGGCGGGCGCGGCTATCAGGTACGCTCGGTGAGCGCCGACGATATCGCCGGCGCCGTGGAGGTACGCGGGGTGCTGGAGGGGCTGGCGGCGCGGCAGAGCGCCGAGCGCGGGTTGAGTGAGCAAGCGCAGGCGGCGCTGCTCGAATGCCTGGTGCAGGGCGATGCGCTGTTCGACAAAGGCTTTGTGACCGAAGAAGACCTTGAGGTATTCCATGACCTCAACATGCGTTTTCATCAGGTGATCGTCGCCAGCAGCGCCAACCCGGCCATTGCCGAAGCCCTGTCGCGCAACGACCATCGCCCTTTCGCCTCAGTGTCAGCGCTGGCGATCGATCGCGAAGACATGGCGCGTGAATACCGGCGCTTCAACTTCGCGCACATGCAACACCACTCGGTCTACGACGCGCTGGTCAGCCGCCAGGGCGCACGCGCTGAAGCCATCATGCGTGAACACGCCAACGCCACGCTGCGCTACGCCGAAGTGTTCGGAGCAATCGGTAATGGCGAGCGGGTAAAAGTCATCGCGCGCGGCGAATGACCGGCTCGTTCAGAGATCCAGCACCAATAACGCGGATTTGGCCCTCGAACAGCAGGGCGTGAACTGATCATTGGCCGCTTGCTCGTCTTCGGTGAGGAACAGGTCACGGTGATCCGGCACCCCCTCCAGTACACGGGTCAGGCAGGTTCCGCAGACGCCCTGCTCACAGGAAATGGCAATCTCGACACCGTGGCTTTCCAGCACCTGGACCACCGTCTTGTCGGCGGGAATGTCGAACACCTGCCCGCTGCTGCCAAGCTTGACCTGGAACGTCCCGTCGCCGGCGGTATCCACCGGCGCCGCGGCGAAGTATTCACGGTGCAACTGCCCATCGCTCCAGCCCTGAGCCTTGGCGCTGTCGAGTACATGCTGCATGAAGCCTGAGGGGCCGCAGACATACAGGTGCACGTCAGGCTGCGGATTGGCCAGAACCCTGGCGGCGTCGAGGCGAGAATCGGCTTGTTCATCGAAATGCAGGTGCACACGATCGGCAAAGGATGCCCCTTTTAGGCGCTCGACAAACGCCGCACGTTCACTGGAGCGAGCACAGTAGTGCAGCTCGAAATCGGCGCCGCTGTGGGCCAGTTGCTCGGCCATGCACAGGATCGGGGTGATGCCGATGCCGCCGGCGAACAACAGGCTGCGTCGTCCCTCGGCCACCAGCGGGAACAGATTGCGCGGCTCACTGATCATCAGCCGATCGCCACTGTTGATCTGCTCATGCAGGCTCTGGGAACCACCGCGCGAGGCGGCGTCCCTGAGTACGCCAATCACGTAGCGATGGCGCTCTTGCGGGTGATTGCACAGCGAGTACTGGCGGATCAGCCCGCCGGGCAGGTGCACGTCGATATGGGCCCCGGCACTGAAGACGGGCAATGCCCCGCCTTGGGCACAGGTCAACTCGTAGCTGCAGATATCCAACGCTTCGTTGTTGCGGGATGACACGACGACTTCAATCATGGCGCACCTTCAAGACCGGCCACCGCAGTGGCCGCGAACAGGATCTTTGGGAGGGGACTGGCGTAGCGCGAAAGGCAATGCCCTTGGCTATTTGGCCGCTGCAATCAGCTCGACCGACGGTGCTCGTTCAAGGGCGATGAGACGTTCCAGCACGCGCCTGGACTGCACGCCCCCGGCATCGATGTTGAGCTTGAGCAAGTTGCGTTCGGGATGGGCCAGCAGGTTTTTCTGCTGCTGCTCGAGCATGTCGAGGTCTTCGCTGAAAATCTTACCCTGGCCCTCGCGAATGCTGGCGGTCAGGGCATCGTCGCCGGGATTGAAATTGCGTGCCATGCCCCAGAAGTACCAGATCGACGTTTCGGTCTCCGGGGTGATGAAGTCGACCACGATGCTCGCGGCCTTGTGTTGCGGCTCGGCGTGGTAACCGCCCTTGCCGGCGTGGGCCACGCCCACCTCGATCAACACGTGGCTGGGCGGGCTGAAGCGGCAGATCTGCCAACGGTCTACCGGCACGTCGTCGGCCAGATTGTTGCCGCGCAGGGCCATACGCCAGAACGGCGGGGCCATGATGTTTTCCATGTGCCGCTCGGTGACCACCTCGTTGCCCTGGACGGTGGTGACCGGCGCCGCTTCATCGATCTCTTTCTGGCCGATGCTCGAAGCGTGTACGTAGGTTTCGTGGGTGAGATCCATCAGGTTATCGATCATCAGTCGATAGTCGCAATTGATATGGAACAGCCCACCGCCGTAGGCCCACTCATCACTCACAGCCCATTCCAGGTGGTGGATCAGTGCAGGATCAGCCTTGTCCTGCTCCCCAGGCCAGACCCAGATGAAGCCGTAACGCTCTTCGACCGCGTAAGTCTTGTTGCACGGAAAACCCCGTACGCGCTGACCCGGCATTTCGACGGTCTTGCCGTCGCAGCCCATGACCAGGCCATGGTATCCACACACCAGGTTGCCGTTGTCGACATAACCAAGCGAGAGGGGAGCACCGCGATGAGGACAAAAATCCTCGACAGCGGCAACGCGCCCCTCAAGGCCTCGATAGAAAACGATTTTCTCACCGCATATTTGCCGCCCCAGAGGCTTGGAAGCGATCTCGTCAGGGGTGCAGGCGACATACCAGGTGTTTTTCGGATACATGAAGATCTCCAGCGCAGGCTTGTTTTTATGGATCCATTAAATAGGAGTATTCTCAAATCAGTCAAGCGTTAAGCCTGAAAATAGGCATTAGTGGATCCATTAAGCACTGGAAAGCTCGGGAGTAGACCGTTATCAGAGTTCGAAATACCAAGGCCGCATTCTCGGATCGCAATACAAACTGAGCACCGAAGAACGCGTTCGACGCTGTGGGCGTGAAGCGGTATCGGAGCAAGTGCAGGCCCGACTGGCTGAGGGGTCCGAGACCTGGGCGTTAGGTATGCACGCTCGAAGGCACGATCGTCAGAAATACCCACGATGTACACCATCAACCCGACAGTCGATATCCAGACTCTCCTGGGCTCCGTCAGCGAATCCCTGGCATCCGCCAGCGTCATCACCATGGACATCGCCGACCGCGAAACCGGCCCAAGCCGCAACTCCCTATTGGGCGTTCACCAGATTCTCATGCTGGCAGAGCTCTCGGTGAACCGGGCTCTGGATCAACTCGACCCGATAGCCTAAGCGTTCCGTTGCGTGAGATAGGGTCTGCAGGTAAACCTGTTTCGACCCCGCAAAACAAAGCCCTCAAACGAGGGCTTTGTTTGTCGAAGGCTGCAGCACCAAACCTCAGTGCCCAGCGCTCTGCCCACCGTCAACATGCAAAATCTCGCCAGTAACAAACTTGGCACTATCCAAATACACCACAGCCTGCGAAATATCGTCGATCTCGCCCATGTGCCCCATCGGATGCAGGCTGCCCAGCGCCGCATGAGTCTCCTCACCATGCATCGGCGTCTTGATGATGCCAGGCGAGACCGCATTCACCCGAATCCCGCGTTTGGCGTACTCGATGGCCAGGGATTTGGTAGCCGCGTTCAAGCCGCCTTTGGTCAACGACGCCAGTACCGAAGGCACGCCATCAATCGCATGATCGACCAGGCTGGTGGTGATGTTGACCACATGCCCTTTGCCTTGCTTTTCCATCTCGGTGATGGCGAGTTGGGTGATGTAGAAGAAGCCATTCAGGTTCACCGACAGCACGGCGGCGTAATCTTCGGCGGTGTAGTCCGTGAACGGTTTGGCGACGAAGATCCCGGCGTTGTTGACCAGGGTGTCGATGCGGCCGAAACGGGCGATGGTTTCGCGGATGACTTGTTGGGCTACTTCAGGTTCGCCGATGTCGCCGGCCACGGTGAGGATGTCCGGATCGGTGGACGGTTTGATCGAACGCGAAGTGGCAACCACCTGGTAGTCCAGATCACGGAAGGCTTTAACCATGCCGGCGCCGAGGCCTTGGGATGCGCCAGTAATAACGATGACTTTTTTCGAATTGCTCATGATGAACCTCTACTCATAAATGATGGTTTAGAAATCAGGTAATCAGGCTTCAGCGGGGGCGTTGGCCATTTGTCGCAACATCTGTTCGTAGTACTCGACCGACTGTGAACCGGACACCAGGTGACGACCGTTGAGCACCATGGCCGGCACCGAGTTGATGCCGTGCTGGCGGTAAAAACCTTCCAGCTCGCGCACTTCGCTGGCGAAAGCGCCGGACGTCAGTACTTCACGTGCTCCGTCCTCATCCAGCCCGGCTTCCACCGCCAGCCGCACCAGGGTTTGCTGATCGCTGGGGTTCTGGCCCTCGGTGAAGTAGGCTCGCAGCAGGATCTTCTTCAGTGCGATTTGCCGCCCTTGCTGCAAGGCCCACAACAGCAGGCGGTGTGCATCGAAGGTGTTGTAGAAGTGGCTGCGTTTCTCCAGGTCGAACTTGAAGCCGATGGCTTCCCCGCGAGCGATTTGCATGGCCTTGCCGGCGGCGACTTCCTCGGCGGTGCGGCCATATTTGCGCATCAGGTGCTCTACGGCTTTCTCGCCGGCTGCCGGCATGTCGGGGTTCAATTCGAAGGGTTTGTAGGTGAGCTGCACCGAGACATCGTCCGCCACATTCGCGATCGCTTGCTCCAGCGCCGTGGCGCCCAGGGCGCACCAGGGGCACACCACGTCGGAGACAAAATCGACGGTGACCGAGGCGGTCATGACTTGCCCTCCTCTTCAGCCAGTTGTTTTCGGTACGCAGTGGTGGTCATGCCGGCGTAGCCCCAGTTATCGGTGTCGACTTCTTCGATCACGATGTGGGTCAGGTCCGGGCGTTTGTTGAGGACGCGTTCCAGGGTTTCAGTGATTTCGGCGATCACCTGAGCTTTCTGCTCTGGGGTAACGCCATCGCGGGTAATGCGAACGCTGACGAAAGGCATGAGGAATCTCCAGTGACCTGCCCTCGGAATGATGGGTAGGTGTTGGAGCTCAATGTAGGGCGTTGGGTGCAGGGGATAAAGATGGGGACGGGAACATCATTAGTTACGTCGGGTAATCAATCATATGGGTATCGGATACTTGTTTGAGTCCCCATGGGTCCCTGTCGCGATTTCGTCAAACCTGACATGGGCGAGACACAGCGTGCCTCAGGGGGCTTCAATCAAAACCCACAATCTAGGCCCTTCGCCGCTTGAAAATGGAATTATGGAAATTATGGCTGGCCAATAATTATTGCCCAGCCATAAAAATCACTAAAACCCGAGGCTGATTCGTGCCCCTGCAAACTGCCCTATGTCGCACATAACGCAATGAGCCCAGAACGTGTCGCAATTTTCCACTTTTTGCGACACGTTATTGGAACGTGTCGCCGCCGACGACATGTTCGCGACACGTGTTCTCGAAATACGATTTCAGCGACATGACATCCTGCGGACAAAAACCCACCGCCCAGAAATAAAAAAACCCCGAACCAGTCGGGGTTTTTTCATGTTCGAAAACTCAAATCCGCATCAGAAGATGTTGATCGGGTAATCCACGAACACACGCACTTCGTTGCCGCTGACGTTGTACTCGCTCGACTTCTGCGAAACCCGCAGGATCGAGCTGCGCAGTTTTACGCTGAGGTCTTTGGCCGGGCCGCTTTGGACGACGTATTTGAACTGGTTGAAGATTTCGCGCTCGGTACCGCCTTCGCTGGTGGAAGTGGTGATGTTGTCGCCGCGCACGTAGGCGAAGTTGTAGCTCAGGCCTGGCACGCCGAAGGTGCCGAAGTCGAGGCCGTAGCCCAGCTGCCAGCTGCGTTCGTCTTCGGCGTTGAAGTCGGACCAGTAGGAGTTCGCCAGGTAGATGGTGTTGCCGCCGTCACCCACACGACCTTGGCCGCGCTGATAGCCGCCGTAGGCATAGCCCAGGTTGCTGTCGCCGGTGCTGCGCTGGTGGGCGATGGTGAACGAGTGCGGGCCGGTGGCGAAAGTGGCCGCCAGGCTCCAGATCTTGTTGTCGTCGCCGGTGGCGCCGCTGTCACGGACGTAGGAGTCTTCCAGCTTGGTGCGATAGCCGTTGAAGTCCAGGGTCAGGGACTGATCCTGGTCGATCGGGAAGACGTAGTTGGCGTTGAGGTACTGTTTCTTCAACACGTCTTCAACGTCGGAAGCGTAGACCGCTGCCTTGAACTGCTCGGTGAACTGGTAGCTGCCGCCCAATACGTTGATCGACTTCAGGCCACCGCTGTCACGGCCTTCAGCGCTCTTGCGCGATTCGGCGGTGAAACGACCGGCGTTCAGCTCCAGGCCCTTGATCTCCTTGGAGGTGATCAGGGTGCCGGTGTAGCTTTCCGGCAGCAGGCGCGAGTTGTCGTAGCTCAGTACCGGCAGGGCCGGCATCTGGTCGCCGTAGGTCAGCGTGGTGCTGGACAGGCGGAATTTGACCGCAGCGCCAGCCTTGGACAGGTCGTCAGCCGCAGCGCCGCTGTCGCCTTGTTTAAAGAAATCGATACCGCCAGCGCCGCTGCGGCCTTTGCCGCCGTCCAGGCGCAGTGCGTAGAGGCCGAAGGCGTCAACACCGACACCAACGGTGCCTTGGGTGAAGCCGGACGAGAAAGTGCCGATGGCCGCTTGGCCCCATTCGGCCTTGTCCGGGTTGCCGTCTTTGTAGTCACGGTTCATGTAGGCGTTGCGCAGCAGCACTTTGAGGCTGCTGTCTTCAACAAAACCCTTGGATTCGGCCTGGTCGTTAGCCATGGCCTGTGTAGCACTCAACATCCCCAGAGCGATCAGGCTGATACGCTTGTTCAACATTTTGTTCTTTTCCTTATAAGCGGTTAATACGCGCTGTGCCGAACGGCTGAAACGGCGCTGTTGCGCTCTTTTTTCAACGCAAAACAAAAAGGCCCGCCCACGAGAAATCGAGGCGGGCCTTTTATTATTTTGTCAGTCATGGCGGTTGGCCACAGGCGTTGGGGCGAATCCTAGCCGCGCCCTTAACGGTGTGTCAATTTGAAGAATCGTCTGTGAATAGGCGAAAAAAGTCTAAGGAATCATCAACGTAATGTTTCTGACATGATCAGTAACAATCGAACCAGGGAACTTTTCAGGAATAATTATCGAAAGTAAATAGCACGCATTATCATTCGAGCCGTTCAGCCACATCCCAAAAATTCTAAGGACGCGCCCTCCAAAATGCCTGCCCCTTTTCGCCTTGTGCCCTTCAGCTTGGGTCTCTCAGCTGTGCTTTCTGCCGGTTTTTCCTACGCCGCACCGACCACATTACCGGCGACTTCCATCAGCGCCGAAGCTGAGGCCGATGACCCGCGAGTGAAGGAAACCAGCACGGCGACCCGCACGGCGACACCGGTGCGTTACGTTCCCCAGGCCATCGACTCGGTGAAAACCGCGAACGTGATGGACTACGGCACCAACGACCTGGGCACGGCACTCAGTGGCATCCCCAACGTCAGCAGTGGCGCCGACACCCGTTTTGATAGCCTGCGCATTCGGGGCTTCGACGCCAGCAACGACTTTTACCTCGACGGCATTCGTGACGACAGCCAGTACGTGCGCGACCTGCACAACATCGAGAAGATCGAAGTGCTCAAAGGCCCGGCAGCCGTGCTGTATGGCCGTGGTAGCCAGGGCGGCATCGTCAATCGGGTCAGCAAACAGCCAGAATTCGGCCGCCGCTCGACCATTGAAGCCCAAGGCGGCAGCGAAGACCTGCGCAGCCTGTACGCCGACCTGAGTACCGACCCGACCGATAACATCAGCCTGCGCCTGAACATGGGCAATATGGACGAAAACAGCTTCCGCGATGGCGTCAGCGGCAATCGCCAACTGTTCGCGCCATCGATGAGCTGGCAGCTGACCCCGGACCTCAACTGGCTGGTGCAGTACGAGTACAGCCGTTACAACCGCACCCCGGATCGTGGAGTGCCTGGGGTAAATGGCCGCCCGGCAGATGTAGGACGGGATACCACCTACGGCAGCGATCACGATTTCATCGACGACAAGTCACAATCCCTGCGCTCCAAACTCAGCTACGAACTCAGCGATAACTGGCAGCTTCGCCATACCCTGGGCGTATTCAAGCTCAACAGTGATTTTGATAACACCTACCAGACCGGCTACACCCCGGCCACCCACCAGGTCACGCGCCAGCACTGGCAACAGGACCTGACCACCCGTAACGTTTTCAACAACGTCGAGCTGGAAGGTGGGTTCGACACCTTCGGCCTGGAACACCGGTTGCTCACCGGTATTGAAGTGGGCAGCCAGCGCCGTGATCCGACGCTGTACAACGCTGCTACGTCGGGGCCAGGCAGCTCACCGGTGCCGGCACTCGACCTGTTTAACCCCAACCGTGAGCTGCGCCATACCGGGCGCATGCAGGTGGCGAGCAACAACCACACCGAAGTCGAGAGCCGCGCGGTGTACGTGCAGGATCAGCTGCGCCTGAACGACCAATGGCAGGTGTTGGCCGGCCTGCGCTACGACACCTTCGATATCGAATCGACCAACCAGCTGCGCAATATTTCCGAAGACCGTGACAGCCACAGTACCAGCCCGCGTGTAGGCCTTGTCTGGACACCGCTGCAGGATCATTCCTTCTATGCGTCCTGGTCCAAGACCTTCTCGCCGGTGGGCGGAGGTTTGATCGGCATCACGCCGGGCGCCACCGGTAACGGCAATGACCTGAGTCCAGAGCTGACCAAACAAAAGGAAATCGGTGTGAAGTCCGACTGGCTCGACGACCGGCTGAGCACCACCCTGGCGATCTACGAACTGGAACTCTACAACCGGCGCACCAGCGACCCGCTGGACCCGACCATCACCTTGCTCACCGGCAAGCAACGGTCCCGCGGCATCGAGCTGACCGGTACCGGCCGTATCACCGGCAACTGGTATGTGCGCGGTGGTATGGGCATTCAGGATGCGACGGTGGAAAAGGACAACAACGGCTTTGAGGGCAAGCGCATCAGCGACGTGGCCAAGCGTAACGGCAGCCTGTTCGTGACCTGGAAACCGGAGATGGGTTGGTACGCGGAAACCGGTTTGACGCTGGTCGGTGATCGGTATGCCGATAACCTCAACACGGTGATGATGCCGGGCTATGGTCGGTGGGATGCATTGGCCGGGTTCCGGCAGAAGGATTGGGATCTGCGGGCGGCGTTGAACAATATTGCGGATAAGGAATATTACGAGTCAGCGACGAGTCAGTTTCAGATTCAGCCGGGGGCGCCGCGCAGCCTGGTTGTGACCGGAACCTACAGCTTCTGATCACCGCAAAACCTGTAGGAGTGAGCCTGCTCGCGATGAGGCCATGTCAATCGGCAGATGCTTTCTGACAGACCACTATCGCGAGCAGGCTCGCTCCCACACTTGATCTTCAGCGTTTAAAAAGCAAAAAAAAGCGCCGCCATCCCGGCAGCGCTTTTATCAATCCGTTGTTTTCTTCTTATCCTTCCATCACATCCCACAACGCTTCCAGTTCCGCTTCGCTGAATAAACCAGCGGGGTAGCGCTCGATCATCATCCGGCGCGGATCAGGTTCCCTGATCTGACGCGTTCCATTGGATTTCAACCAGTGCGCCAGGAGCTGGAGCGATTCGTTGTTGACTGCCAGGGGATGCGACGCCTGCTCGCTCACTACATTTACTTCGGCGTTCATCTCCGCGCTCTCTCCCGGTATATGAGCGGCTAACTTATCCAAGGTTTGTGACAGAACATCGCAGTTCTCCCCTCCTTGTTTAACCCCATAACCGATACAAGAGCTGTGCCAATGTGTTGACGTTGTCGATAAGCGGACACAAAAAAGCCCGCAGTCCTGATGGACGGCGGGCCTCTCGTGTCAGTCAGTAGGAAAATCGTCGAGTTGAAATTTTTCCAGTCAACTCAATCTGTTACAACCCCACTCACTCGTTGTGCGGCGCCGGCTGCTGTTGGGTAAGGCAGTGAATGTTGCCGCCGCCCAGTAACAACTCACGCCCCGGCACCATCACCACTTCGTGCTGGGGAAACAGGTTCTGCAGGATTTCCCGCGCCGGACCATCCAGCGGGTCGTCGAAACTTGGTGCGATGATGCCGCCGTTGACGATCAGGAAGTTCACGTAGGAACCCGCCAAGCGAACGCCAGGATTTCGTTCCTGGCTGCCGTCGACCGGATCCACGCCCGCACATTCTTCCTCGGTCGCGTACAGCGGCCCCGGAATCGGCATCTTGTGCACCGTGAATGGGCGCCCCTTGGCATCAGTGGCACTTTCCAGCACTTTCATTGCGGCCTGGCAGCGCGGGTAGTTCGGGTCTTGCGGATCGTCGGTCCAGGCCAGCAGCACTTCACCCGGACGGATGTAGCAGCAGAAGTTATCCACATGACCATCGGTTTCGTCGTTGAACAAACCGTCCGGCAGCCAGATGATTTTATCCACAGCGAGGTTCGCGCTCAGCACCGCTTCGATGTCAGCGCGGTCCAGGTGTGGATTGCGGTTGCGATTGAGCAGGCACTCTTCGGTGGTGATGAGCGTGCCTTCGCCGTCGACGTGAATCGAGCCGCCTTCGAGCACAAAACCTTCGGTGCGATAGCGCGGGCTGCGTTCGATCTCGAGGATCTTGCCGCCGACCTGCGAGTCGCGGTTCCACGGCGAATAGAGGCCGCCGTCGAAGCCGCCCCAGGAGTTGAAGTCCCAGTTCACGCCGCGAACTTCGCCACTGTTGTTGATCACGAAAGTCGGACCGGTGTCGCGGACCCAGGCGTCGTCGCTGGACATCTCGACGACCCGGATATTCGGCACGTCCAGGCGCGCACGGGCATTTTCATACTGACCGGCGGAGACCGCCACGGTCACCGGTTCGAAACGCGCGATGGCTTTTGCTACTGCAACGTGGGCGGCTTGCGCCGGCTTGCCGCCCAGACGCCAGTTGTCCGGGCGCTCTGGCCAGATCATCCAGGTTTGGGTTTGTGGCGCCCACTCGGCCGGCATGTAGAAGCCATCGGCGCGGGGCGTGCTGTTTAAAGTGGTCATGACGATCAGGACTCCAGGGCACCGTCTAGGGTTTTGATAGCACCATACAGGTTGGGGCGGCGGTCACGGAAGGAGCCCCATGCACTGCGGGTATGTTCCAGCAGGTCCAGATCGAAGCTCTGGACCAATACGCCTTCTTCGGTTTGATTGAGTTCCTGCACCTTTTCGCCGAACTGGTTGGCGATAAACGACGAACCGTAGAAGGTGATGTCGTACCCGTCCTGCTCTTCATTGCCGATACGGTTACTGGCGATCAGCGGCATCAGGTTGGCGCCGGCATGGCCTTGTTGCACACGCTGCCAGTGGTCGCGGGACGAGATGGTCTTGTCGTGCGGCTCGCTCCCGATGGCGGTCGGGTAAAACAGGATTTCCGCGCCTTGCAGCGCCATGCTGCGGGCACACTCGGGGAACCACTGGTCCCAGCAGATGCCCACGCCGATTTTCGCGTAGCGGGTATTCCACACCTTGAAGCCGGTATCGCCCGGGTTGAAGTAATACTTTTCATGGTAACCGGGGCCGTCCGGGATGTGGCTTTTGCGATAAATCCCGAGGTTGCTGCCGTCTGCATCGATGATGGCGATGCTGTTAAAGCGCGCGCGGCCGGCCAGCTCGTAGAAGCTTATCGGCAGCACGACTTGCAGCTCCCTGGCGATTTTCTGGAAGTGCTTGATGGCGACGTTGTCTTCGACCGGGGTGGCCAGTTGCAGGTAATCGGCGTTGGGCTTCTGGCAGAAGTACGGTGCTTCGAACAATTCCTGGATCAGGATGATTTGCGCACCCTTGGCTGCAGCCTCGCGGACCAGCCTTTCAGCGGTCTCGAGGTTGGCCTCGAGGTCCCAGGAACAAGCCATCTGGGTGGCGGCGACGGTAACGATACGACTCATGAATCATCTCCTGGGCAAGCGGCTGGGGTCAGTGTGACGACGACCCATGACAGAAAGCGGAAGCCCAGGCGGAATTTCACCATGCCGAGGCAATGGCGACTTTATAGCCGATAAAAATCGGCTTTAAAAGCGAATATTTTTATAAAACCGAATATATACGCTGAAAACACCGATAAGAATCGATATTCCTGGACGACCCCCACACCCCTGGGAGCTGCGTAGGAGCTGCGTAGGAGCTGCCGAGTGCAACGAGGCTGCGATCTTTTGATCTTAAAAAACACAAAAATCAAAAGATCGCAGCCTCGTTGCACTCGACAGCTCCTACACGCCCTCAACACAGTCCCAACACCCCCCCAACACAGCCCAACAGCGCAATGGGCATAGGGTTCAAAGGCCCTCTGCAAGCACCTTCGAAAGCATATCCACAAAGAAATCCACACTCCGGCGCGACGTCACCATCGGCGGTTTGATTTTCAGCACGTTCAGGTAATCCCCCGTCGGCTGCATGAAAATCCCCAGCTCGCGCAGCCGATCACACAGCGCCGTGGTCTCCTGCGTCGCCGGCTCCAGGGTCTCGCGGTTACGGATCAGCTCCACCCCAAGATAAAATCCGGAACCGTGCACCGCGCCCACCAGCGGATGAATATCGATCAGGGCCTCAAGTCGCTCCTTGAAGTACCCGCCCACGACCTGAGCGTTGTCCCAGAGTTTTTCTTCCTCCATCACATCCAGCACCGCCATGCCGATCTGGCAGCTCACCGGACTGCCACCCGCCGACGAGAAGAAATAGCCCTCGGCCTCCAGCGCCTCGGCGATTTCCCGGCGAGTGATCACCGCGCCCAAGGGCTGGCCGTTGCCCATGCCCTTGGCCATGGTGATGATGTCCGGCACCACGCCCTGCTCTTCAAACCCCCAGAAAAAGTGGCCCATGCGACCGTAGCCGACCTGCACTTCATCGGCGATGCACACGCCACCCTGGGCGCGTACCAGGGCGTAGACCTGCTTCAGATAACCCGGCGGCAACGAGATTCCGCCCGCGTTGCCATAGACCGGTTCGCAAATGAACCCGGCAAGCTGACGCTGCTGCCCGGCGATTTTCGCCAGGTGGTGCTCGACGCTGCGCACGTAATCGGGAGCACTGTCGGAGCCACGGAATTCGCCGCGATAGGTGTTCGGCGCCGTCACCGGGTGCACCCAGTCCGGGCGGCTGCTCAAGGCCTGGGGGTTATCGGCGATCGAAGTCGAAACGGCGTCCGCGCCCACCGTCCAGCCGTGATAAGCCTCCAGCACGCTGAGCATGTCGCGCCCGCCGCTGTAGGCCCATGCCAGGCGAATGGCCAGGTCATTGGCCTCGCTGCCGCTGTTGACCAGGAACACCCGGTCCATGGAGTCCGGTGCCAGCTTGAGCAGTCGCTCGGAAAACTCGGCGACCGCCGCGTAGTTGAAACGCGAGTTGGTATTGAGCAGCGACCACTGGCGACTGGCGACCGCCGCCATGCGCGGATGGCCATGACCCAAGACTGCAACGTTGTTGAGCATGTCGAGATAGGAGCGGCCCTGCATGTCGATCAGGTGATTGCGCCAGCCGCGCTCGATACGCGGCGGGTCGACGTAGTAGTGTTTTTGCGTGCGGGCGAAACTGGCCTCGCGACGCGCCAGCAGGGTCTGCGAATCCAGCTCCTGTTCCGCATCGCAGGCCAGCCCCAGCAGGCTTGCCGGCGACGGGCATAGCGCCTGCCAGGCGGCAGCGCGGGAAGGTGTGCAGAACAACGGCGCGTTTAACGAAGCACCGCGACACAGTTGTACCCGTAACGCCCCGTTTACCGCACCCAGCACCTGGCCTTTGACCAGCGCCGCGCCCGTGTGCAGCGACGGCTGGACGCCCCACAACCGCAGGCTCAATTGCGGGCCATCGAGTTGCAGCACACCCGGCTCGGGTTCATGGACCATGCCGGCAAACGGCGACTCGACCGCCGTGCCCATGGGCACCCTTAATTCGACGTGCAGCGGGCAAGTGTCCGGCTCGCGAAACGAATCCGGCTGGGTGCGCGACAGGCGATATTGCCCGTAGCGACTCGCCGCCAGCTCATGCACGGCGGCGGCCTCGTCCAGCAGGCGCTGATCGATGCCTGGCTGTTCCCAGTTGCCGGCTTCGAAATGCGGGCTCAGGACGCCCAGGTTAATCAGGGCAAACTCTCGTCCGACCAGGCCCGGCAGCAGCGGGGCAAACCCTTCGCTGCCAATGCCCGGCAGGTGCTGACCGACGGCAGACAGGATCGCCGCCTCCATCAATTCCAACGGCACCGAAGTGGCCACGCGAAAGATTTCCCACTCGTGGGTCAGGTTGTCACGGCTGTAGGCGTTGCCCGGATCGATGCTCACCTGCTGCTCGCCACTGAGCACCAGCACGGCGGCGCGGGCCACGATCAGCGGCCACAGCGCCAGGAGCTCTGCGTGCTCCAGTGGATTGACCGCGTGATACGCCTGCACCGCCGGCAGGATGTAAAACGGATCGCCACCGGCATGATGCAACAGCGCCGCGCAGGTCACCGACAGATCGGTGATGCGCCAGGTACGGATCAGGTCGCCGAAATCGATCACGCCCTGTAATTGCCACAGGCGATCAGCATCGCGTTGCCAGACTACGTTGTCGTCGGTGATGTCCATGTGAATGGCCTGCACCGGCAGCTTGTCCACCAGCGGTTGCAGATGCCGTTCGGCGCGTTCCGCTGCATCGGCGATTTGCCGGCGCTGCGTGTCATCCTTGATCACCGGCAGCAAGTGCGCAATCAGCGCATTGGCGTGACGGGCATCCCATTGCAGCGTGCGGGTCAGGCCGGGATGATCAAAGTCGGCCAGCGCCAGGTCCATTTCACCGCAGAGCCGCCCGAACCCGGCAACGACGGCACTGGGCAGGTGATCGAGGTCTGTCAGCGGCTGACCGTCGATGTAACCCAGCAGCCGCACATGCACGGTCTGATCGGCCACTTGCAGGGTCAGCAGGTCCGCGCCGCTCCTGGCGCAAATAACCCGGGGCACTTGCACCCCGGCCTTTTCGGCCAGGTGCTTGAGGCCTGCATGCTGGGCTTGCAGCTCTTGCACGGCATAGTCGCCGCGGCAGATTTTCAGGACGAAGCGCCCCTGATCGCTGTCGACGCGGTAATTAAGATCCTGCTGACTGCCCAGGGCCCGCAGCGTTGCGCTCAACCCGTAATGCTCTGCGAGCAGCCCAAGCGCAAGCTCGGCCGACACTTGTGGGCTGGGCAAACTGGCGCGATGAATCAACGTGGCGAGCGGCATACAACGACCCCTGAGAATTTGATCAGGCGCTTATATCGCCATTGCTTGGGGCGATACGCAACCCCCCACAATCACACACCCCTCGCGCCACCCGGCACTTTGCGCAAGAATGCCGACCATCAACGCGACAGGCGCTCGACCTCATGACCCCGACTCTCCCCCGCAGACCCCGCTGGCGCAGCCTCGCACTGCTCGCGCTATGCCTGGCGCCGTTGCTGTGGCCACTGGAGCATCTGGCCGAACGCTATTACCGCAGCGAACTGGCCGGGCAGAACCGCCAGACACTTGACCTGTACGTCGCCAACCTGCTGGGCACCCTGCACCGTTATGAGGTGCTGCCGCAGATTCTCGGCGAGCTTCCAGCCCTGCGCGCCGTCCTGGGCGCGCCGGACGACGGCGTGAGCCAAGGCAACGCCAACCGCCTGCTGAAAAACATCAGCGCCCAGACCGGCGCCGAAGTCATGTACCTGATGGACACCACCGGCAAAACCCTGGCGGCGTCCAACTGGGACAAACACGACAGCTTCGTGGGGCGCAATTTTTCCTTCCGCCCCTACTTCAGCGAAGCCATGGCCGGTCGCCTTGGACGCTTCTTCGGCCTGGGCACGACCTCGGCCAAGCGTGGCTATTTTTTTGCGGCGGCAGTTCGTCAAGGCGAAAAGATCATCGGCGTATTGGTGGTCAAGGTTGACCTCGACCATACCGAGAGCCTATGGGGCAACACCCCGGAACAGCTGTTGGCCACCGATCAGAATGGCGTGGTCATTCTCACCTCACGGCCGGAATGGCGCTTTCGTTCGACCCGCACCTTGAGCGAGGCGCAGAACAAGGCGATCACGGCGATCCAACCCTACCCCACTCGCGATCCCCAGCCGCTCAAGCTCAACCCCGATGCGTGGCTGACCCAGTCCCACCAGATCGACGAGACCGGCTGGACGGTGAACATCCTCGCACCGCGGACCCTGATCGACCGCCCGGTGCGCACGGTCGTTGCCATTGGCGGCGCCACCCTGCTGGTGTTGATGCTGCTGCTCGGCCTGATGATGCAGCGCCGCCGCCATTACCTGGAGCGAATCGCCTTCGAGGCCAAGGCCCGTCGCGAACTCGAAGGCCGGGTTGCCGAGCGCACCAGCGACCTTGAAGGCCTCAACCGGCGGCTCAAGGAGGAAGTGCTGGAACGCGAGCAGGCGCAGCAGGAATTGGTGCGCGCCCAGGATGACCTGGTGCAGGCCGGCAAGCTGTCGGCACTGGGGACGATGTCCGCCAGCATCAGTCATGAGTTGAATCAGCCGCTGGCGGCGATCCGCAGCTATGCGGAAAACGCCGAGGTGCTGCTCGATCACCAGCGCACCGACGATGCCCGTGGCAATCTCAAACTGATCAGTGAACTGACCGCGCGCATGGCGTCAATCATCGCCCACTTGCGCGCATTCGCCCGCCGCGATCGCCATGCGCCGGAGAGTGTCGCCCTGCAACCGGCGCTGGACGACGCACTGGCCCTGCTCGCCAAGCGCCGGCGCAGCATGGAGGTCGAACTGATCCGCGATTTGCCGGCCGCCACCTTGTGGGTCGAAGCCGGCGAAACCCGCCTGCGCCAGGTGCTGGGCAATTTGCTGGCGAACGCCCTGGACGCTCTTACGGAAAAAGGCCCGCCGCGTAAACTGTGGCTGAGTGCCCAATCCACTGCCGAAGGCGTCAACCTGTACATTCGCGACAATGGCCCGGGTTTTTGCATGGAAGCCCTGGGCCGCGCCAGCGAACCTTTCTACACCACCAAGACCCGCACCCAGGGCTTGGGGTTAGGGCTGGCGATCTGCGAAACACTGATGCGCGCCTTCGGTGGTGAACTGTCGTTCTCCAACCACAAGGAAGGCGGCGCGCTGATTACCTTGAAATTGCGCGCAGGCGCACCGGGCGTGAGCCTGCAACCGTCCGAGGACCGAAGTGCATGACCATCGACAACCGCATCCAGGTCGTGCTGATCGACGACGATCCGCACTTGCGCCAGGCCCTGAGCCAGACGCTGGACCTTGCCGGCCTGAAGATCCTGCCGCTGGCCGAAGCCAAGGGCCTGGCTGCCCAGCTGGAGCGAGACTGGCCGGGCGTGGTGGTCAGCGATATTCGCATGCCGGGCATGGACGGTCTCGAACTGCTGACCGAACTGCATGCCCAGGACCCGGAGCTGCCGGTGTTGTTGATCACCGGCCATGGCGACGTACCGCTGGCGGTGCAAGCGATGCGCGCCGGGGCGTACGACTTCCTGGAAAAACCTTTTGCCAGCGATGCCCTGCTCGACAGCGTGCGCCGGGCGCTGGCCCTGCGCCGGTTGGTGCTGGATAACCGCAGCCTGCGCCTGGCACTGAGCGATCGCAACGAGCTGAGCGCCCGACTGGTGGGACATTCAGCGCCAATGGCGCGCCTGCGCGAGCAGATCGGCGCCTTGGCGGCCACCCGGGCGGACGTGCTGATCCTTGGCGAAACCGGCGCGGGCAAGGAAGTGGTCGCCCGCGCGCTGCACGATCTGTCGAGTCGGCGCAACGGGCCATTCGTGGCAATCAATGCCGGCGCCCTGGCTGAATCGGTGGTGGAGAGTGAGCTGTTCGGGCACGAGCCCGGGGCTTTCACCGGGGCGCAGAAGCGCCGCATCGGCAAGTTCGAATTCGCCAACGGCGGCACGCTGTTTCTCGATGAAATCGAGAGCATGAGCCTGGATGTGCAGGTCAAACTGTTGCGCCTGCTGCAAGAGCGAGTGGTTGAGCGCCTTGGCGGCAACCAGCAGATCCCGCTGGACATCCGCGTCATCGCTGCAACCAAGGAAGACCTGCGCCAATCTGCCGACCAAGGCCGTTTTCGGGCCGACCTGTACTACCGCCTCAATGTAGCGCCGCTGCGCATCCCGCCTTTGCGCGAGCGCGGCGAAGATGCCCTGATGCTGTTCCAGCATTTCGCCAACGAGGCCAGCGCCCGCCACGGTCTGCCGCCCCACGAACTGCAACCGGGTCAACGCGCCCTGCTATTGCGCCACACCTGGCCAGGCAACGTACGGGAGCTGCAAAACGCCGCCGAGCGCTTCGCCCTGGGCCTGGAACTGGCCCTGGACAACAGCGCACCGGATGGCACATCCGGGGTCACGGCAGAGGTGATCAGTGGCGGGTTGAGCGAACAGGTGGAAAACTTCGAGAAGAGCCTGATCGCGGCCGAGCTCGCGCGCTCCCACAGCTCGGTCCGCAGCCTGGCGGAAGCACTGGGCATCCCGCGCAAAACCCTGCACGACAAACTACGCAAGCACGGGCTCAACTTTGCCGATGGTGGCGCCCACACCGCCACCGACGAACTCGACTGAGCTACCGTCCAATCACCGCCACCTACAAGAGAGCGTTCATGAACCTCGACAGTCGTCACCTGGAAAGCATCCTGCACCACGACATTCCCCTGACACGGGACATGGGCCTCAAGGTGCTCGACTGGCACGACCAGCAGTTACGCCTGCACCTGCCGCTGGAGGCCAACGTCAACCACAAGAGCACGATGTTTGGCGGCAGCCTGTATTGCGCCGCCGTACTGGCGGGGTGGGGCTGGTTGCACCTGCGGTTGCGCGAGGAAGGCATTGAAGACGGGCACATCGTGATTCAGGAAGGGCAAATCAGTTATCCGCTGCCGGTGACCATGGACGCGATTGCGATTTGCCAGGCGCCCGGTGCGGCGCAGTGGAAGAAATTTTTGGCGATGTACCGGCGGTATGGGCGGGCGAGGTTGACCCTGCAATCGCGGATTGTGAATGCCGAGGATGCCGAGGATGCGGTGACGTTTAGCGGGCAGTACGTTTTGCACCGTTAAAATCAAAAGATCGCAGCCAGGCTGCGATGTTTTCGATCGTTAACCCTGAGCCAGTTCCAACAACTGCTGTCGCCAGGACGCCTGGGCCGGCAGCGCCAGGAAAAACCCGTTCAACAACGATTCCCGCGCCGGGTAACTGAACGTTTTACCGCTCAACTCCAGCACCTCGCCCCCGGCACCTTCCAGCACTCCCTGGGCCGCCGCCGTGTCCCACTGCGAAGTCGGCGCCAGGCGCGGATAACAATCCGCCGCGCCTTCGGCCAGCAGGCAAAACTTCAATGAGCTGCCGATGTTGGCCAACTCCAGCTCACCCAGGCTCGCGCTCAAGCCTGCAAGCAAGCGTTCCTGCTCGGGGCTCGAATGCCGGCGGCTGGCGACTACGGTAAAAGGCTCACCTGCCGGCGGCACTTGGCGGACCTGAATAGGCAAAGGCTCGGCACCTTTATCCCCGCGCCATGCCCCAATGCCTGCGCCTCCGACATAAACGCGCCCATTGGTCGGCATCGATACCACCCCAAACACCACGCGGCCTTGCTCGATCAGGGCGATGTTGACGGTGAACTCCTCGCTGCCCGAGATGAACTCCTTGGTCCCGTCCAGCGGATCGACCAGCCACCAGCGCTGCCAGCCGGCGCGCACGCTTTGGGGGATGTCGGCGTCTTCTTCCGAGAGCACCGGGATGCTTGGGTCCAGAGCGGTCAGCCCGTCCAGAATCAGATGGTGAGCCGCCAGGTCAGCTGCTGTGACGGGCGAATCGTCGGCCTTGGCAGTCACGGCCGTGCCGGTGCGCCAGAACGGCAAAATGGCGTCGCCTGCCTGCAATGCCAGTTCGATCACCGGCGCCATCAGAGGATGTGGGAAATTCATGGCTGGTACACCCCACGCTGTGTCAGCAGATCCCGGGCCAGATAGAGCGCGGCCAACGCACGGCCTTCGGTGAATTGCGGGTTCTGCGCCAGCGCCGACAGCTCGCGCAGGTTGACCTTGCTTACGCCCATCGGCTCGGGCTCGTCGCCTTCCAGGCGTTCCTCGTACAAGTCCGTGGCCAGCACCACCTGGATCTTCTGGCTCATGTAGCCGGGCGACAAGGACAATTCGGTCAGGTGTTCCAGCTGCCGTGCGCCATACCCGGCTTCCTCCTTGAGCTCGCGCTCGGCCGCCGCCAGCACGTCTTCGCCGGGTTCGATCAAACCCTTGGGCAACGACATCTCGTACTCATCGGTGCCGCCGCAGTACTCCTCGACCAGCACCGCATGATCCGCGTCCAGCATCGCCACGATCATCACCGCGCCATAGCCGGCGCCCTTGCCGACCAGTCGCTCATAAGTGCGCTCGACGCCATTGGAAAAGCGCAACTTCAGCTCTTCGACGCAGAACAGGCGGCTGGTGGCGACGATCTCGCGAGCGAGGATGGTAGGTTTCTGGCGCATGAGCGGCTCCTGGGTGATAGCGAGTTACTATACCCGGCCTATCCTGAATGTTGACCCCGGATATCCTTTTTACCGCTGGAGAAGTTTTTATGTCCCTGCTGCCCTGGCATGACATCGATACCGTTTTGCTGGACATGGACGGCACCTTGCTGGACCTGCATTTTGACAACCATTTCTGGCTGGAGCACCTGCCGCAACGCTATGCGCAGCTGCATGGAGTCAGCCTGGCGATGGCCGAGATGGAGTTGCAGCCGCTGTTCGAACGCCACGCCGGTCAGTTGCAGTGGTATTGCCTGGACTTCTGGAGCACCGAGCTGAAGTTGTCGGTTCGCGAGTTGAAACTGGAGACCGCGCACCTGATCGCCCTGCGCCCGGACGCGGACACGTTCCTGGCGGCGATTAAAAAAGCCGGCAAGCGGGTGGTGATGATCACCAACGCCCACCGCGATTCCCTGTCACTCAAGCTTGAACGGATTGAACTGGCGCCTTACTTCGAGCGGCTGATCAGCTCCCACGATTACGGCTTTCCCAAGGAAAATCCGCAGTTCTGGGACGCCCTGCAGGCGGATATCGGCTTCGATCCGGCGCGCAGCCTGTTTATTGACGACACGCTGCCGATTTTGCGCAGTGCGCGGGACTTTGGCGTGGCACATCTGCTGGCGGTGCGGGAGCCGGACAGCCGCAAAGGGCCCAAGGACACGGAGGAATTTGCGGCGGTTGAGGACTATCGGCAGCTTGTTGCAGGGCTCTAGACCGAGTCGGCTGCATCGCGGGCAAGCCTTGCCCGCGATGGCTATCTAAAGCTTTACTCTGGAATCCGCAACGACTGCCCCGGATAGATCTTGTTCACATCCTTGAGCATCGGTTTGTTGGCTTCGAAAATCTTGTTGTACAAGTTGGCATTGCCATACACCCGCAGGGAAATCGCGCTCAGCGTATCGCCCTTCTCCACCACCACAAACTTCGCAGCCACCATCACTGGCCCGGTCACGGTAATCTGGTCTTCAACACCACTGACGCCCGCCACGTTGCCCAGGGACAACAGGATCTTTTCTTTCTCTTCCTGGGTGGCGGCTTCACCACTGGCGATCACCTTGTCGCCCTCGACCTTGACCTGGATCTTCGAAGTATCGATGCCCGTCAGCGCATCCTTGACGTGCTTGGTCAGCGCCTCACTATTGGCTTCGGCCTTGTCCGGCGTCAGCGCATCGAGGATTTTTTCACCGGCTTCTTTGAGAAAACTGAAAAGGCTCATCGTGTGCTCTCCATGGTAATAAAAGGGTCCAGACGCAAAAGCCTAGACCAAGCTTGCACACTGCGGTTCCAACCCGACCAATGACGCCGCTTCCCGCCAGGGGCTAGAATCGGCGCCTTCCTGCGCCCTGGAGCGAAGATGGACATCAAGCAGCTGAAATTTCTCATCGCACTCGACGAAACGCGACATTTCGGCCAGGCCGCCGCGCGCTGCCACATCACTCAACCGACCTTGTCGATGCGTTTGCGCAGCCTTGAAGAAGAGCTCGAATTACCCCTGGTCAACCGCGGCCAACGCTTTGAAGGCTTTACCGCACCGGGCGAGCGAGTGCTGGCGTGGGCGCGCACGGTGCTGGCGGCCTACGACGGGCTGCAAGCCGAGGCGGCCGCCTGTCGCGGCAATCTGGTCGGCACCCTGCGCCTGGGGGTGGTGCCGTTATCGAGTTTCGATCCATTGCCGTTGATGCAACGCCTGCATGCCGAACACCCGAACCTGCGGTTCGAGTTGTCTGCATTGAGCTCCGAGCAAATTCTCGAACAGCTGGCAAACAACCGCCTGGACCTTGGCGTGTCTTACCTGGAACGCCTCGACGGCGAGCGTTTCGACTCCCTGGCCTTCAGCGAAACCCGCATGGGCCTGCTTTACGACCAGCGTTTCTACAGCTTCAGCGAGGCACCGCTGAGTTGGGAGTCGTTGATCGAACTGCCGTTGGGCATGCTGACTAGCGGCATGCACTTTCGCCAATCCATCGACCACAATTTCCACAGTCGTGGCCTCAGTCCCCAGCCTCTGCTGCAGACCGACGCCGTGCATCAACTGTTACAAGCTGTGCACGGCGGCTTGTGTTGCGCCGTGATGCCGCTGGATGGCGGCCTGGAAAACCTCACCGACCACCTGCGCCTGCAACCCATTGAAAACGCCCAGACTCTCGCGCGCCTGGGGTTGATCATGCGGCGCAGCGCCCCTCGATCGGCACTGGCCGAGGCGTGTTTTGCGATTTATCAAAAATCATCCACGGACGCTTGATCGACGCCATCTATCGGCACATCAGTATTAGCGATTAGACGCGACCGTTTGACGCGCCTAGGCTTAAAGCTGATCAAACCGTGGTGATGCCATGAACGCCAAGCGCCCAGCCTGCGCGGCGCCTGCCCTCGAAACGCCCGCGCCCGCTGCGAGTCAGACTTACAGCTACAACAACCTTGATGCTTCCGGATCGGCCAATACCGAGCTGGCCGAGGAAGTTGCGCTGGCGATTGCCTACAACGGCATCAGCCAGGCCGTGATGCTGGTGACCCCAACCGACCTGGAAGACTTCATCGTCGGTTTCAGCCTCGGCAGCGGCATCATCAACGACCCCGCCGACATCTACGACCTGCAACTCAGCGGCTCCGGCTCGGCGCAGTACGCGCAAGTCACTATCGCCAACCGTGCATTCTGGAACCTCAAGCAGCAACGCCGGCAACTGGCCGGAACCAGCGGTTGCGGGTTGTGCGGAGTGGAAGCGGTCGAGCAGGCATTGCCAGACCTGAAAGTATTGCCCGGCGCGCCATTGCCTCCGATTGCCTGGCTCGACGGCTTGCGCCAGCGCATCGGTGCTTTCCAGCCCCTTGGCCAACACTGCGGAGCAGTACATGCCGCGGTGTTCATGAATGATCGGGGCGAGTTGTTGCTGGGTCGCGAAGATATCGGCCGGCATAACGCCCTCGACAAGCTGATTGGTGGCCTGATCCGCCAGGACATCCCGATTGGCGCGGGGCTGGCGATCGTCACCAGCCGTTGCAGCCTCGAACTGATCCAGAAAGTGTTGCGCGCAGGCATCCAGACCCTTGTCAGCCTGTCTTCGCCTACGGGCCTTGCTGTGCAATGGGCGCGCCGACACAACCTCAATCTCATCCACCTGCCGCAGAAAAGTGCGCCGCGGGTCTACAGCCCTGCGATGGAGAAACTCACGTGAGCCAACATCATCAAGCCGACCAGAAACCCGTCCCCCGCTACAAGCCCTACAAAGGCCCGGCCGGTGGCTGGGGCGCGCTGATCAGTGTGGCCCAGGCGTGGCTGACCAGCGACAACGCGCTGAAGAACCTGCGCATGATGCTCAAGACCAACCAGAACGGCGGCTTTGACTGCCCGGGTTGCGCCTGGGGCGACTCGCCGGAAAGCGGCATGGTGAAGTTCTGTGAGAACGGCGCCAAAGCCGTGAACTGGGAAGCGACCAAGCGCCGGGTGGATGCTGCCTTCTTCGCCAAACACAGCGTCAGCTCGCTGCTGGAGCAAAGTGACTACTGGCTGGAATATCAGGGCCGCCTGACCGAACCGATGAGCTACGACGCCGAGACCGATCGCTACAAGCCGATCACCTGGGAAGCCGCCTTCGCCCTGATCGGCAAACATCTGCAGGGCCTCTCGAGCCCGGATCAGGCCGAGTTCTACACTTCGGGGCGCGCCAGTAACGAAGCGGCCTACCTGTATCAATTGTTTGTGCGCGCCTATGGCACCAACAACTTCCCCGATTGTTCGAACATGTGCCACGAGGCCAGCGGCGTGGCGTTGGCGCAGAGTGTCGGCGTGGGTAAAGGCACGGTGACGTTCGACGATTTCGAACACGCCGATGCGATATTTGTCTGGGGCCAGAACCCCGGCACCAACCACCCCCGGATGCTGGAGCCGCTGCGTGAAGCGGTCAAGCGCGGCGCCCAGGTGGTGTGCGTCAACCCGTTGAAAGAGCGTGGGCTGGAACGCTTCCAGCATCCGCAGCACCCGATCGAAATGCTCACCAATGGCGACAAGCCGACCAATACCGCGTACTTCCGGCCGGCGCTCGGCGGCGACATGGCCTTGCTGCGCGGCATGGCCAAATTCCTGCTGCAATGGGAGCGCGACGCGCAGAAGACTGGCGGGCCCGCCGTGTTCGACCACGACTTCCTCAATGAGCACAGCGTCAATGTTCTGGAGTACATGGGCGCCATCGATGACACGCCATGGGAGCAGATCGTCGAGCAATCCGGCCTTGCCCTGGTGGAAATCGAGCAAGCGGCACGGATGTACGCCTCGGGCAAGAACGTGATCATGTGCTGGGCGATGGGGATTACCCAACACCGTCATTCCGTGCCGACGATTCAGGAAATCGCCAACCTGATGCTGCTGCGCGGCAACATCGGTCGCCCAGGCGCCGGCCTGTGTCCGGTGCGTGGCCATAGCAACGTGCAAGGCGACCGGACCATGGGCATCAACGAACGTCCGCCGGTGGCGTTCCTCGACTCCCTGGAACGTCGCTTCCAGTTCAAGGTGCCGCGCGAGAGCGGCCACAACGTGGTCGAGGCGATTCATGCAATGGCCGAGGGTCGCGCCAAGGTGTTCATCGGCCTGGGCGGCAACTTCGCCCAAGCCACGCCGGACAGCCCACGCACCTTCAAGGCGCTGAGCAGCTGCGACCTGACCGTGCAGATCAGCACCAAGCTCAACCGCAGCCATCTGGCCCACGGCAAGGACGCGCTGATCCTGCCGTGCCTGGGTCGCACCGATATCGATATCCAGACCGAAGGCCCGCAAGCGGTGACCGTTGAAGACTCGTTCAGCATGGTCCATGCCTCCAACGGCCAGTTGCAACCGCTGTCAAACCAGATGCGCTCGGAGCCGTCGATCATCGCCGGTATCGCCGCCGCTACCCTGGGCAGCCGGCCCGTGGACTGGAGCTGGCTGGTGGCCGACTACGACCGCATTCGCGACCTGATCGCCGATACCATTCCAGGTTTCAAGGACTTCAACGAGAAAGTGAAGAGTCCAGGCGGTTTTTACCTGGGCAACAGCGCCGGTGCCCGCAAGTGGAATACGGCGTCGGGCCGGGCCAGTTTCCGCCCCAATATCCTGCCCAAGGACCTGGTTCACGAACGGACGCGCGCTACGGGCGTGCTGCCGGATCTGATCATGCAGTCGATGCGTTCCCACGATCAGTACAACACCACGATCTACGGGCTCGATGACCGGTATCGCGGGGTCAAGGGGCAGCGCGACGTGCTGTTTGTCAACGAAGCCGACATCATCCGCCTGGGCTTCAAGCCTGGGCAGAAGGCAGACATCGTTTCAATCTGGGACGATGGGCGTGAGCGCCGGGTGAAGGGTTTCACGTTGCTGGCGTTTGATATCCCGGCGGGACAGGCTGCCGCTTATTATCCGGAGGTGAATCCTCTGGTGCCGTTGGAAAGCACGGGGGATGGCAGCCACACGCCGACGTCGAAATTCGTGGCGATCCGGTTGGAAGCGGCAAGCGAAACCGGTTTGATCATGGCGAGGTCGGCGTAGGGTTGTTTCGGCCGATCCAGCGCCATCGCGGGCAAGCCTTGCTCCCACCGTATTGTGGTTCAGATGATTTTGCTGAGTGTAGGGCCTTGTGGGAGCAAGGCTTGCCCGCGATAGCGTCAGCCCGGGCAATTACCTTTCAATCGCCCACAAAAAAGGCCATTTCTGTGTGGAAACGGCCTGTCTGAAGTAGATAAAGACCAGCGAAAAAGCATTAAGTTCCGCCCAAAAAACAGTAACTTACGCAATTGTGTACAAGTCGTGTCACTCGTCGGATTTCGATTGTAACCAGTACCTCCCAGCCTCAGGATCGCGCCGTCATCCCCTTGAGGTTCCTCTATGAAGTTCTCCTCGATTCTCTTGTTGTCCCTTGGCCTGGTCAGTGGCTTCGCTTCTGCCGGAGGCACCACCGAAGCAGGCGTGGGCGGCGCATTGGGCGGGGTTTTGGGCTCAGTCGTCGGTCAATCGTTAGGCGGCAATACTGGTTCAACCATTGGCGCGGCCCTGGGCGGCGCGGGTGGTAGTGCCGTCGGCGCAGACAAACGCAGCCGTGGCGAAGCCGCCATCGGTGGTGCGCTGGGCGCAGCCGGCGGTAACGTGGTCGGCCGCAGCATGGGCGGCACCACAGGCAGCCTGATCGGCTCCGCAGCGGGCGGTGGCGCCGGTGGCGCACTCGGCAACTACATGGGCAACAAGAGCGATGAGGACGATAATCGTCGCTCTTATCGCGGTGGCCGTGATGATCGTCGCTACTATCGCGATGACCATCGGGGTCGCGGTCATGCCTACGGCCACCGCAAGAACAAACACCGCTATCGCGACTGAGGCATCAATCGCCTCGGTTATCGGTAGATCGAAAAATCGCAGCCCAAGGGCTGCGATTTTTTTTGCCAGTCAAACCACCAATCGCTCCAGCGCCCCGCGTAACCCGCCAGGAATCGCCACCGGCTGATTCGACCCGCGATCGACGAACACATGCACAAAGCGCCCTGCTGCACAGGCCTCGTCTTCACCTGCCTTGAACACCGCCAGTTCGTATTGCACCGAACTGTTGCCCAGCTTGCCTACGCGCAGGCCGATTTCAATCCGGTCCGGGAACGCAATCGAGGCGAAATAATCGCAGGCCGAGCTCACGACAAAACCGACGACTTCTCCGTCATGGATATCCAGGCCGCCGACTTCAATCAGGTAGGTGTTCACCGCGGTATCAAAGAAGCTGTAGTAGGTCACGTTGTTGACGTGGCCGTAGGCATCGTTGTCATGCCAGCGGGTGGTGATGGGCTGGAAATGCGGGTATTCGCAGCGTTGAGGCATTGGCGTCGTTTCCTTGGATTGAATTCCAATTCTAAAGCTAATACGGCTTCAGCATTCTTCGCCAGCAGGCTGGCTCCCACAGTCAATCGGGTTTCAACTCAAGGTTTAAGAACACCCACAATTTCATGTGGGAGCCAGCCTGCTGGCGATGGCGCCCGCAAGAGCACTGTAGTGATCACCTGTCGGCAAACCCCTTGCCGGTCGCCGCCAACTCACCAATCAACCGGGCCGGATTCCAGTGATCGCCCTGGCGAGTTTCCAACGCCAGCAACCGCTGATGAATATCCGCCAGCCCCTGCTGATCGGCCCAGGCCATCGGGCCGCCCTTGTCGGCCGGGAAGCCATAGCCGTTGAGGTAGACCAGATCGATATCGTGGGCCGATCCGGCGATGCCTTCCTCAAGAATCTTCGCGCCTTCATTGACCAATGCCAGCAAGGAGCGCTCCAGCACCTCCTCAGGCGAGATCTCACGGCGTTGATAGCCCAATCCCTCGCTGACCTCCAGCACCAGCGCATCGACCTCTACGTCGTGCTCTGCCTGGCGGCTGCCGGCTTCATAGTGATAATAACCATTGCCGCTCTTCTGACCGAAGCGACCCAGTTCGCACAAGCGGTTATCGACCTGCACCTCGGGCGCATCCTGGCCAACACCCGCCAGTTGCCTGGCGCGCCACCCCAGATCGACGCCAACCACGTCGTACATGCGGAAAGGGCCCATGGCAAAACCAAAACCTTGCAGCGCCGCATCGACCTGATGGGGATAGGCGCCCTCCAGCAGCATCTTGCGTGCTTCGTGCACGTAGGTATTGAGCATGCGGTTGCCGATGAAACCGTCGCAGTTGCCGGCCACCACGCTGACCTTGCCCATGCGCTTACCCAGCGCCAGCGCCGCCTCCAGTACCGCCGGCGCAGTCTTCGCACCGCGGACGATTTCCAGCAGTTTCATGATGTGCGCCGGGCTGAAGAAATGCAGCCCCAATACCTGCCCGGGACGGCCGGTGACTGCAGCGATGGCGTCGATATCCAGCGCCGAGGTATTACTCGCCAGAATCGCTTCGGGCTTGAGCAGAGCGTCCAGCTCGCGGAAGATCTTTTGCTTGAGCTCAAGGTTCTCGTACACCGCTTCGATCACCAGGTCTACATCAGCAATGGCCGCATAGTCTGCAACGGCAGTGACCCGCGCGACACGCGCATCCGCTTCGGCCTGATCGATACGGCCCTGGCGAACATTGTGAGCGCAGGTGTCTGCCACGCTTGCCAGGGCTTGCTCGAGCATCTGCGGATTATTATCGACCCACTGCACTGGCACCCCGGCATTCACCAGGCACATCACAATGCCCCGGCCCATGGTGCCCGCGCCAATCACGGCGGCGCGCTGAATGTTGAACGGTGTCTGGCTCATGGTTGTTCTCTTGTTGGCGATCCAAAGACAGCCCTCACCATAGTCAGCCACCGTTCATTTTTGAAATTTATTCCTGTGATGGGGGACATTCAGCAGATGGATACGCTGTTTGCCCAGACGCCAAAACCCCTGTAGGAGCGAGCTTGCTCGCGATGATCTTGAGGTCGCGCAAATTAAGCTGTTGCCCCGCGTCATCGTTGACGACCATCGCGAGCAAGCTCGCGCCTACATATATCCCGCTCAAGCTGGGAGGTGAGTTTCGACCCACCCCCGCACTTCGCCATAAGGGTATTCCTCCAGCACCGCATACCCCGCAATTGACCGCGCCTTGAGCTTGGTAAACAACGGCACACTGATGCCGCACAGGAAACGGGTCACCCGTTCGGTCGAAGGAATGCTGCCGGTGTGCTGCTCGTGCCTGTGGATAAATTCAGCGCACAACGCCTCGAAATTCTTATCCACAAGCGCTGGCAGCTCCGGCGGCGCCGGCAGTCGTGCGATATCGCCGTGACACACTGAACAATGCCCGCACTGCCGGGGAGCCTGTTCGTCCCCGAAGTACTCGGCCAGCCGATAACCCAGGCAGCGTTCGGTGGCAAACAGATCCAGCATCGCGTGAATTCGGGCGACCTCGGTTTGCTCGTGGCGGGTGAAGTAAGCGTGCAGTTCCGTGGCCAGTGCCTGACTGTCAAAGCCTGCTTGCAGCACGCTGTAGACCTCGGTCATCTGCTTGCTTTCGAGCTCGATCCAGCCCTTCTCCTGGAAATAATCCAGGGCTTTGACCACCCGATTACGCTCGGCCTGGTAGCGTTCGTACAGCGCGTCAAAACTCACCGTGGCCCAGGCTCGCGCGAGGGTTGATGTATGAATGATCGCCGCCACGAAATCCTTGCGCTCACCCTCGAACCGGGCCAGCAAGTCGGCAGGCTCCTGCAGGTATTTGAATCGGTACTCGGCGTAGTAGGCGTAACGCGGGGCGATGATCCGGCGCAGCTCCAGCTGAACCAGCAACGTCTTGAGCGGCAGCTGCCGGATGTTGCTCTGGTCCGCCAGCGGCCCCAGCAGAAACTCCCATTGCCCATCAGCCGCGCACGCCTTCAACTCATCCAGCACGTGCCGGATGCCATCCAGCTCCGGCGTGTCGCCGTAGACGAAGTTTTCCAGCACATTGAGGCTGTCGCGGTTGGCCAGGACCAGGCAGTCCGACGGCTGCCCGTCGCGCCCGGCACGACCGATTTCCTGACTGTAGTTTTCGATGGACTTGGGCAGGTCGAAATGCACCACGTTGCGTATGTCGCTTTTGTCGATGCCCATGCCAAATGCGATGGTGGCGACGATGCAATTGGATTGCCCGCCCATGAAGCGCTTCTGGATCGCCTCACGTTTTTCGTGGGGCAACCCGGCGTGATAGGCCTCGGCCTGTATGCCATTGCGACCCAGGTGCTCGGCGATGTGCTCGGCGGTTTTCTGCAGGGTGACGTAGACGATGCTGGGCTGACCCGGCCGCTCGCTCATCCACTCAACCAGTCGCCGGCGCTTGTCCTGCCCACGCACCGGCTCCACCAGCAAACTGAGATTAGGCCGGTAGAAACCAGTAGTCACGACGTCTTCTGGCGCGATGGCGAACTTGGCCTGCATGTCCGCGATCACCTTCGGCGTCGCCGTGGCGGTCAGCAGCAGCGCCTGCGGGATGTTGAACTGGCGCTGGTAGTCCGGAAGCTTGAGGTAATCAGGCCGGAAGTTATGACCCCACTCGGAAATGCAGTGCGCCTCGTCCACGACCAGTAACGAGATTGGCACCTGCTGGAGGAAGTTGCGAAAGCGCTCATTCTTCAGCCGCTCCACGGACACCATCAAGATCTTAAGCTCACCCGATTTCGCCCGAGCCATCACATCGGCGGCGTCGTCGCGGCTCTGCGCCGAATCGATACTGCCTGCCGAGATACCATGACGCTGCAGGAATGCCAGCTGGTCCTGCATCAGCGCCAGCAGTGGCGAGACCACCAGCGTCAGGTGTGGCAACAGCATCGCCGGGATCTGGTAGCACAGGGACTTGCCTGAACCCGTGGGAAAGATCGCCGCTGCCGAGCGCCCTGCCAGTACCGCGCTGATCGCAGCCTCCTGGCCGGGACGAAATTGTGGATAACCGAAAACCTGTTCCAGGGTGTTGTGCATAAGCTGTCACTCCGTTGACCGCTGGCGAAGCCCAAAGCCTAGCTGGCGATCGCCGCGAGTCGAGAAAAGGTCGGGGGTAAAAAGATACCGGATGATACCGCGCAGGGGCTGGCAGGGCGTGTTGAATCAAGGCAGCGACAGGTTCGCAGGCACCTCAAGACCTGATGCTCACGCCCACGAAAAAGCCGCCCTGAAGGCGGCTTTGTCGTTACATCAAGCCAATCCTTACAGCTTCGGACCAGCAGCCTTGATGGCGTCGCTCACGTCGAACTTCTTGAAGTTCTCGACGAACAGGCCGGCCAGTGCTTTAGCCGATTCATCGTAAGCAGCCTTGTCAGCCCAGGTATTACGTGGGTTCAACAGGCCAGTCTCAACGCCCGGTACGGCCAATGGCACGTCGAGGTTGATGGTGTCGAGGTGTTCGGTTTCAGCACCGATCAACGCGCCGCTCTGGATCGCTGCGATGACGCCGCGAGTGGTCGGAATGTTGAAGCGCTTGCCAACGCCGTAGCCACCGCCGGTCCAGCCGGTGTTGACCAGGTACACCTTGGAGCCGAAGCCGCGGATGCGCTTGATCAGCAGTTCTGCGTATTCGCCAGCCGGACGCGGAAAGAACGGTGCGCCGAAGCAGGTGGAGAACGTCGACTTGATGCCGCTGCCCGAGCCCATTTCGGTCGAGCCCACCAAAGCGGTGTAGCCGGACAGGAAGTGGTAGGCCGCTTGTTCTTCGCTGAGGATCGACACTGGCGGCAGTACGCCGGTCAGGTCGCAGGTCAGGAAGATCACCGCGTTAGGCTCACCGCCAAGGTTCTTCTCGGAACGCTTGGCAACGTGCTCCAGCGGGTAAGCTGCGCGGCTGTTCTGGGTCAGGCTCACATCGGCGTAGTCGGCGTGCTTGGCGTCATCGATAACGACGTTTTCCAGGACTGCGCCGTGCTTGATGGCTTTCCAGATGACCGGCTCGTTCTTCTCGGACAAGTCGATGCACTTGGCGTAGCAGCCGCCTTCGATGTTGAACACAACGCCTTCGCCCCAGCCGTGCTCGTCGTCACCGATCAGGTAACGGCTTTCGTCGGCGGACAGGGTGGTTTTACCGGTGCCGGACAAACCGAAGAACAGGGTCACGTCGCCCGCTTCACCGATGTTGGCAGCGCAGTGCATTGGCAGCACGTCGGCGGCCGGCAGCAGGAAGTTCTGCACCGAGAACATGGCTTTCTTCATTTCACCGGCGTAACGCATGCCGGCGATCAGTACCTTCTTCTGGGCGAAGTTGAGGATCACGCAGCCGTCGGAGTTGGTGCCATCACGCTCAGGCACGCACTCGAAGTTGGCCACGTTCAGTACTTGCCACTCTTCGCGACCTGCCGGGTTGTACTGGGCAGGATTGATGAACAGGCAACGACCGAACAGGTTCTGCCAGGCAGTCTGGGTGGTCATTTTCACAGCCAGGTAGTGGTCTTCGGACGCACCTACATGCACATGGGAAACGAAATGCTCTTGCGCGTTGTTGAACGCCTCGACGCGGTCCCACAGGGCATCGAACTTGTCGGCCGGGAACTTGCGGTTGATCGGGCCCCAGGCGATGGCTGCCTGGGTGGTTGGCTCTTCCACGATGAAACGATCGACTGGCGAGCGGCCGGTACGGTGACCGGTACGAACAACCAGCGCGCCGGTATCGGCAAGCTCGCCTTCACCACGATTCAGAGCTTCTTTTACCAGATCATCAACACTCAGATCGGTGTACACGGCGTTATTGGCTTGCGTCATGAGATTCCCCGTCGGCCAGTGGCCGAGTGTGCTCCAAACGTTTTGTAGTAGAAAGTCGTGCACTACTACCGCGACAAAAAGTGGGCCGGATTATGCCAGAAACGCCCAAAAATAGTAGGGCCCTCCCGTCGTAACGGCGCTATTGCGCCGCTAAGCAGTGAATTTACCTGCGCTGAACCGTTTTAGTGCCGGGTATCTGACGGGGTATCGACACCGGCTCCAGCGAACAATTGAGTGATATCGGCCGCATCGAACAGGTAGCGCTGATTGCAAAACTGGCAGTCGATCTCAATGTTGCCACCGTGTTCCACGACCAGGTCCTGAGCGTCTTCCAGACCCAGGCTGACCAGCGCATTCGCCGAGCGCTCTCGCGAGCAACTGCAACGGAAGCGCAATCGCTGGACATCGAACAGGCGCACCTGCTCTTCGTGGTACAAGCGGTGCAGCACGGTTTCGTTGTCCAGGCTGAGCAGCTCATCGGCAGTCAGCGTACTGCCCAGGGCGGTGATGTGCTGCCAGCTGGCGGCACGCTCTTCTTCATCCTTGAGGCGATCAGCGGGCAGTTGCTGCAGCAGCAGACCTCGGGCACGACGGCCGTCGGCGTACAGCCAGAAGCGCGTGCCGACCTGCTGGGACATGACGAAATAGTTGGTGAAGCACTCCGACAGGGTTTCGCCGTCCAGGTCAACGATGCCCTGGTAGCGCTGGCCTTGGGTCGGATCGACCGTCAGCGCGAGGACACCGTTGGGCATCAGGTCGGCAAGCGTCGCATCAGGTGCGATGCGGTCAGCCTCGTAACGGGCCAGGCCACGGATCTCGCGCTCGCTGGAGCACTCGATCATCAGCAGCGGGATGGGCCCTTCGGAACGGGCCTGTAGAATCAGCAGGCCATCGAATTTCAGGGTGCCGACCAGCAACGACGCCGCGGCCATCAGTTCGCCGAGCAATTGCGCAACCGGTTCCGGATACGCATGTTTAGCCAGGACTTCGGCGTAGCTGAGTTCCAACGAAACCAGTTCGCCGCGGGTATCGCTGTCATCGAAGATGAAGCGTTGGGTGTAGTCGGTATCCGTTAGATCGGTCATAGGTTTGGGTATCTGAATTAATGTCAAAAGATTTCAAAGAGTAAGCTGCGCAGGGTTTGCGCACGCGAAGTCTGGCCATGGCAGGCATTTTAGGAACAATCCGGTCGGGTTCCAAGCTCATACCGGCCAGCGCACGAACACCTGCTTCACTCGTCGTTGCTGTTCCCACGAAACTTAAACAGATCCCGCCGCTGTTTTTTGCTCGGCTTGCCGTCGGTGGTCATGCCCAGCGAACCCGCCTTGCGCATCTCGGCAGCAGCCTCGCGCTTGGCGACGCTGGCTTCGGTCTCGGCGTACAAGGCCTGCGCCTCGGGAGCACCCCGGCGCACGATCGACAGTGCCTGAACTACCACCGTACGCTCTTCGAACCCCTGGCGAATCTGAAATTCGTCACCGATGCGCGGTTCCTTGCCGGGTTTGCAGCGCTCGCCGCGACAATGCACCTTGCCACTTTCGATCGCCGTCTTGGCCAAGGCACGTGTTTTATAGAAACGCGCAGCCCACAGCCACTTATCGAGACGGACCTTGTCGTCCTCATCCTTTTTTTGTGTCACCGGAATTCCTCTTTTAGCCCATAGTCGGAACTGTACTACCGTTTCTGTCGGGCGCAAGAACCCGCCCCTCCAGATAGAATGTCATCCTGGTCGGTTCATCGCAGTGGAGTGTTCGAGTGACAATATTTCCGTCTTCATTGACTTCATCCAGTGGCGATTGCCAGGGATGTCAGCAAAGCGAACCGTTGGGCTTTGATTTTGCCTTTGCTTACCAACCCATCGTGGACCTGCGGGACCGATCGATCTTTGCTCACGAGGCACTGGTGCGCGGCACCGACGGTGAAGGCGCGTTATCGGTACTTGACCAGGTCACCGAGGCCAATCGCTACCGATTTGACCAGCTCTGCCGCACCAAGGCGATCGAAGGTGCTGCGCAACTGGGCATGCAAACCAACCTGTCGATCAACTTCATGCCCAACGCCGTGTACCGCCCGGAGCTGTGTATTCGCAGCACGCTGAAGGCCGCCAAAAAACATAATTTCCCTATAGACAGGCTGATTTTCGAAACCCTGGAAAGCGAGCACGTAGATAACTATCGCCATTTGACCAATATTCTGCGTGAATACCGCGAATTCGGCTTCAAGACCGCCATCGATGACTTCGGTGCGGGGTACTCGGGGCTCAATCTGCTCGCTGACTTCCAACCCGACCTGATCAAACTCGACATGGCACTGATCCGTGATGTCGATCGCGATCGTGTTCGTCAGGCTATCGTGCGGGGGATTGTCACAATCTGTGCGGATCTGGACGTTACAGTCATTGCCGAAGGCATCGAAAGCGCTGGAGAACGGGATTTCCTGGCGGACTGTGGAATTTTTCTGATGCAAGGCTACTGGTTCGCCAAGCCTGCATTCAAAGCGTTGGCCCAGGTACCAGCGGGTACCTGGACGCGTTAATCGCCGGTTTATTCTATTGAAGACATTTGACCATTTGACCGTTGTCGGTCTGCGCGAGTGGGTGGCGCTTCCGGATTTGGGAGTGGCAGGCCTGCGGGCAAAAATCGACACCGGTGCCAGCACCTCCAGCTTGCATGCCACCGACATTGAGCCGTTTGAGCGCGATGGCGAAAAATGGGTGCGTTTTACCGCGCATCTGGGCACGGTAGTGCAACTGCGTCATCGACGTTGCGAAGCCCCGCTGGTGACCATGAAAACCATCAAGAGCTCCAATGGCCATGCGCAGAAGCGCTATGTGGTCAGCACCACCCTGGCCCTCGGTGATCGGGTCTGGCGGGTCGAGTTCACCCTCGCCTGCCGTAAATCCATGCGATATCGCCTGCTACTCGGCTCCAAAGCCCTTATCGACGGCCAACTGGTCGTCAATCCGGGCATCAAATACGTACAAGACAAGCCGGTGTTCCCGGTCTCTACCCTTTCCACAGGTGTTGCATGAAGATCGCTGTGCTGTCGCGGAACCCGCGTCTGTATTCCACTCGTCGTCTGGTCGAAGCCGGAACCGAGCGTGGCCACGAAATGGTCGTGGTCGACACCTTGCGCGCCTACATGAACATCGCCAGCCACAAGCCGCAGATCCACTACAGGGGCCGGCCGCTGGAAGGTTTCGATGCGGTCATCCCGCGTATCGGGGCATCGGTGACGTTTTATGGCTGCGCGGTTTTGCGCCAGTTCGAGATGATGGGGGTATTTCCGCTCAACGAATCGGTGGCCATCGCGCGTTCGCGGGACAAACTACGTTCACTGCAACTGCTCTCGCGCCGAGGGATCGGCTTGCCGGTCACCGGGTTTGCGCACTCGCCGGATGACATTCCCGACCTGATCGAAATGGTCAACGGCGCCCCTCTGGTGATCAAGGTACTGGAAGGCACCCAGGGCATCGGCGTGGTGCTGTGTGAGACCGCGACTGCGGCGGAGTCGGTGATCGAGGCCTTCATGGGTCTCAAGCAGAACATCATGGTCCAGGAATACATCAAGGAAGCCGGTGGGGCAGACATTCGCTGCTTCGTGGTGGGCGACAAAGTGATTGCTGCGATGAAACGCCAGGCCAAACCCGGGGAGTTCCGTTCCAACCTGCACCGGGGCGGCAGCGCGAGCCTGATAAAGATCACCCCGGAAGAACGCATGACGGCCTTGCGTGCGGCCAAGGTAATGGGGCTGGCCGTCGCAGGCGTGGATATCCTGCGTTCCAATCACGGGCCGCTGGTGATGGAAGTCAACTCGTCGCCGGGGCTGGAAGGCATCGAGACCACCACCGGCAAGAACGTGGCGGGGATCATCATCGAGCATCTTGAAAAGAATGGTGGGCCGAATATGACGCGCACCAAAGGAAAAGGCTAAAGCGGGAAGATCAAAAGATCGTCCGAAGGCTCGGGCCGCGTTCGGACGATCTTTTTTTCAGCCGTTAAACCGCATCGCGCGGCAACATCAACCCCAACGGCAAGCGCACCCGCGCCTCCAGCCCGCCACCATCACGGTTGCGCAGCTCGACATTGCCGCCATGCATCGAAGCAATCCGCTTGACGATCGCCAGGCCCAATCCGGTTCCCTTGCCGCCCCGGGCACGATCACCACGGGTGAACGGGTTGAAAATGGCTTCCAGCTCCGACGGATCGATCCCGGCGCCACGGTCCATCACGCTCAGCACCACGTAAGGCGCGCTGGTATCTCCGGATACGTACGCCGCCACCTCCACACCGCTGCCGGCGTGATGCAGCGCATTGCCGATCAGGTTGTTCAACAGTCGTTTCATCGACACCCGCCGTAGCGGGAACGGCTGAATCGGCTCCAGGCGCAAACGCACTTTTTCTTCGTTCTGGTTGTAAGGAGCAGCGACTTCGCGCACGAGATCGATCAGGTCGACTTCTTCCACCGACTCATCGCGTCCATCACGGATAAATGCCAGGAACTGGTCAAGAATCGCGTCCATGTCCTCGATGTCACGCACCATATCGTCGGTGAGGTCGCTGTGGTCGCCCATCAGCTCCAGGGACAGGCGCAAACGGGTGAGCGGGGTTCGCAGGTCGTGGGATACCCCGGCCAGCATCAGCTCACGCTCACGGCCCGCCTGCTCGACGTCCTCGGCCATCTGGTTGAAGGCGCGGTACACCTCGGTCATTTCGCTGGGCGTATCGCTGATCGGCAGGCGCACGCTGCGCCCCTGGCCGAGCTGTCTGGCCGCGTAGACCAGGCGTTTCAAAGGTTGATTGAGCTGACTGACAAAAATCCACGCCGAAGCCGTGGACAGCAATCCGATGGCGAGGAACCAGCCGAGTACGTTCCAGATTTTCTGCCCGCGCAGCGGATGCGGGTAAAGCGGTACTTTCAGCCAGCCGTCACCCAGGCTCGGCGCCCGCACCCAGAGGGCTGGGGGCGAGTGCATACGTAACCGGACTTCGGTATCGGCACCGAGTTCTGCCTGCATCTGTCGCTGGTAGATTTCGCTGTAGGGCCAGTGCTGCTCACCCTCCGGCACACCGGTGCCAACCACACGAATCAGCGTTGCCGCTTCGGCGATCTTGTCTCGATTGTTTTCATCAGCCGCCCAATAGGCGCGCAGCGTCAAGGCGACGCCGTGGCTGTACTGGCGATCCACAAGCACGTCTTCGTTCATCAGCAGATAAACGAGGGTCAGTGCCTTGGAAAACAGCACAACGATCAGCACCAGCCACAGGGTGCGAGAGAAGAAACTTTGGGGGAACCACACGGGCGTTTTCATGGATAACCGCTAAACACATGCAAGAGCGAGCGATGCTCGCATATTGCGGTTCGCGAGTCTGCGGACAAAATCATCCGCATGACCCGCTCCTACAAATCGCCAATCACTTGGTGGCTGCGCCATCCGGCACGAATACGTAACCCACGCCCCAAACCGTCTGGATGTAACGCGGTTTGGATGGATCAGGTTCGATCATCCGGCGCAGACGCGAGATTTGCACATCGATGGAGCGTTCGAGCGCATCCCATTCACGACCACGAGCCAGGTTCATCAGCTTGTCGCGAGTCAATGGCTGACGCGCGTTCATCACCAACGCCTTGAGCACGGCGAACTCGCCAGTGGTGAGCATGTGCACTTCTTCGCCGCGCTTGAGCTCACGGGTGGCCAGCGACAGTTCGTAGTCACCAAATGTCACGCTCTCGTCTTCGCTGCCCGGTGCGCCTGGCACAGGCGTCGACTGGCGACGCAGCACCGCCTTGACCCGCGCCATCAGCTCGTCCGGGTTGAACGGCTTGGCCAGGTAGTCGTCGGCACCCAGCTCCAGACCCTTGATCCGGCTCAGCTCATCGCCCTTGGCAGTCAGCATGATGATTGGAATCTGGTTGTTCGCGGTACGCAGGCGGCGGCAGGCGGTCAGGCCGTCTTCGCCTGGCAGCATCAGGTCGAGAACGACCAGGTTGAACACTTCACGCGCCAGCAGGCGGTCCATTTGTTCCGTGTTCGGTACCGTGCGGGCACGGTAGCCCTTGCTGACGAAAAAGCGCTCCAGCAGGCTGCTCAGCCCCGGGTCGTCATCAACAATAAGAATTTTTTCGCCTTCAGCAATGTTTGCAGTGCTGCTCATTAGATGCTCCTTTTAGCTCCGCGCGCATTATGGCGTAGCTGCCGTTATACGCACCGTGTGCATTGTTAGCAGATTTTTCCTCCACCGCCAGTAAACCGGGTGGGTAGCGGGAGCCTGCGATGCCCCGAATGACCGATGCTGGTTATAATGCGCGGCCTTTTGTGTCAGGCAACGTCTGATCGTTTACAGCAGCAGCCACTTTTTATTTTCATGGCGCTGGCAGTAATTGTTCGATTTCACGGGTCAACGGGATGCCTGTTGATCCAGGTAGCGGCGCAGGCCAGGCCGCTCAACCAGACTCGCCGAGCCTTTAATCCTGTGCCTGCGAGCCTGCTTTCACAATTTGTCAGGTGGTTTTATGGACAGCATCAACAGCCGCATCGCCGAGGAACTCGGTGTACGCCCACAACAGGTCGAAGCGGCCGTCGCGCTACTCGATGAAGGTTCTACCGTGCCCTTCATCGCCCGCTACCGGAAAGAAGTGACCGGCAGCCTCGATGACATCCAGTTGCGTCATCTGGAAGAGCGTCTGCGCTACCTGCGAGAACTCGACGAACGGCGCATCAGCATCCTGGCCAGTATTCAGGAACAAGGCAAGCTGACCCCGCAGCTGGAGCGCGACATCAAGCTCGCCGACACCAAGACCCGCCTCGAAGACTTGTACCTGCCGTACAAGCAGAAGCGCCGCACCAAGGGCCAGATCGCCCTGGAAGCCGGCCTCGGCGAGCTGGCCGATGGCCTGTTCAACGACCCGACCCTGGCCCCGGACGCCGAAGCTGCACGCTTCATCGACGCGGAAAAAGGCGTAGCCGATGTGAAGGCAGCCCTTGAAGGCGCCAAGTACATCCTGATGGAGCGCTTCGCCGAAGACGCCGGCCTGCTGGACCAACTGCGCAGCTACCTCAAGCAGGAGGCCATCCTCAGTGCCCGCGTGATCGCCGGTAAAGAAGAGGAAGGCGCCAAGTTCCGCGACTACTTCGAACACGACGAGCCGCTCAAGAGCATGCCATCGCACCGCGCCCTGGCGATTTTCCGTGGCCGCAACGAAGGCATTCTCAGTTCCGCGCTGAAAGTCGGCGACGAGCTGCCGGGCACCATGCACCCCTGCGAAGGCATGATCGGCCAGCAGTTCGGCATTCAGAACCAGAACCGCGCCGCCGACAAATGGCTGGGCGAAGTGGTGCGCTGGACCTGGAAGGTCAAGCTCTATACCCATCTCGAAACCGACCTGCTCGGCGAGTTGCGCGATGGCGCGGAAACCGAGGCGATCAACGTGTTCGCCCACAACCTGCACGATCTGCTGCTGTCGGCCCCGGCCGGCCCGCGCGCCACACTGGGCCTGGACCCGGGCCTGCGCACCGGTTGCAAGGTCGCCGTGGTCGACTCCACCGGTAAGCTGCTGGATCACGCCACCGTTTACCCCCACGTGCCGCACAACAAGTGGGACCAGACCATTGCGATCCTCGCAGCCCTTTGCGCCAAGCATTCGGTCGACCTGATCGCCATCGGCAACGGCACCGCCAGCCGTGAAACCGACAAGCTCGCCGCTGAGCTGATCAAGAAATACCCGGCGATGAAAATGACCAAGGTCATGGTCTCCGAGGCTGGCGCATCGGTTTACTCGGCGTCGGAATTGGCTTCCAAGGAATTCCCGGACCTCGACGTGTCGATCCGTGGCGCGGTATCCATCGCTCGTCGCCTGCAGGACCCGCTGGCCGAACTGGTGAAGATCGATCCGAAATCCATTGGCGTCGGCCAGTATCAGCACGACGTATCGCAGCTGAAACTGGCGCGCGGCCTGGACGCCGTGGTCGAAGACTGCGTGAACGCCGTCGGCGTGGACGTCAACACTGCTTCCGTGGCACTGCTGGCCCGCATCTCCGGCCTCAATGCGACCCTGGCGCAGAACATCGTCAGCCACCGCGACGAACACGGTGCGTTCAAGACCCGCGCCGCGTTGAAAAAAGTCGCACGCCTGGGTGAAAAAACGTTCGAACAGGCCGCCGGCTTCCTGCGGGTCATGAACGGTGACAACCCGCTGGATTCGTCCGCCGTTCACCCGGAAGCCTATCCACTGGTGCAGCGCATTGCCGCTGAAACCGACCGCGACATCCGTTCGCTGATTGGCGACGCCAGCTTTCTCAAGCGCCTGGATCCGAAGAAGTACACCGACGAGACGTTCGGTCTGCCAACGGTCACCGACATTCTGCAAGAGCTGGAAAAACCCGGTCGCGACCCGCGTCCCGAGTTCAAGACTGCCGAGTTCCAGGAAGGTGTCGAAGACCTCAAGGACCTGCAGCTGGGCATGATCCTCGAAGGCGTGGTAACCAACGTGACCAACTTCGGCGCATTCGTTGACATCGGCGTGCATCAGGACGGTTTGGTGCATATCTCTGCACTTTCGGAGAAGTTCATCAAGGATCCCCGTGAAGCGGTGAAGGCGGGCGACGTGGTGAAAGTGAAGGTCATGGAAGTCGATATACCGCGTAAGCGCGTGGGCCTGTCGATGCGCATGAGCGACACCCCTGGCGAGAAAATCGATGGCGCTCGTGGTGCGCGTCCTGGTTCGGCACCGCGTCAGTCCCAGAACACTGCACCGCGCAAGGAAACCACGGCGCCCGCCCCTGCCAACAATGCCATGGCTTCGCTGTTCGCCAACGCCAAGCAACTGAAGAAGCGTTGATGGAGATCCCGCCAGGGTTGACCGAAAGCGCGTTCTTCAAGCTGCTGGGTTGTCGTTTGCACAGCCTGGACACCGGGGTGGCGCAAGTCGCCCTGGCACTGCAGCCCGAACTGCGCAACCGCGGCGGCAAGCTGCACGGCGGCGCGTTGTTCAGCCTGGTGGACATTGCCATGGGCCTGGCCTGTTCCAGCACCCATGGCTTCGACCAGCAGAGCGCGACCATCGAATGCAAGATCAACTACATTCGCGCGGTTTCTGAGGGCGAGGTGATGTGCACGGCACGGGTGATCCACCCGGGCCGTCGCACGCTGGTGGTCGAGGCCGAGGTGATGCAAGGCGAAAAATTGGTCGCAAAAGCGCAAGGCACGTTCGCTGTCCTGTAGCTACCGATCATCATTTTGAGGTAATTTCGGCGCTATGAAAGCGGCGCCGGGATTTTCTGTGGGAGCGCGCTTGCCCGCGATGGCGGTGTGTCAGGCAACATAAATGGTGACTGACACTCCCTCATCGCGGGCAAGCCCGCTCCCACAGGGTTCGCGGCGACGGGTACTTGACCGACTGGCATGAAGTCCGTGCTGCTAAAAAACCAGGCGAAAACGCCAGTTTCAACTTCACCCTTGTAGACCGTCTTGCCCACCCCCATATTGGGGCGACTGACGCGTGAAGGAATCCAACTTGAGCGAAATTCTCAACCGCCGCCTGGCTCTGCTTGGCGAGCGCGCTAACCTCTCTCTGCTCGAACAGTGCCTTCACGGCATCGAACGTGAATGCCTGCGCGTGACCAGCGAAGGTCGCCTGGCGCAAACGCCCCACCCCGAAGAATTGGGTTCCGCGCTGACCAATGAACAAATCACCACCGACTATTCCGAGTCGCTGCTGGAGTTCATCACGCCCGCCCTGCCGGACCCGGCCGATACGCTGGCGAGCCTGGACAGCATTCACCGCTTTGCCTACAGCAAGCTGGGCAGCGAGTACCTGTGGAGTCCTTCCATGCCGTGCCCGTTGCCGGCTGAGGAAGACATCCCGATTGCCTACTACGGCACCTCGAACATCGGTCAGCTCAAGTACGTCTACCGCAAGGGCCTGGCCCTGCGCTACGGCAAGACGATGCAATGCATCGCCGGGATTCACTACAATTTTTCCCTGCCGGAACAGCTCTGGCCGCTGCTCAAGGAAGCTGAAGGCTTTGTCGGCACCGATCGCGACTATCAGTCCTCGGCCTACATCGCGCTGATCCGCAACTTCCGTCGCTACAGCTGGCTGCTGATGTACCTGTTTGGCGCTTCACCAGCCCTTGATGCGGGCTTCCTGCGAGGGCGCTCCCATCAGCTGGAGCAGCTGGACCCGGACACGCTCTACCTGCCTTACGCCACCAGCCTGCGCATGAGTGACCTGGGTTACCAGAGTAACGCCCAGGCCGGCCTGACGCCTTGCTATAACGACCTGGTCAGCTACACCGACAGCCTGCGCAAAGCGGTAGCCACTCCCTACGCACCGTACGTGGAGATCGGCACCCATCAGGATGGAGAGTGGGTTCAGCTCAACACCAACATCTTGCAGATCGAAAACGAGTACTACTCCAACATTCGCCCCAAGCGCGTGACCTACACCGGCGAGCGCCCGATCCAGGCGCTGGTGGCACGTGGTATCCAGTACGTCGAAGTGCGCTGCCTGGACATCAACCCGCTCCTGCCGATGGGCATCGACCTCACCGAGTCGCGCTTCCTCGACGCGTTCCTGCTGTACTGCGCGCTCAACGACAGCCCGCTGCTGACCAACACCTCGTGCGGCAACGCGACCTCGAACTTCCTTAGCGTGGTCAAGGAAGGTCGCCGCCCGGGCCTGCAACTGCAGCGCGACGGCCAGCCGGTGGACCTCAAGGAGTGGGCCAGCGAGTTGCTGGAGCACATTGCTCCCCTCGCGGCGATACTGGACCAGAGCCACGGCGGCGATGCTCACAGCAAGGCGCTGGATGCCCAGCTGGCTAAGGTCAAGGACCCGGCCCTGACCCCATCGGCCCAGGTGTTGGCCGCGATGGCAGAGCACAAGGAGAGCTTCAGTCAGTTCTCGTTGCGTCAGAGCCAGGCGCATGCGGAATATTTCCGCAGCGAACCGCTTTCTGCCGAAGACCAGGCGAAATTCGAAGACCGTGCACGCTCGTCGCTGGCGGAACAGGTGGAGCTGGAGAAGAACGAAGTCGGCGATTTTGATGTGTTCGTCGGGTCGTATCAAGCGAGCATTCTGGCGATCAGTAATTAATCGGCAGCTTTAAAAAGATCGCAGCCTGCGGCAGCTCCTACAAGGATCGGCTGGAGTCTGCGATTTTTTTTCGCCGCGCCACGCAGTCCCCGAGCCTGCACGCGACCTGTGTAAGAGCTGCCGCAGGCTGCGATCTTTTGATCCTCCGCTTTTTCCACTCATAAGCTAATGCGAAAAAGTTATTTATTTCCGCATTCTTAGATCATTTAGTCTCCTCAAACGCCAACTCCCGGCCGCCTGTTGAGGAGCTTCTCCGATGAAACTGCATTTCCCCCTTCGCCTCCTGGCGGCCGCTTCGCTGGCTGCGGCGAGCTTCTTCGCCCAGGCCGCCGAAGTCACCGTTGCCTACCAGACCACCGTAGACCCGGCGAAAGTTGCCCAGGCCGACGGCGCCTATGAAAAAGCCACCAACGCCAAGATCGACTGGCGCAAATTCGATAATGGCGCCGACATCATTGCCGCCATTGCCTCCGGCGACGTACAGATCGGCTACCTCGGCTCCAGCCCCCTGACCGCCGCGATCACTCGCAAAGTGCCAGTGGAAACCTTCCTGATCGCCACTCAGATCGGTGCCGCCGAAGCCCTGGTGGCTCGCGACGGATCGGGGATCAAGACCCCGCAAGACCTGATCGGCAAGAAGATCGCCGTGCCATTCGTGTCCACCGGCCACTACAGCCTGCTGGCCGCGCTGAAGCACTGGAATATCCACCCGTCGAAAGTCACCGTACTGAACCTCGCCCCGCCAGCCATTATCGCCGCGTGGAAACGGGGTGACATCGACGCTACCTACGTGTGGGACCCAGCCCTGGGCGTTGCCAAGGAAAACGGCAAAGTGCTGATTACCTCTGGCGAACTGGCCAAGTTCGGCGCACCGACCTTCGATGCCTGGATCGTGCGTAAAGATTTCGCTGAAAAACACCCGGAAATCGTCACCGCCTTCGCCAAAGTCACCCTCGACGCCTACGCCGACTACCGCAAGGACCCAACAGCCTGGCTGGCTAATCAGGGCAACGTCGACAAGCTGGTGAAACTCTCCGGCGCCAAGGCCAGCGACATTCCACTGTTGTTGCAAGGCAACGTCTACCCGCTGGCGGCTGATCAGGTGATTACCCTCGGCGCGCCGACCACCAAAGCCATCACCGACACCGCCGTGTTCCTCAAGGAACAAGGCAAGGTGGAAGCGGTTCTGCCGGACTACGCGCCGTACGTCAGCGCCAAGTTCATCACCAACTGATCGGGAGTTTATTGCGATGGCCTTGCTACAGCTGGAGCGTATCAGCGCACAGTACCCCGGCAGCCCCGAACCGGTACTGGCGGATATTTCCCTGAGCCTGGGGCCTCAGCAATTGCTGGTGGCGCTCGGCCCGTCGGGCAGTGGCAAGACCTCACTGCTGAACCTGATTGCCGGTTTCGTCGAGCCCAGCGCCGGGCGCATCACCCTCGACGGCGTGCCCGTCAAGGGACCGAGCGCCGAACGCGGCGTAGTGTTTCAGGACGACGCCCTGCTGCCTTGGCAGGACGTGCTGGCTAACGTCGGCTTCGGCCTGGAACTGGCAGGCGTCTCGAAAGACAAGCGCGAAATCCGTGCGCGGGAAATGCTCACGCTGGTGGACCTGTCCGGTTTCGAACACCGGCGCATCTGGCAGCTTTCGGGCGGCCAGAAACAGCGTGTCGGCCTGGCCCGTGCGCTGGCGGCCGACCCTCGCGTACTGTTGATGGACGAACCGTTCGGCGCGCTCGATGCGTTCACTCGTGAACAGATGCAAGAGCTGCTGCTGCAAGTCTGGCAGCGCACCGCAAAACCGGTATTTCTGATTACCCACGACATCGAAGAGGCGGTGTTTCTTGCCACAGACCTGATTCTGCTGGCGCCAAATCCGGGGCAGATCGTCGAACGTCTGAGCCTGGACTTCGGTCAGCGTTACGCCGCCGGCGAGTCGGCACGGGCGATCAAATCCGACCCACGTTTTATCGAAACCCGCGAACACGTGCTCGCCAAGGTGTTCTCCCAACGCAGCGCCGCACAACGGCAGGAGCGCGCATGAGCAGCTACGAAATTCCTGCCGTTAGGGTAAAAACCGCTTCGACGGTGATTCCCGTACGCCGCAGCTTGAGCACGCGCTGGATCAGCGTCCTGACACTGGTCGCACTGGTAGCGCTTTGGTGGGCTGTGACGGCAACCGGCATGATCGAGCCGCTGTTCTTGCCACCACCGTCGGCCGTCCTGCAGAAGGGCTGGTTGCTGGTAACCACCGGCTACATGGACTCGACGTTGTGGCAGCATTTGGGCGCGAGCCTCAGCCGTATAGGCCTGGGCCTGGGCTTTGCCGTGCTGACCGCCGTTCCGGTGGGTATCGCCATCGGTCACAACCGCATCGCCCGTGGCATTCTCGATCCGCTGATCGAGTTTTACCGCCCTATCCCACCGCTGGCGTATCTGCCACTGATCGTGATCTGGTGCGGCATCGGTGAGCTGTCCAAAGTCCTGCTGATCTACCTGGCGATCTTCGCCCCGATTGCCATTGCCACCGCCACCGGCGTGCGCACCGTCGATCCGGCCAAATTGCGTGCTGCACAGTCCCTGGGCGCTACCCGCGCGCAGCTGATTCGCCATGTGATCCTGCCGAGCGCGTTGCCGGACATCCTGACCGGCGTGCGCATTGGCCTGGGGGTTGGCTGGTCGACGCTGGTCGCCGCCGAACTGATCGCCGCCACCAGTGGTTTGGGCTTCATGGTGCAGTCGGCCGCGCAGTTCCTGGTCACTGACGTGGTGGTACTCGGGATCCTGGTCATCGCGCTCATCGCCTTCGCCATGGAAATGGGCCTGCGCGCCCTGCAACGCAAGCTGGTGCCGTGGCACGGCCAGGCCCACTGAAAAATTTGAATACCCCTTTTTGGACCCAGCCCTGTAGGAGCTGTCGAGGGAACCGAGGCTGCGATCTTTTGATCTTGCGTCTAAAAAACAACATCAAAAAATCGCAGCCTCCGACAGCGCCTACAGGTGCCGTGTCGTTCACCAAACATAGACGACACTCAGAATTGAAGAGAATCACGATGAGTAACCTGACGATAGTCCCTTTAAGCTCGGCCCTCGGCGCGCAGATCAGCGGTGTCGACGTGAGCCAGCCACTGACTCCGGAACAACGCGACGCTATCGAGCAGGCATTGCTCAAGCACCAGGTGCTGTTCTTCCGCGACCAACCGATCACGCCACAACAACAGGCACGATTCGCCGCGTATTTCGGCGACCTGCACATTCATCCGATCTACCCCAATGTGCCGGAACAACCCGAAGTACTGATCCTCGACACCGCCGTCACCGACGTGCGCGACAACGCTATCTGGCATACCGACGTGACCTTCCTGCCCACCCCGGCAATGGGCGCGGTGCTCAGTGCCAAGCTGCTGCCCGAATTTGGCGGCGACACCTTGTGGGCCAGTGGTATTGCAGCCTACGAGGCGCTGTCCGCCCCCATGAAATCCATGCTCGAAGGGCTGACAGCCACTCACGACTTCACCCGGTCATTCCCGGTAGAGCGCTACGGCAACACCCCTGAAGCGCTGGCCCAATGGGAAGAGGCCCGACGCAAGAACCCGCCGTTATCGCACCCGGTGGTTCGCACGCACCCGGCGAGCGGGCGTCGGTCGCTGTTCGTCAACGACGGCTTCACCTCGAAGATCAACGAGCTGTCCGACACCGAGAGCGAGGCGGTGCTGAAACTGCTGTTCGCCCATGCCACTCGCCCGGAGTTCACCATTCGCTGGCGGTGGCGGAAGGACGACGTGGCGTTCTGGGATAACCGCGTGACGCAGCATTACGCGGTAGACGATTACCGGCCTGCGCGGCGGGTGATGCAGCGGGCTACGGTGTTGGGTGATGTTCCGTTCTTTCGGTAGTTGCCCAGTTTTTGTCGCGAATTTGATGGCCCCTTCGCGGGCAAGCCCGCTCCCACAGGAATCCGTGCCATGCACAAAACTCACTGTGGGAGCGGGCTTGCTCGCGAAGGCGACCTGAGAGGCACCAGATAATCCGGCGCCTGACGCTTACTCAGCCGTCGAAGGCTTCTCCCAGAGATTGATCCCGCCTTCCTGGGCAAAGCGGTCGATCTCCGCCAACTCTTCAGCACTGAAGCTCAGATTCTTCAACGCCCCGACGTTTTCGATAATCTGCTCAGGCCGGCTTGCACCGATCAGCGCCGAGGTCACCCGCGGGTCACGCAGTGTCCAGGCCAGTGCCAACTGCGCGAGGCTCTGGCCGCGACGCTTGGCAATCTCGTTCAGCGCGCGCACATGAGCGATGTTGGCTTCAGACAAATGCGAGGCCTGCAACGAACCACCCCCCGGACGATTCACCCGCGCATCCGTCGGCACGCCGTTGAGGTACTTGTCAGTCAGCAGACCCTGGGCCAGCGGCGTGAAGGCGATAACGCCAGCGCCGAGCTCATCGGTGACATCCAGCAGGTCCTTTTCAACCCAGCGATTGAGCAAGTTATAAGCCGGTTGATGGATCAGCAGCGGCACTTTCCACTCTTTCAACAGTTCGGCCATTTCGCGGGTTTTAACCCCGGAATACGAGGAGATCCCGATGTACAGGGCCTTGCCTTGCTGCACCGCTGTTGCCAGTGCGCTGGCAGTTTCTTCCAGTGGCGTGTCCGGGTCGAAACGGTGCGAGTAGAAGATATCAACGTAGTCCAGGCCCAGGCGCTGCAAGCTCTGATCAAGACTGGCCAGCACATACTTGCGCGACCCGCCGCCCTGGCCATAGGGGCCGGGCCACATGTCCCAGCCGGCCTTGCTCGAGATGATCAGTTCGTCGCGGTACTGCTTGAAATCTTCACGCAGCAAACGACCGAAGTTGATCTCGGCACTGCCGTAGGGCGGGCCATAGTTGTTGGCCAGGTCGAAGTGGTTGATGCCCAGGTCGAACGCGGTGCGCAGCAACGAGCGCTGGGTGTCGATCGGCGTGCTGTCGCCGAAGTTGTGCCACAGGCCCAGCGACAACGCCGGTAGCACCAGCCCGCTGCGGCCTACGCGGCGGTATGGGATAGAGTCGTAGCGATTTTCAGCAGCGGTATAGATCATCGAATCCTCTCTCGTTGATTTCTGTGGGAGCAAAGCTTGCTCCCGATGACGCCCTCACCTTTCCTGATCAACGTACCAAATGCAGGAACTGCATGTGCCGCTCGTACTGATCGAGGATGTCGTTGATGATCTGCTCCTTGGTGTAGCCGACCAGATCATAGTCCTGACTGCCCTCGGCCAAATGCACTTCAGCCCGGTAATAACGGCGATTGTTGAGCTGCTTGGAGCCCATGCCTCCGCGGGCAAACGACGGCGTGAAGTACCCGCGCATCTGCACTTGATAGATGAACGGATGCTCCTCGCCATGTCCGATTTCCAGGCTGACGTTGTCGTTGGCCGGGTCGGGTTGAGTGACCACGCTCAAGCCCTTTTCGACGAACACGGCCGTCACTTCTTCAATCGCCGGGCGCACCGTCGTATCAAGGAAGCGATAGACTTCGTCACGCGACGGGAAATGCACGGCCTGAGTCAAGCGTTGACGCCATCCGCCACGCCGCGAGCCGGATACCGGCGCCAGGGAATGCAGCTGCGCAATCTGCTTCTGCGACTCCAGGTAAAACGCCTTGTGCAGGCCCCACATCATCAGCAGCAAGATCATCGAGAACGGCAGCGAGGTCAGCACCACCGCTGATTTCAACGCATCGATGCTGCCCGAAAACAGCAGCGCACTGGTGACCAGCGCAGTCATAGCGCCCCAGAACACCCGCAGCCATTTCGGACCATCCTCATCGGGATTGCCACCCTTGGCCGACAGCGTCGACAGCACCACCGTGCCCGAGTCGGCAGAGGTGACGAAGAACACGAAGCTGATGAACACGGTGACCGCGATCACCGTCTTGCTCCACGGATAGGTTTCCAGGAGCAGGTACAACGTCATCGACGGGTTGTCGATGGCGGACATGCCCAGTGCACTCATGCCGTGATTGAGCACCTGATCGATCGCGCTGTTACCGAAGATCGACATCCACGCCAGGGTGAAGCCAAGCGGGATCAGCAATACGCCAAAGACGAACTCGCGGATGGTCCGGCCACGGGAAATCCGTGCGATGAACAGCCCCACGAACGGCGACCATGCGATCCACCAGGCCCAGTAGAACACCGTCCAGCCACCCAGCCAGTCGCTCGGTTTGTCGTAGGCGTAGAGGTCGAAGCTCTTCATCGGCAAGGCGCCGAGATAATCGCCGATGTTCTGGATCAAGGTATTGAGCAAGTGCTGGGTAGGACCGGCGAACAACACAAACAGCAGCAGCGCGCAGGCCAGCAACATGTTGATATCGGACATCACCCGCACGCCTTTGTCGACGCCGGACACCGCAACGATGATTGCCGCGCCCATCATCAGGGTGATCAAGCCGACCTGAATCCACTGGGTATGGGCGATACCGAACAGGTAGTCGAGGCCGGAGTTGAGGTGCAACACCCCAAAACCCATGTCGGCACCCAGGCCGAACACCGTGGCGATGATGCCAAAGCCATCCACCGCGTAGCCAATCGGGCCGTTGATGCGTTTGCCAATCAGCGGGTACAGCGCCGAACGCAAGGCCAGCGGCAGGTTATGCCGGTAGGCGAAGTAAGCCAGCGCCATGCCCACGAACGCGAATACGCCCCAACCGTGCAGGCCCCAGTGCAGAAACAGAATCTGCATTGCCTGGCGTGCGGCATCCGCCGTGCCCGCTTCCCCTTGAGGCGGTTGCGCCAGGTGGGTCAGCGGTTCGGACACGCAAAAGAAGAACAGTGTGATGCTGATCCCGGCGGCGAACAGCATGCCGGCCCAGGACAGGTAACTGAATTCGGGTTCGTCGTGGTCGGCACCGAGCTTGATCTTGCCGTAGCCGGACAAGGCGGTGACCACCACGAAGACCAGATACAGGGTCATCGCGAGCATGTAATACCAGCCGACCGTGTTGGCCGCCCAGTTTTGCGCTTCCAGAAGCCAGGCACCGGCCTGTTCAGGCATGGCGATGACGACAATGCCAAACAGCAGGATAAACGTCGCCGAGAAGTAGAACACCGGCGGATTCATGCGGACCTGGCCGCTTGGAGGGAGAGACGATGCACTCATGAAGTGTGCACCTCAACGGTTGCGGATGTAGCTGTAAAAATCGGACTCAGCAAAGGCAAGCCTCCTGTTGTGAGCGGGCAGCGAACCAAGGTTTTAACTTGAATGAACGTTCAAGTTAAACATGGATAGGGCGCTAAGGACTAATCGCAAGGCTCGGCGGTACTGTTTGTACGCTAGCTCAAGGAAGGGTATGACGCGGGGCTGGGGGCATTCGTTCAGCAAGAAATTAGCGATAAATGCCATTATCTCGGTCGGCTTGAAATCCTTCGCGGGCAAGCCACGCTCCCACAGGAGTTGTGTCGTACGGTAATTACGCGAACGACATCAATCCTGTGGGAGCGTGGCTTGCCCGCGAAGGCGTTAGCAAGATCACTGAGGATTTCAGCCCTTACTTCTGCGTCCCGTCGTCGTGCTGCAGATTCGCCTGCGTCAGGTTGCACCCCGCCGGCACACTGCGTGTCAGCCAGACATTGCCGCCAATGGTCGAGCCCTTGCCAATGGTAATCCGACCCAGGATCGTCGCACCGGCATAGATCACCACGTCATCCTCGACAATCGGATGCCGGGCATGGCCCTTCTGCAACTGCCCGTCCTCATCCGCCGGAAACCTTTTGGCGCCCAGCGTCACCGCCTGATAAATCCGCACGCGCTCGCCAATGATGGCCGTCTCGCCAATCACCACGCCCGTCCCGTGATCAATAAAGAAGCTGCGGCCAATCTGCGCCCCGGGGTGAATATCGATGCCGGTGGCCGAGTGCGCGATTTCCGCGCTGATCCGCGCCAGCAAGGGCAAGCCGGCGCGATACAAATGGTGCGCCAGGCGATGGTGAATCACCGCCAGGATGCCGGGATAGCACAGCAGCACTTCATCGACACTGCGTGCCGCCGGGTCGCCGTGATAAGCCGCCAGTACGTCGGTGTCCAGCAAACTGCGCAGGCCCGGCAAGGCAAGTGCGAAATCCTGGATGATCTGAATCGTCCGCGCCTCGACCTCGGTATCGGCCTGCGCACTGTGGCGCGCGGCGTAACGCAGTTCGAGGCGTGCCTGGGCAAGCAACGCGTTGAGGGCGACATCCAGGGTGTGGCCGACGTAAAAGTCTTCGCTCTCCTCGCGCAGGTCCACAGGGCCAAGGCGCATCGGGAACAATGCGCCACAAAGCGCTTCAAGAATTTCCGCCATGGCCGCCCGGGAAGGTAATTCCCTACCGCCCTGCTCTCCGCTGACACGGCCATTCTGGGTGCGCCACTGATCACGCGCTGTACGCAGTTGGCTGACGATGGTCTGCAACTGCCAATGGCTGGAACGCTCGCTCACGGTAAAGACTCCTCTCGGGCGGCCGGACTGTCTGGCCGCCTTGACGGCATTTACTTTACGGCAAGGTCTCAAAATCGAATTAAGAACCAATAGTGCTGTACTCAGTACTTTCAGCTATAAGCGATTCACGGTTGCCCACGGATTTGGGGCTGCCTATAGTCCTGACACCTTCCTCCGCCAGTACGGAACCATGATCAAACAACAGCTCGCCCGTTTTGACCGCCTCGACCTGCTCGGCCATCCCACGCCCCTGGAAAAACTCGAACGCCTCTCGACCTGGCTGGGCCGCGATGTCTACGTCAAGCGCGACGACCTGACGCCACTGGCGATGGGCGGCAACAAGCTGCGCAAGCTCGAGTACCTGGCAGCCGACGCGTTGTCCCAGGGTGCCGATACCTTGATCACCGCCGGGGCGCTGCAATCCAATCACGTGCGGCAAACGGCAGCCCTGGCCGCCAAGCTGGGACTGGGTTGCGTCGCCCTGTTGGAAAATCCCCTGGGCACGGATGACAAAAATTACCTGGGCAATGGCAATCGCCTGCTACTGGACCTGTTCGACGCCAAGGTTGAATGGGTGGAAAACCTCGACGACGCCGACGGCCAACTGCAGGCCCTGGCAGATCGCCTGCGTAACAATGGCAAGAATCCTTATGTTGTGCCGATTGGCGGTTCGAATGCCCTGGGTGCACTGGGCTACGTGCGCGCCGGCCTCGAGTTGGCCGAGCAGATCAAGGACACCGGCCTGACCTTTGCCGCAGTGGTCCTCGCTTCCGGGAGCGCTGGGACCCACAGCGGTCTGGCCTTGGCTTTGAGCGAAGTACTGCCGGATTTGCCAGTGATCGGGGTGACCGTATCGCGCAACGATGAAGAGCAGCGACCCAAGGTGCAGGGGCTGGCCGAGCGCACGGCAGAGCTGATGGGTATGAGCCTGCCGCCAGCCTTCAAAGTGCAATTGTGGGACGAGTATTTCGGCCCGCGTTATGGCGAACCGAATGCAGGGACGTTATCGGCGGTGAAGCTTGTGGCGAGTCAGGAAGGCTTGTTGCTGGACCCGGTGTACACCGGCAAGGCCATGGCTGGCATGCTCGATGGGATTGGACGGCAGCGTTTTGATGAGGGACCGATCATTTTCCTGCACACGGGTGGGGCGCCGGCGTTGTTTGCTTACAAGGATTTCCTTTGACGGGTTGCAAGATCAAAAGATCGCAGCCTTCGGCAGCTCCTACAATGTTGTGCCGCTTATTCTTTTAACGAATAAAAGAAGCGATATTTATTATTTTATTATCTATTGCCGTCATCATATAGTCGCGCCGCAGGCGAATTTGTGGCAAAACACATATGCTGCTTCAGGGCAGCATCATGCAGTCGCTTCAATCCCGAATTTGCCAACATTCCTAAAGCGTCTTCCCATAAGAAACCACAGGGGCTTGTCATGAATTTTTCCGTACTCCGTCGAAATCTGCTGGTAGGTTCGCTGGGCCTGGCGCTGAGCGCCGGCCTGATCGGCCAGGCCGTTGCCGGTGAGCAACTGCAAAAAATCAAGGACGCAGGCGTGATCAACGTCGGCCTGGAAGGCACCTACCCACCGTTCAGTTTCGTCGACGCCGACGGCAAACTGGCCGGCTTCGAAGTTGAATTCTCCGAAGCCCTGGCCAAAGAGCTGGGCGTGAAAGTGAAGCTGCAACCGACCAAATGGGACGGGATCCTCGCGGCGCTGGAATCCAAGCGCCTCGACGCCGTGGTCAACCAGGTAACCATTTCGGAAGAGCGCAAGAAGAAGTACGACTTCTCCGAACCGTACACCGTTTCCGGGATTCAGGCGCTGGTTCTGACCAAGAACAAGGACACCATCAAAACCGCCAACGACCTGGCTGGCAAGAAAGTCGGCGTGGGCCTGGGCACCAACTACGAACAGTGGGTAAAAGCCAACGTACCGGGCGCCGACGTGCGCACTTACGAAGATGATCCGACCAAGTTCCAGGACCTGCGAGTGGGTCGTATCGACGCCATCCTGATCGACCGCCTTGCAGCGCTGGAATACGCCAAAAAGGCCAAGGACACCACCGCCGCCGGCGAACCGTTCTCCCGTCAGGAAGCCGGTATCGCCCTGCGTAAAGGCGAACCTGAACTGCTGGCGGCCGTGAACAAGGCGATCGACAAGCTGCGTGCCGACGGCACACTGACCAAGCTTTCGGAAAAATACTTCAACGCTGACGTCACTAAATAATGGAAGAGGCTTTCAAACTCGCGCTGGATTCCGCGCCTTTCCTGCTGAAGGGCGCGTACTACACGGTGATCTTGAGCCTGGGCGGCATGTTTTTCGGCCTGCTGATGGGCTTTGGCCTGGCCTTGATGCGCTTGTCGCGCTTCAAGCTGGTGAGCTGGATCGCCCGCATCTACGTGTCGTTCTTTCGCGGCACACCGTTGCTGGTGCAACTGTTCGTGATCTATTACGGCCTGCCGCAACTGGGTGTCGAACTTGATCCGTTGCCAGCGGCCCTGATTGGCTTCTCGCTGAACATGGCCGCCTATGCCTGCGAAATCCTGCGGGCTGCGATCAGCTCCATCGAACGCGGCCAATGGGAAGCCGCCGCGAGTATCGGCATGACCCGTGCGCAGACCTTGCGCCGGGCCATTCTGCCGCAAGCGATGCGCACGGCCCTGCCGCCACTGGGCAACAGCTTCATTTCGCTGGTCAAGGACACCGCCCTGGCAGCCACCATCCAGGTGCCGGAACTGTTCCGCCAGGCGCAGCTGATCACAGCTCGCACCTTCGAAATCTTCACCATGTATCTTGCCGCCGCACTGATCTACTGGATTCTGGCCACGGTGCTGTCGCACCTGCAGAACAAGTTGGAAGAGCGGGTCAATCGGCACGACCAGGAGTCCTGACCCAATGATTGTCGTGGAAAAACTGACAAAGCAGTTCAAGGGTCAGGTGGTGCTTAACGGCATCGACCTGCAGGTGAAGGCCGGCGAGGTGGTGGCGATCATCGGGCCTAGCGGCTCGGGCAAAACCACCTTCCTGCGCTGCCTGAACTTTCTAGAAGAACCCACCAGCGGCCGGATCAAGGTCGGCGACATCGAAATCGATGGCAGCCGTCCACTGAACCAGCAGCAGAGCCTGGTGCGCCGCCTGCGCCAGCACGTGGGTTTCGTGTTTCAGAACTTCAACCTGTTCCCCCATCGCACCGCCCTGGAAAATGTCATCGAAGGGCCGATCGTGGTGAAAAAAATCCCCCAGGCCGAGGCTGTTGCCTTGGGCAAGAAGCTCTTGGCCAAGGTCGGCCTGGCCGGCAAGGAAGACGCCTATCCAAGGCGCCTCTCCGGTGGCCAGCAACAGCGCGTGGCAATTGCCCGGGCGCTGGCGATGGAGCCGGAAGTGATTCTGTTCGATGAACCGACTTCAGCGCTGGACCCGGAGCTGGTGGGTGAAGTGCTGGCGACCATCCGCGGACTGGCCGAGGAGAAGCGCACCATGGTTATCGTGACTCATGAAATGGGGTTCGCCCGGGATGTCGCCAACCGCGTGGTGTTTTTCGACAAGGGCGTGATCGTGGAACAAGGCGAGGCGAAAGCATTGTTTGCCAATCCTCAAGAAGAACGGACTAAACAATTCCTTAGCAAGTTTCTGAACAACACCCACGCCTAACCTCCCCGCACTACTTTTAACTTCCAAGGACGGAAGTCTCCCTTGCGTTATAAATTCAAAACCTGTGCGCGGCTCAAACCGAGGCGTCTGCGTGGCAGTGAGAGTCAGCCATACCTTCTATGCATATTCCTAAAAGTTAGTTTATTTATTATTTATACACGCTTACGGTATATGCACCGGACCACCGGACATTCTTGATTTCGTTCGCCGCCATTTCGCGCGGCGTTTCCATGAAGATGTGAGGTAGGTATGGTCCGGAACACAATCACCCCAGTGCAGAACGCCAGGGCATTGCGTGCAGCCAAGGAGTGGCACTGATGTCCAGTCTGGCAGATGCACTCGTCCAGAGTGATCTGGACATCGCCCCGTTGGTATTGCCAGCACAGGTGCTGCGCAACGATGCGCAAGCCATCAAGGCCGCTCGTGAACTCGCGCAGGTCGCGCGCCTGCAAGCAGCCAGGCGCGACCAGCAGCGCAAGCTGCCTTGGTCGGAAATCGAACAGTTCACCCGTAGCGGCCTGGGCAGTATTTCCATTCCCCGCGAATACGGCGGCCCGCAGGTCTCCTTCGTGACCCTGGCCGAGGTGTTCGCGATTATTTCCGCGGCCGACCCGGCATTGGGTCAAATCCCGCAGAACCAGTTCGGCATCCTTCACCTGCTGCTCGGCAGCGCCACCGATGCGCAAAAAAAGCAGCTGTTCACCAGCGTGCTTCAAGGCTGGCGGATCGGTAATGCCGGTCCAGAGCGCGGCACCAAAAACACTCTGGAACTCAAGGCGCGAATCACCCCGAGCGGCGACGATTTTGTAATCAACGGGCAGAAATTCTATTCAACGGGCGCGCTGTTCGCCCATTGGGTAGCCGTCAAGGCGCTCAACGACGATGGCAAGCAAGTCCTGGCCTTCGTTCGTCGCGGCACGCCGGGTTTGCGCATCGTTGATGACTGGTCGGGTTTTGGCCAGCGCACTACCGCCAGCGGCACCCTCCTGCTGAACAATGTGCAGGTCGAAGCCGAACTGGTGGTGGACAACTGGAAGATCAATGACACGCCCAATATCCAGGGCGCCGTCTCGCAGTTGATTCAGGCCGCGATTGACGCCGGTATCGCCCGGGGCGCCATCGACGACGCCATCGAGTTCGTGAAAACCCGTGCCCGGCCATGGATCGATGCCCAGGTCGAACGAGCCAGTGACGACCTCTATGTGATCGCCGACATCGGCAAGCTGAAAATCGAACTGCACGCAGCCGAAGCGCTGTTGCGCAAAGCCGGCAAAGTCCTCGATCAGGTCAGCGCCACGCCGCTGACTGCCGAGTCTGCGGCCCGAGCCTCGATAGCCGTGGCCGAAGCCAAAGTGCTGACCACCGAGATCTCGCTACAGGCCAGTGAAAAACTCTTCGAACTGGCTGGCAGTCGCGCCACCCTCGCTGAATTCAATCTCGACCGCCACTGGCGTAACGCCCGGGTGCACACGCTGCACGATCCGGTGCGCTGGAAATATCACGCGGTCGGCACTTACCACTTGAACGGCACCCTGCCGGCTCGTCATTCCTGGATTTGACCCCCGGAACACTTTTGACCAGATCTCTGGAGAAGCACATGCCTCTTTCTCACCACGTCGCGGTCATAACCAGCGATGAGCAAGCCTTGGTCGTCGCCAGTGACCTGGCCGATGATTTCAAACGCGACAGCGCCCTGCGCGACCGCGAACGCCGTTTGCCACACCCGGAACTTGAAGTGTTTTCGCGCTCGGGCCTCTGGGGCATCAGCGTGCCTGAAGAATATGGCGGCGCCGGCGTGTCCAACGTCACATTGGCCAAGGTCATCGCCCTGATCGCCCAGGCAGATGGTTCCCTGGGACAAATTCCGCAAAACCATTTCTACGCCCTCGAAGTGCTGCGGGTAAACGGCAGTGAAGACCAGAAAAAACGCCTGTACGCCGAAGTATTGGCCGGCCAGCGCTTGGGCAATGCGCTCGCCGAACTGGGCACCAAAACCGCCCACGACCGCGTCACTCGCCTGACCAGGGAGGGCGGCGGCTATCGCATTAACGGGCGCAAGTTCTACGCCACCGGCGCGATCTATGCCCAGCGCATCCCAACCTCGGTGGTGGATGAGCATGGAGTACAGCAACTGGCGTTCGTGCCGCGCAACAGCAAAGGCCTGACGGTGATCGACGACTGGAGCGGGTTCGGCCAGCGCACCACCGGCAGCGGCTCAGTAGTATTCGAAGATGTGTTCGTCGCGGCCGAGGACGTGATCCCGTTTCAAAGCGCTTTCGAGCGGCCAACGCCAGTCGGCCCCCTGGCGCAGATTCTCCACGCGGCCATCGACACCGGTATCGCCCGCGCCGCCTACGAAGATGCGCTGCACTTCGTGCGCACCAAGACCCGGCCATGGATTGACGCCACCCACGAAAAGGCCACTGAAGACCCGCTGACCATCAGAAGCTTCGGCCACTTGAGCATTCGCCTCCACGCAGCCGAAGCGCTCCTGGAACGCGCCGGTGAATACCTCGACAAGGCCCAGGCCGACACCCAGGCCGCAACCGTCGCGGCAGCCTCGATTGCCGTCGCCGAAGCCCGCGCCATCAGCACCGAAATCTCTCTCGCGGCGGGCAGCACGCTGTTCGAATTGGCAGGTAGCCAGGCGACCCTGATCGAACATGGCCTGGATCGCCACTGGCGCAACGCCCGGGTACACACCCTGCATGACCCGGTGCGCTGGAAATACCACGCCGTGGGCAACTACTACCTCAACGATGAAAACCCGCCACTACGGGGGACCATCTGATGACCGTTGCCAAGAAGAAGATCCTGCTTAATGCGTTCAACATGAACTGCATCGGGCACATCAATCACGGGCTGTGGACCCATCCACGGGACAACTCCACCCAATATAAAACCATCGAATACTGGACCGAACTGGCGCAACTGCTCGAGCGCGGCCTGTTCGATGGCTTGTTCATCGCCGACATCGTCGGGGTGTATGACGTCTACCAGAATTCGGTGGATGTGCCGCTCAAAGAATCGATCCAGCTGCCCGTCAACGATCCCCTGCTGCTGGTTTCGGCCATGGCCGCCGTCACCCGCAATCTTGGTTTCGGCCTGACGGCAAACCTCACTTATGAGCCGCCGTACCTGTTCGCCCGGCGCATGTCCACGCTCGACCACCTGAGCCGCGGCCGGGTTGGCTGGAACATCGTCACCGGTTATCTCGACAGCGCGGCCAAGGCCATGGGCTTGCGCGAACAGGTCGAACACGACCGTCGCTACGACCAGGCTGATGAGTACCTGCAAGTGCTCTACAAGCTCTGGGAAGGCAGCTGGGAAGACGGCGCAGTGGTGAACGACCCCGTGCAACGCGTCTATGCGCAACCAGACAAAGTGCACAAGGTCGAGCACAAGGGCGAGTTCTATCAGGTCGAGGGTTATCACCTCTGCGAACCCTCACCGCAACGCACGCCGGTGCTGTTCCAGGCTGGCAGCTCGGATCGCGGATTGCTGTTTGCCGGGCGTCACGCCGAGTGCGTGTTCATCAGCGGCCAGAACAAACCGTCGACCAGGGCCCAGGTGGACAAGGTGCGCGCCAGTGCCGTCGAGGCCGGGCGCAAGCCCGAGGACATCAAGGTGTTCATGGGGTTGAACGTGATCGTCGGCGCCACCGAAGAACTGGCCTGGAACAAGCATGCCGAGTACCTGAGCTACGCCAGCGCGGAAGCCGGCGTGGCGCACTTCTCGGCGTCTACCGGGATCGATTTTGCCGAATACGAAATCGATGAGCCGATCCAGTACGTAAAGAGCAACGCCATCCAGTCAGCGACCAAAAACCTGCAGAACAACGACTGGACCCGACGCAAATTGCTCGAACAACACGCCCTCGGTGGCCGCTACATCACCGTGGTCGGCTCGCCGGAGCAAGTGGCCGATGAACTGGAATCGTGGATCGCTGAGACCGGTCTCGACGGCTTCAACCTGACGCGCATCGTCACACCGGAAAGCTATGTGGACTTCATCGAGCTGGTGATTCCGGAGTTGCAGCGGCGAGGGTCGTACAAGACCGCTTACGACGACGGCAGCCTGCGGGAGAAGCTGTTTCACGCGCAGGCGCATTTGCCAGCGCAACACATCGGCGCCGAGTTCCGCCGCTAAGAGCATCGCGGGCAAGCCTTGCTCCCACAGGGTGGAGTGAGCACCTGAGAACCCTGTGGGAGCAGAGCTTGCTCGCGATGACATTCGACCAAACACCCCAATTTCATGCACTGACTGGAAAAACCATCATGACCAAAAAACTCATCTCTCACCCAGTCAAAGCACTGGCCCTGACCCTCGGCCTCTTCAGCTCGGTGACCTTCGCCGCTGACGCCCCACTGAAAATCGGTACCACCGCCGCCTTTGCCATTCCCCTGGAAGCCGCTGTCGAAGAGGCCAACAAGCAGGGCCTGAAAGTCGAACTCGTCGAGTTCAGCGACTGGATCGCCCCCAACGTCAGCCTCGCCGCCGGCGACATCGACGTGAACTACTTCCAGCACATCCCGTTCCTGGAAAATGCCAAGGCCGCCGCAGGGTTTGACCTGGTGCCGTTCGCGCCAGGAATCATCAATAACGTCGGCCTGTACTCGAAAAAATACAAAAGCTTCGATGAATTGCCAGAAGGCGCCACCGTCGCGATCGCCAACGACCCGATCAACAGCGGCCGCGGCCTGCAACTGTTGGCCAAGGCCGGCCTGATCACCCTCAAGCAGGGTGTCGGCTACAAGGCCACCGAAGAAGACATCGTCGCCAATCCGAAGAAAATCAAGATTCTCCAGGTCGAAGCTGTGCAACTGGTACGCGCATACGATGACGCCGACCTGGTACAGGGCTACCCGGCCTACATCCGCCTGTCCAAGACTTTTGATGCTGGCTCTGCCCTGCTGTTCGACGGCCTTGATCACAAGGAATACGTGATCCAGTTCGTGATCCAGCCCAAGAGCAAAACCGACCCGCGCCTGATCAAGTTCGTCGACATCTACCAGCATTCGCCAGCCGTTCGCGCCGCCCTGGACCAGGCCCACGGCAAGCTCTATCAAGCTGGCTGGGAAAGCTGAGAATGAGCGCTGCCACCCAGCTGCGACTGGATATTCCAGAGCAACGTAATGCGCAACAAGCCCAACTGCACCCGGAACTGAACCGCGCCCACGTGCGCTTCGTTGGCCTGGGCAAAACCTACAATGGCCAGCAGGGTCCGGTGGCGGCCCTGCACGGCATCGACCTGGCGATCCAGCGCGGCGAAGTGTTCGGCATCATCGGCCGCAGCGGCGCCGGCAAATCGTCGCTGATCCGCACCATCAACCGCCTCGAACAACCGAGTAGCGGGCGGGTGCTGATCGATCAGGTCGACATCGGCGAGTTCGATGAAGACCGCCTGGTGGCGCTGCGGCGACGCATCGGCATGATCTTCCAGCACTTCAACCTGATGTCCGCCAAAACGGTGTGGCAGAACGTCGAGTTGCCGCTGAAAGTGGCGGGTGTACCGAAGGAAAAACGCGAGCGAAAAGTGCGCGAACTGCTGGAGCTGGTCGGCCTGGAAGGCAAGCACAAGGCCTACCCGGCGCAGTTGTCCGGCGGGCAGAAACAGCGAGTCGGCATCGCCCGGGCCCTGGTGCACGACCCGCAGATTCTGCTGTGCGACGAAGCCACCTCGGCACTGGACCCGGAGACCACCCAATCGATCCTCGGCCTGCTGCGCGAGATCAATCAGCGCCTGGGCCTGACCATCGTGCTGATCACCCACGAGATGGCGGTGATCCGCGACATCTGCGACCGCGTCGTGGTGCTGGAACATGGACACATCGTCGAGCAGGGCCCGGTCTGGGAGGTGTTTGGCAACCCGCAGCACGAAGTCAGCAAGACCCTGCTTGCGCCGCTGCAACACGCCTTGCCGCAGGAATTGCAAAGCCGTTTGCAGCCGCAACCACCGTCGCCAGATGCAGCGGTGGCGCTGCGCCTGCAGTTCACCGGCAGCGCCACCGACGAGCCCGACCTGGCTGCGCTGTTCAGCGCGCTCGGCGGTCGCGTGCGCCTGCTGCAAGGTGGTGTGGAACGGATTCAGGGACATGCCCTGGGGCGACTGCTGCTGGCGGTGTCAGGCTCGTCTCTGGGCACTGAGCAACTGCGCCAACGCGCCGGGCAATGGGCGCAACAGGTAGAGGTGCTTGGCTATGTGGTTTGATCGCTTGCTGCAAGGCTTCATCGACACCTTCCTGATGGTGGGTGTCTCGTCATTGATCGCGCTGCTGGCGGGCATTCCGCTGGCGGTCATTCTGGTCACCAGCGCCAAGGGCGGCATCTACGAAGCGCCGGCGCTCAACCGAGCATTGGGCGCGTTCGTGAACCTGTTTCGCTCGATCCCGTTCCTGATTCTGATGGTGGCCCTGATTCCATTCACCCGGCTGATCGTCGGCACCACCTACGGCGTCTGGGCGGCCGTGGTGCCCCTGACGATTGCCGCCACACCATTCTTTGCGCGCATTGCCGAGGTCAGCCTGCGCGAGGTGGATCACGGGCTGATCGAAGCGGCGCAAGCGATGGGCTGCCGGCGCTGGCACATTGTCTGGCACGTGCTGTTGCCTGAAGCGCTGCCGGGGATTGTTGGCGGGTTCACCATCACCCTGGTCACCATGATCAACTCCTCGGCCATGGCCGGCGCGATTGGTGCCGGTGGGCTGGGTGACATCGCGTATCGGTACGGCTATCAGCGATTTGACAGCCAGATCATGTTGACGGTGATTGTGTTGCTGGTGGTCTTGGTGGCGATTATCCAGCTGGGCGGGGATCGCCTGGCGCGGGGCTTGAACAAGCGTTGAATCAAGATCAAAAGATCGTCCGATCGCGGCCCGAGCCTGCGGCAGCTCCTACAGTGATAAATGTTCACCGAGGATGCCGTGCATCACCACGCCCCCCTGTAGGAGCTGCCGAAGGCTGCGATCTTGGCGATCGGAAAAACGCTACAAACCGGGAAGTTTTCTGACAGAAAAATCAGCGTTCCTACACGCATGTTCCCTTCCCTTTGCAGGAAATTTCCTAGATTATTTCGCCCGCTTGCGCCTACCGATTTCCGTGTCTAATCTCGGCCCGTCACTGCTCATCAGTGACCGGGTTTAGTAGCCCGAACAATAGGTGCATAGCGCCCCATGCTCATGCCCGGCAATTTTTGCCGGGTAATGAATATGGCGGCTGTGCGTGGGGCACCTCCGGGTGCGCCGGGTTTCCTATTGACCGGTCTACTAACCTGCGCACAGCTGCCACCCTCGTTTTAGTAGGCGAGAAGTGTCGGCTCCCACGTATCAATAGGAGCAACACGGATGAAAAAGCCTGTCCCCGATCCACCCTCCAATGCAACCAGAAACGATGACCTCCAGAGAGACCGCTCCGCACTCTACCGTGCCATCGATTTCTACCTGACCGGCGAACAACCGTCGGCTCCCGACGAGCTCAGGTTCTACAACGTCAGCAACGATGTAAGCTTCGAAGACACCCAACTCTACATCGCCGATTTGTTGCGCTGCGCATCGGTCACGGCCTATCAGTGTGGCGACCACCTCAAGGGGGCCGACCGAGCCATGGTGTATTCGATTTGGCATTTGCTGGAGATCGCCAAGGCCATGGTTGACCGGTCGATTGATTGCCTGGGGATGAAGCAGGCGCAGGACTGACTTGACGGGTGTTCCTTAAGGCCGCCTTCGCGAGCAAGCTCGCTCCCACAGGGTTCTGCGGCGCACACCGAATTTCCGTCCGGCAGAAATTACTGTGGGCAGGGCGGGGAACGCCTGGCGCGGGGCTCGAACAAGCGTTGAATCAAGATCAAAAGATCGTCCGATCGCGGCCCGAGCCTGCGGCAGCTCCTACATCGATAGATGTTCACCGAGGATGTGCGGATCACCACGCTCCTGTAGGAGCTGCCGAAGGCTGCGATCTTGGCGATCGGAAAAACGCTACAAATCGGGAAGTTTTCTGACAGAAAAATCAGCGTTCCTACACGCATGTTCCCTTCCCTTTGCAGGAAATTTCCTAGATTATTTCGCCCGCTTGCGCCTACAGATTTCCGCGTCTAATCTCGGCCCGTCACTGCTCATCAGTGACCGGGTTTAGTCGCCCGGATATCACTTGGCGTACAGCGCTACCTCTTTCAGGTGTTTTTTATCGCCTGAACTTTATGGTGGCTGTGCGCAGGGCACCCTCGGGTGCGCCGGGGTTCCAGGTGACCGGTCGACTAACCTGCGTGCAGCCGCCACCCCTTCTCGTTTAGTCGCGAAATCGGTTGGCTCCTACCACCACCTGGAGTTTACCAATGAAAAAGCCTGTCCCCGATCCACCCTCCAATGCAACCAGGAACGATGACCTCCAAAGAGACCGCTCCGCACTCTACCGTGCCATCGATTTCTACCTGACCGGCGAACAACCGTCGGCTCCCGATGAGCTCAGGTTCTACAACGTCAGCAACGATGTAAGCTTCGAAGACACCCAACTCTACATCGCCGATTTGTTGCGCTGCGCATCGGTCACGGCCTATCAGTGTGGCGACCACCTCAAGGGGGCCGACCGAGCCATGGTGTATTCGATTTGGCATTTGCTGGAGATCGCCAAGGCCATGGTTGACCGGTCGATTGATTGTCTGGGGATGAAGCAGGCGCAGGACTGACTTGACGGGTGTTCCTTGAGGCCGCCTTCGCGAGCAAGCTCGCTCCTACAGAGTTCTGCGGCGCACACAGAATCACTGTAGGAGCGAGCTTGCTCGCGATGGACGTCAACGATTACGCGGGCTTACAGATTGCACGCGTCGTTCTTGAATTTTTCGCGAGCAAGCTCGCTCCTACAGGGAATGCGGCTTGCTCGCGAATGGCTGCGCGGCAGCCACCAGCCTGATGGCGTATATTCGGCGCATCCCCATTGCCGCGCAGCCCACCATGAAGCAGACCCCCGACGACCTGGAAAAAATCACCTCCACCACACTGGGCCATTACAACTCGGTGGCCGAGGAGTTTCGCGAAGGTACTCGCGATCATGATGTCAGCCAGAATATCGACGCTCTGCTGCGGCATATCCAGGGTAGCGCGCCTTTCGACATTCTCGATTTCGGCTGTGGCCCGGGGCGCGATCTGCAGACGTTTTCCCGCATGGGGCACACGGCTGTGGGCCTGGACGGCTCGGAGCAGTTCGCGCAGATGGCGCGTGCAGACAGTGGCTGTGAGGTCTGGCAGCAGGACTTTCTGAAGCTGGATTTGCCCGGTGAACGCTTTGACGGGATTTTTGCCAATGCCGTGCTGTTTCACATCCCGCGTCAAGAGCTGCCGAGGGTGCTGAAGGCGTTGCGCGGGGCGTTGAAGCCAGGAGGTGTGTTGTTCAGCTCAAATCCTCGCGGGCAGAACGAGGAAGGTTGGAACGGGCCGCGGTATGGGGCCTATCATGACTGGAAGACGTGGCAGCAATTGCTGGCCGAGGCGGGGTTTGTGGAGTTGGAGCATTACTATCGCCCGGCAGGGCTGCCGCAGGAGCAGCAGCCGTGGTTGGCGAGTGTGTGGCGTAAGCCGGCGTAGTCTCACAGGCCGCCATCGCGGGCAAGCCCGCGCCCACAGTGATTAAGGTCGGACCACAAATTGTGATCCTCCCTGATACCTGTGTATTAAGGCAGGACCACAAATTCTGTGATCCTCCCTTATACCTGTGGGAGCGGGCTTGCCCGCGATGAGCGCGGAGCGCTCGCTTTACTGCGCTTCTGGTTCCGGCTCGCGAATCTTGTACCAGGCCACATACAGTGCCGGCAAAAACAGCAGCGTCAGCAAGGTCGCAATGATGATCCCGCCGATCATCGCGTAGGCCATCGGCCCCCAGAATACTTCCCGGGCAATCGGGATCATCCCAAGGCTCGCTGCTGCTGCCGTGAGCAGAATCGGCCGGCGCCGATGCTCCGTGGCTTGCACTACCGAGTCCCACGGCGAGTAGCCGTCTTTCTCAAAAGCCTCGATCTGCGTCACCAGGATCACCGAGTTACGGATGATGATACCGATCAGCGCAAGAATCCCCAGGATCGCCACGAAACCCATCGGCGTGCCGGTGGGGATCAGCGCCAGTACCACGCCGATCAATCCGAGCGGCGCGACGCTGGCCACCAGGAACAGCTTCTGCACGCTGTGCAACTGGATCATCAGGAATGTCGCCATCAGGAACAGCATCAGCGGCACGACCTTGGCGATCGGGCCCTGGGCCTTGCCGCTTTCCTCGACCGTACCACCGGTGGCCACCTTGTAGCCGACCGGCAATGTCGAGGCGAACTGCTCGATGGCCGGCTTGAGTTGCTTGACCAGGTCGGTGGGCTGAATCTCGTCCCGCACCGCCGCCTTGATGGTGATGGTCGGCTTGCGATCGCGACGCCACACCAGCGGCTGCTCAAGTTCGTAGCGCACGGTGGCGAACGACAGCAGCGGAATCGACGTACCACTGGAAGTCACGATCTGCAGGTTCTGCAGGGTCTCCGGCGTGCCGCGTTCGGCGTCCACTGCGCGTCCCACCACGTTGATCAGATAAATATCGTCATCCACCTGGGTGACGGGGGCGCCCACTACGATGCTGTTCATCAAGTTGGCCACGTCTTCCGAGGACAGCCCCAGCTGCCGTGCCTTGTCCTGGGCGATGTCGATGCGCAGGACTTTACCCGGCTCGTTCCAGTCGTAAATGATCTCGCCAATGTGCGAATTCTTGTCCAGCTCGGTGGCCAGCGCGATCGCATGCTTGCGCACTTGATCGATGTCCTTGCCGCTGACCCGGTACTGGATGGGCCGCCCGACCGGCGGGCCCATTTCCAGGGCCTGGACGTAGCTGCCGATGCCGACGAAATCCTTGCGCAGGCGTTCACGCAAGCGCTGGCTCAGGGCCTCGCGCGACTCCAGGCCCTTGCTGACGATGACCAGTTGCGCGTAGTACGGGTTCTGCAATTGCTGGTCGAGGGGCAGGTAGAAACGGATCGCACCTTCGCCGATATAGGTGCTCCAGCGCACGATATCCGGGTCGCCCTTGAGCGTTTCTTCGAGCTTGTTCACCGCCTTGCGGGTTTCGGCGATGGAAGCATTTTGCGGCAGGTTCAGGTCGACGAGAATTTCCGGACGGTCCGAGGACGGGAAGAATTGGTTCTGCACGAATTGCATGCAGAACACCGAGGCCGCGAATAGCGCAATGGTGATGCCGATCGCCCACCAGCGATTGCGCATGGCCCACAACATGCCGCCATTGAACGCCCGCCCGATACGGCCGGGTTCGGCGTTGTGCGGCTTCACATTGGCGCTGAGAATATGCACGCCGATCACCGGGGCAAACAGCACCGCCACCACCCATGACACCAGCATCGCCACCGCGATCACCGCGAACAGCGTGAAGGTGTACTCGCCCGCCGAGCTGGCGTTGAGGCCGATCGGCACGAAGCCGGCTACGGTTACCAGCGTACCGGTGAGCATCGGGAAGGCCGTGGAGGTATAGGCGAAGGTCGCCGCCTGCTCCTTGGTTTCGCCCATCTCCAGGCGCGTGACCATCATCTCCACCGTGATCATGGCGTCGTCCACCAGCAGGCCAAGGGCGATGATCAAGGCGCCGAGAGAGATCCGCTGCATGGTGATGCCGCTGTACTCCATGAAGACGAAGACCATCGCCAGCACCAGCGGAATCGAACACGCCACCACCAGCCCGGCACGCACGCCGAGGCTGATGAAGCTGACGATCAGTACGATCACCACCGCTTCGAACAATGCGCTGGTGAAGCCGCCGACGGCTTTTTCCACCACTTCAGCCTGGTCGGAGACGCTGTGCACGCCCACACCGACCGGCAGGTCAGCGGTCAGTTCTTCCATGCGTTGATGCAGGGCCTTGCCGAACTCCTGGATGTTGCCACCCTTCTTCATGGCGATGGCCAGGCCGATGGCGGTCTGGCCGTTGAAACGGAATTCGGGCGTCGCCGGGTCGACGTAGCCGCGGCTTATGTCCGCGATGTCAGCCAGGCGATAGAAACGATCGTTGAGCTTGAGATTGACGTCCGCCAGGTCTTTTTCCGAATCGAACTGGCCGGACGTGCGCACCGAAATCCGCTCAGGGCCTGCCTCGATCACACCGGCAGGGGTCACCGCGTTCTGCGATTGCAGGCTCCGCACCACCTGGCTCTGATCGATGCCCAGGGCCGCGAGTTTGCGCGTGGAGAAGTTCAGGTAAATCACTTCGTCCTGCTCGCCAACCATTTCGACCTTGCCCAACCCTGGCACGTCGCGGATCTGCGCGCGAACCTGCTCAACGTAATCGCGCAGCTGGCGCAGCGACAAACCATCAGAGGTGAAGGCGTACACCGAACCGTACACATCACCGAACTCGTCGTTGAATCCCGGCCCTTGAATACCCTGCGGAAAATCACCGCGGATGTCGTTGATCTTCTTGCGCACCTGGTACCAGATTTCCGGGATGTCTTTGGCACTGGTGGTGTCGCGCAGGTAGACGAACACCGTGGATTCGCCGGGCCGGGTGTAGCTTTTGACGTAGTCGAGGGAATCAAGCTCTTCGAGTTTTTTCTCGATGCGGTCAGTGACCTGCTTGAGGGTTTCCTCCTGGGTCGCCCCCGGCCAGTTGGTCTGGATGACCATGGTCTTGATGGTGAACGAGGGGTCTTCCTCGCGACCCAGGTTCATGTAGGAGAACACGCCCATCAGCAGCGCGACGAACATCAGATACCAGACAAACGACTGATGCTTGAGGGCCCATTCGGATAAATTGAAACTCCCTTTCATTGTGGGCTTTCCTCGTCGATTTTCACTTTTTGCCCGGGCTTCAGGCTGTTCACGCCGGCACTGACCACGCGCTCACCAGATTTCACGCCATCGGCCAGCACCACCGAGTCGTCCGTACGGCTGATCACATTGACGTCTCGCGGGGAAACGGTTTGGCTTTGTGCATCGATCACCCAGATTCGCGTCTTGCCATCGACTTCCTGCAAGGCGGTGACCGGCAATTCGATACGCGGCTTGATCGCCGAACTGAGCGTCACGCTGATGGCCGTACCCAGGCGAAAGCCAGGGGGTGAATCGGCCAGGGTCAGGCGCGCGCGCCGGGTGCGGGTTGCGCTCTGCGCCTGCGGTTCGATTTCGCGAACGATGGCGGTGCTGGTGATGCTCGGGTCCAGCTGCGCGGCCACCTGGAATACCACGTCCGGGGGCAACTGGTCGACCAGGGTGTCCGGCAGGTCAATCACCGCCTCCTTGATATCCGGTTGGGCCAGTGTGACCACTTGCTGACCTGCGGTGACGACCTGGCCGGCTTCGGCATTCCACGCGGTGACGATGGCCTTGTGGTCGGTGCGCAGCTCGACGTAGCCGAGTTGGTCCTTGGCCTGATTGACGGCGGCCTTGGCTTGATCAAGGGACGCCTGAGTGGTTTTCAGGTCGGTCAGGGCAATGTCCAGCTGAGCCTGCGCGCCGACTCCGCGATTGAACAGCTCCTGCTGGCGCCGGGCATTGGCCTGGGCGTTGATGAGCTGGGCCTGGATCTTCGCCAGGTCACCCTGGGCAGCGCGCAACTGGTTCTGCTGATCCGTGGGGTCGAGCGTGGCGAGCAAAGCGCCTTTCTCGACTTCGGCGCCCACATCGACATTACGGCTGGCGATGCGCCCGGGCACGCGGAACCCGACGTTACTCTCGTAGCGCGCCTGGATACTGCCGGCGAAGCGACCAAGGGTTTCCTCGTTGAGCACCTGGACCTTGATCGACAGCACCGGGCGCACCGGCTCCGGCGGTGGTTCTTTCTTCGAGCAGGCTGCCAACATGACCCCGGCCAATACCAGCAACAGGCGCTTCATGGCTGGTTCCCCACTTCCAGATCCTTGTAGGTGTTCTCGGCGATTTCCACTTTTACCCCAGGGTGCAGCAATTGCCCGCCGGCGATGATGACTTTGTCGCCCGCATTCAAGCCGTCGCTGATGATGACTTTACCGGTCAGGTATCGGCCGACAGTGACCGTGTGCAGTTGCGCCTTGCCTTCACCGTCCACTCGCCACACCGCAGGCTCGCTGATGTTTTTGGTCAGCGCCGACCACGGCAGCACCACGGCAGACTTGCCCGGGGTCTTGGCCGTGGCGCTCACCACAGAACCCAGTTGCATGCCATCCGGCAAACCCTGAAGGGTGACCTTGACCTGTACGGTGCCGGTTTGTGCAGAGACCGCAGGGGTGACTTCGCGAACGGTGCCGGTGGTCTTGATTGCCGGGTTGTCCAGCAGGCTGACGACCACCGTCTTGTCTTCCGGGGCTTCGGTCAGCAGCGACTCATAGACGTTGAACACCGCATCGCGCTCGCCATCCCGGGCCAGGCTGAAAATCGGCACCGTGGCCTGCACCACCTGGCCGACTTCGGCCTGGCGCGCAGTAATCACGCCCGGTGCGTCAGCGATCAACGAGGTGTAGCTCAGTTGTTCACGGGCATTGGCCAACTGGGCCTGGGCCGCCGTCAACGCGCTCTGGCTGCTGCGTAAGGCGGCCTGGGCGGAATCGTATTCGCTTTGGCTGGTGTAACCCTTGGGCAGGAGTTTTTGCTGGCGCACGAACGCCGCAGCAGTCTGTTTGACCCGCGCCTGTTCGGCGGTGACCTGGGCCTGCGCCGAGTCGACATTGGTCTGCAGGTCCTTGGGGTCCAGCTTGGCCAACACTTGCCTGGCCGTCACGCGGTCCCCGACATCGACCATGCGCTGGATGATCTTGCCGCCGACCCGAAACGAAAGTTCGGTCTGGACCCGTGCCTGGACATCCCCCGTCAGGGTCACCGAGGCCGCGTAATCCGCCGGTTTGACCTCCTGCACGAACACCCGCGGGCGGTCCTTCTCGACCGGTTTTTCGTCACCGCAGGCGGTCAACAAAGCCAACAGGCCCAGCCCAACCACCAGTTTTATTCCAGGACCAGCCATGCAGACTCCTTTGCGTAGTACGGGCGTGCGATTGTCGATACGACTGTGAGCTTAGAACAGGGTTCCAAGGGTGCCTCTGATGGGCGTCAAATAAACCCCTTACGCTACTACCCCCCGGGCTTTTGAACCGTATCATTACCGGGTTGGAGGTCCGATGACCATTGCCCGCACTCAAATCCAGTGGCTGACACCTGTCAGAGATGCTTTTCGGGGGCATAAAAAAACGCCGACGCTCTATCAGCCGTCGGCGTTTGCAACCGTGATGCGGTTAGCGAACAAATCAGAACGCAGGCAGTACCGCGCCGCTGTATTTCTTCGCGATGAAAGCCTTCACTTCAGGACTGGTCAACGCCTTGGCCAGCTTCTGAATGGCAACGCTGTCCTTGTTGTCCGGACGGGCCACCAGGAAGTTCACGTAAGGCGAATCGGCACCTTCGATGACCAGGGCGTCTTTAGCCGGGTTCAGGCCGGCTTCCAGCGCGTAGTTGGTGTTGATCATGTCCAGATCGACCTGATCCAGAACCCGCGGCAGCATGGCCGATTCGAGTTCCTTGAACTTGAAGTTATGCGGGTTCTTGGCAATGTCCTTCGGAGTGGCCAGAGCGTTTTTCGGGTCTTTCAACTCGATCAGGCCAGCCTTCTGCAGCAGGATCAGGGCACGGCCGCTGTTGCTGCCTTCGTTCGGGATAGCGATGGTCGCGCCGTCTTTCAGTTCAGCCAGGCTTTTGACCTTCTTGGAGTAGCCACCGAACGGTTCGACGTGCACGCCGATCACGGTCACCAGGTTAGTGCCTTTGCCTTCGTTGAAGCTGTTCAGGTACGGCAGGGTCTGGAAGTAGTTGGCGTCCAGACGCTTCTGATCGACCTGTACGTTGGGTTGGACGTAGTCGGTGAAGACCTTGATTTCCAGGTCCACGCCTTCTTTGGCGAGGGTTGGCTTGATCAGTTCCAGAATCTCGGCGTGTGGAACCGGAGTCGCCGCCACTACCAGTTTTTCGCCGGCCTGGGCCAGGCCCGCGGTCAGGGCAGCCGCCAATGCGGTGAACAACAGAACCTTTTTCATGCAGTGTCCTTATCGAAAATCGCGATCGTCATCGACGACGGCTAAGAGTACGAGTGCCAGTGAAGTGCTATCGCTGGCGTGACGCGGACAATACCGGGATTTTTTATTCCTTAACAATATCTTTTATTTACTTTGATATTCCATTTTGTTCATACACATGTGTGAGCAAAGCTTGCTCGCGATCCGGGCGGCTCGGTCTGCACCAATGAGGCCAATCGCGAGCAAGCTTTACTACTACAGGACGGAGTGGTTCTGGAGCAGCAGTTTCAAGGCAGCCTTGTCGGCATTGGAACCCTTCGCGAGAACATGGCTGAGCTGCCGTTCGATTTGCTCAAGCGCACTCGGCACTGTTGGCAAATTCAAATGCTCCGGCAGAATCTCGTCGCCCGTACTGACCAGCAACGCAAAATGAATGACGTTCTCCAGCTCCCGGGTATTACCCGGCCAACTGTGCTGCTCCAGCACTTGCTGCGCCGCCTCGCTGATCAACGGCACCGGCAAGTCCAGGCGCTGGCTATAGATGCCGAGGAAGTATTCGGACAACGACAGAATATCGCCCACCCGCTCGCGCAGCGCCGGTAGCTCCAACTGGCCTTCGCTGAGGTAGTGATACAAACGTTCGTGGAATTTCCCGGCAGCTACGGCTTGCGCCAGGTCAATGCTGGTGGCGGCCACCAATCGCACGTCCACCGGGCTTGGCTGTTGAGCGCCCACGCGGGTGACTTCGTGATTTTCCAGGGCCGCCAGCAGTTTGATCTGAATCGGCAGCGGCAGGTCGCCGATCTCATCCAGGTACAAGGTGCCGCCGTTGGCCGACCCAAACCAGCCCGCGCGGCTGCTCGCTGCCCCGGTGTAGCTGCCGGCTGCGTAACCGAACAATTCGGCATCCGCATAGGTCGGGCTGATTGCACCGCAATTGACCGACACGAAAAGCCCGCTGCGATCGCTGGCGCGATGGATGTGCCGCGCCAGCAGCTCCTTGCCGCTACCGGTCTCGCCACGAATCAGCACGCAAATCGCACGCGGCGCCAATTGCTCGAGCTCTTGGCGTAACTGCCGCGAGCGTGGATCAACAAACACCAGCGCCTTGGCGCGGATACTTAGCGGGCTTTTTTCTGCGTCGGGGAAGGTCAGCAGCGGCTGACCAAAGGCTTCAAAACTCATGGCAGGCTCCCGCCCAAAACCGCCGGAGGGCGGGGGCGTTTAAAAAAGGAAAAATCAGGCGCGACGCAGGGCGTGATGTTCCATACGGTTTTGCAGGCGATACAGGTAGGCAAAACCCTGCTCCCAGCGCTGGTGGCCGGACTTCACATTGATGTGCCCTGCCCCCGCCAGGATCCCCGCCTCGGCGCCCCAGGTGCGCGCCAGTTCCAGCGCTCGCGGGGCACTGACGGCACTATCATTGTCGGAGCTGACGACCTGACTCGGAAACGGCAGCAGGTCGGTCGGAATCGGTGCGAAGTTGCGCAAGGCGGGCACGCAGGCCGGGCGCTCCACGTCTGCCGGAGCGACGAGCAACGCGCCGCGCACCTGTCGCAAAAACTGCACGGGCGCGGCAGCCGCCCAGTGGGCGACCGTGATGCAGCCCAGGCTGTGAGCAATCAGGATCACCGGCGTACTGTCCGCAGCAATCGCCTCGGCCAGCGCCGCGACCCAATCTTCACGGCGGGGCGTCAGCCAGTCGGCCTGCTCCACCCGTGCGCTGTTCGGCAAACTGTTCTGCCAGTGGCTCTGCCAATGATCATCTGGCGATCCTTGCCAGCCCGGCACAATCAGGTAGCGAATTGATTCGTTGCGCATGGGGGAACTCTCCTGCTGCGTGTCTGTTCCTGAGCGAGTATAGGGAGTGGAGTTATATCCGTTAAGGAATAAGAAGCTATTTATTAAGATCATTATCGAATAACCCTGTAGGAGCTGCCGCAGGCTGCGATCTTTTGACCTTGCTTTTAAAAGATCAAAAGATCGCAGCCTGCGGCAGCTCCTACGAGGTGTTTTTTCAGGCAAAAAAAGGGGCCGCACCCTGCCAAGGAGACGGCCCCGGAAAACTTGAAACTGTTAGCGAGCGGTGATCACCGACAGCTTGGTAATCCCTGCACGTTCAATCGACGCCATGGCGCGTGCCACTTCGCCGTAGTTCACGCCGTCATCCGCCTGCAATTGCACGCGCACCTCGGGGTCCTTGGCCTTGGCCGACTTGAGGTTGAATTCCAGCAGGTCCGGCTGGATTTCATCCTTGTTGATAAACAGTTTCCCGGCACCGTCAATGCTCACCACCAGCGGGTCCTTCTGCTCTACCGGCGCCACGGCTTCGGTCTTGGGCAGGTTGATCGGAATGGCGTTGGTGAGCAGCGGGGCGGTGACAATAAACACCACCAGCAACACCAGCATGACGTCTACCAGCGGTGTGACGTTGATCTCGCTCAGCACCTCATCGCTGTCTTGCGTAGAGAAGGCCATATCAGGACGCCTCCTTCACTTTTTGCGCGTTGCCCGGCGCAGCAGCCTTGTGCGCCGTCGGGTGGACCAGCACACGGAACGAACTCTTCTGTGCCAGGCTGTAGAAGTCATGGGCGAAGTCGTCCAGGTCCGCCGCCGTCAGTTTCAGGCGCCGCAAAAAGTAGTTGTAAACCAGTACTGCCGGCACCGCGACGGCGATCCCCACACCGGTCGCAACCAGTGCCGCGCCAATCGGCCCAGCCACGGTTTCGAGGCTGGCCGAGCCTGCCGCGCTGATGCCTTTCAACGCTTCCATGATCCCCCACACCGTGCCGAACAAACCAATGAACGGCGACGTACTGCCAATACTTGCCACCACTGCCAGCCCGGTTTCCAGCGAGCGGCGCTCACGCACGATCTGCTGACGGAGGGCCCGCTCGAGGCGATCCTGATGGTTGATCGCCTGGCTCAGATCCGCCGCGTGTGGCGCTTCACCGACCTGGATCGCCGCGTAGCCAGCCTGGGCTACGCGCGCCGCAGCGCCTGGCTGGGTCTCGGCCAACTCCGCCGCTGAATCAAGGCTCGACGCGGCCCAGAACTGCTTGTGAAACTTGCGATCCTGAGCTTTCAGGCGGCCGAACTGCACGCCCTTGAGCAAGGCCAGACCCCAGGTGGCCACGGAAAAAACCACCAGCAGCCAGATCACCGCGCTTTCGATGGACTCAAGTGGAGATGCCAATAACGTCATGATGAATTCCTCGTGTAAACGTTTCGCGTGAAATAGGTTTCTGTTTAATGAATCTTGAAATCGATGGGCACGCTGACCCAGCCATCCTGGGCGACATCACCCTGCTTGGCGGGCACGAAACTCCAGCGTTTCACGGCGCTCAGGGCCGCCTCATCGAGGGCCTCGCGACCGCTGCTTTTCTGGATCTGGATCTCACCCGGCTTGCCGCTGGCGAGCACATGGACCCGTAACAACACCGTGCCTTCCCAACCGCGCCGCTGAGCCAGCGAGGGGTATTCCGGCGCCGGGTTTTTCAGGTACCCGGCGTTGGCCGATGCCGGCGTCACGGGTGCTGGCGCAGGGGGAGCGGGTGGCGCCGGGGCCGCCACAGGCGCGGCCGGCTGTGGCGGCGCTGGTGGTTGTTGAACCGCTTTGGGCACCGGTTTCGGAATCGGTTTCGGAATCGGTTTGGCGATCGGTTTCGGCTTGGGAATCGGTTTCGGTGGCGGCGGTTTCACTGCCAGTTCGTCTTCAACCGGCGGTGGTGGCTCGACCACCTCTTGAACAGGTGGCGGTGGTGGTGGCGGCTCGACCACGGGCGGTGCCGGTTGCGAAAACTCGATGGTCATCGGTGGAATTTCCGGCGGCACTACCGGCAACACGGCGGTCGGCTGCTGGTTGACCCAATAGATCACCGCACCGTGCACGAGCAGCGCCAGCACACCCAGCAAAATCGTTTCCCGGCGGCTGAGGATGCCCCTTGGGGCGCGCTGCAAACGCTGCTGCCCCAAAGGCACGCGATGTACCCGGCCGAGGTCGACCAACTCGCCACCTGGCCCCTGGCGCCACAGCACCTCTTGTGCACTGGCGGCGGTCTGGACATTACCCATTGCTTTACTCCTGCGGTCTCTTTGCGAATAACCCGATAGGCCGGACCTGACATCCCCCGTACGACGTATCGACGGACAGATCATTGAGCTAGACGCTTATCTCTTAAAGTAATCTTTATCGTTATAGATAGATCAATATCGAATATAGAGAATAACCAAGAGTCCGCAGCCCTCGTGTTTCAAGGGCTATGGAAGACGCTCCCGGGCAACATGCCTTCAAGGCATGGAAAATATTCCCCAGAGGCATGGTGGAAGGGATGTTCAGACGCGATGAACAGCGGGAAGACCCTCGTCTGACTGCTACAGATGTGAGCAGTAATACGCGCTCTATCCATATTCAATTTAGGTCTAACTAACAATGGAATCCTTTATTGACGGAATAATGGCTTGCATTTAAAACCTCTGTCATCCCGCCTCGTCGCGAATGCCGTCGAGCTATTTTCAGGACGCCGAAAAAGCATATGGATCTTCGCCAGTTGCGTTACTTCATCGCCCTCAATGATCATCGCAGTTTCGTCCGCGCAGCCGACGCCATGGGAATCACGCAACCGGCGTTCAGCCGCAGTATCCAGGGACTTGAACAGGAGTTCGGGTGCGTGCTGGTTGACCGCGGTAACAAGGACTTGCGCCCGACGCCCGAGGGTCAGGTAGTGCTGCAACATGCACTGACCTTGGTGCAGGGGGCTGCAATGCTGAGCGCCCAAGTGACGCAGATGAACAAGCTCGACGCCGGCGAACTGCACTTCGGTTGCGCGCCTGCGGCAGCGGTGGGACTGGTGCCGGACGCGGTGGCGCAATTCATCAACGCCCACCCGAAAGTTCGTACCTTTTTCCAGGTGGATAACTGGGAAAAACTCAGCCGCGCATTGGGCCGCGAAGAGATCGAATTCTTCATCGCCGACATCCGTCACTTCGAAGCCGACCCCAACTTCCAGACGCACGCGCTGACGCCCAGGCGCGGCGTATTTTGCTGCAGGCAGGAACATCCGTTGCTGGCCAAGGAAAGCCTGTCGACCAATGACATGTTCGACTATCCATTGGCGACCACGCGGATTGCCCCAGGCATTCGAAAGTTGCTGGCCAACCTGAGCGGGCGCATGGATTTTTCGCCCAGTATCGAAACCGAGCATTTTCCAGCGCTGGTGAAAATCGTGCTGCAGTCGAATGCAATTGGCGTGGGAACCCAGGAGGCATTTGCCGAAGACATTGCCAAGGGCTCCCTGGTGCCGTTGCACTGGAGAAATTTGCCGCAGAACATCGAAACACTGAATGCGCGATGTGCGGTAGTGAGTCGAACGGGGTACCGGTTATCGACTGCGGCACGGGCGATGATTGCGGCATTGGTGGCGGTGGATAAGCATCAGCTTAGCGTTGCAGTTCAAGCCCCCTTGCGCGCGGGCACGCTGTCAAAAAAATGTGAGCGTGCCCCCTCGCCACAGGCATAAATCAGACTTGAGCAGCACGTGTCCTCGCGCCTGCCACCGGCTCCTCACGCACAAATCGGTTCGCCCGCCTGAACGTGCCGAAATCGTTAAAACGCACCCCCATTTCGCGCATGACCTTATGCGCCACCGGCACCGTCATCTGGCGAATGTAGAAAGGCTCCTTCACCACAAAATGATGAACCCCGTGACTGCTGCCGAAGTTGAAGCAGAACGCCTGCATCGGCCACATCCACCAGGGATTCAGTACCTGGGTCTGCTGCATCACATTGCCCGGGTCCACATCGCCGTAGTAGTGCATGTTAGAGCTGACGAAGTGCAGGCAAAAAGTACGCAGCACATTCGGGCCGATGATCACCACCACGGCAATATCGATCACCTGCATCACTGACAACGTGGTGGCCGACCATTCAATGGGTGCGCCCATCAGATGTGCGACGCCATTGGCTGCATGAAACCCGAGAAACACGTACCAGGCGCCCCAGTGCACCAACGCCAGCGGCGCATACACTTTCAGCGTGCGCTTGATGATGCTGAATTTATGCGCCCAGGTTTTGGCCCGCAGCATGCGAATGAACGCCGACATGATGTTGTCGCCGATCATCAGGAATCGCGCGAAACCCCAAGGCTCGCCGTTGGTGATGGCACGCTCTTCCATATCGGTTTCCGTGCCGGACACCTTGTGGTGATTGAGGTGCAGGTGGCGACGGATCCATGGGTTGATCGTGCTCGGCCGCGCCAGCCACACCAGAGCCATCATCAGGTTGTGCGGGATGCGCTTCTTGCGAAAATACATGCTGTGGATCAGATCGTGTTCCAGTTCGTGGGTCAGTGAAGCGAAAAATGCGTTGAGCAGCAGGCACACCCACCAGGCCATATGACCGTTGATGTACAGCGCTGCAGAACCGATCATCCCAGCCAGCGCAAAGGCCAGAATCCCCGCGCCCAAGGCGTCTTGATGATTGAGAAGGGGGTAGCGCTGACGCAATTCAACGCCCTTGGCCAACACCACTTCGCGAATATGCGCTGATCGTTGGGATGCATTCAGTCGTTGGGGACTTGCAGAAGTACGGTCCATGCTTCCATCCTCTGGTTATTGATGTTCGCATCCTGCCTTGCGAACCCTCGCAAGGCGGTAGCCGTGAACGCCAACCTGTTGACCGGAAGCGCCAATCAGCATGACTGAACCGACCTCCCTCGCCAGTTGGACCCGTGCCCTGCGCAAGCAACTGGACGCATTGGGCCTCGACAGCACCGCCCTGTGTCACCAGGCGGGGCTCGACCCGCTGTGGATGGACGACCCTAACGCCCGTTATCCGTTGTCCGGCACCACGCGGCTGTGGGAACTTGCCGTGCAGGTCAGTGGGGACCCGGCGATCGGCCTGCGGGTTTCACGCTTTGTCAGCCCGACCACCTTTCACGCACTCGGGTACGCGCTGGTGGCCAGCGGTAGCTTGCGCGAAGTCTTCGAACGCATCGTGCGCTATCACCAAGTGGTCAGCGATGCCCTTGAACTCGAATTGACCCGTTGCGAGGATCGTTATCGCTTCCGCCTGAAAGTCCCGCCGGGCAGCCCGGCGCCGGCCTATGAAGCCATTGATGCCTTCACTGCGATTTATGTGCGTACCTGCCGTAACCGGCTGGGCCGCGAATACGCGCCGATGGCGGTGTACCTGCGGCGTCCGGAACCGGCTGATGCGCACCAATGGCACAAGGTTTTCCGCTCACCGGTGCACTTCGCCGCCGACGAGGACCGCCTGGAGTTTTCCCTGGTGGACTTTGAAAGTCATCTGGACGACGCCAACCCGGAGCTGGCCGAGCACAACGAAACCGTGCTCAAGCGCACCCTGGCGCAACTCAAGCCGCTGACCTGGGAACGCAAGGTCCGCGACGCCATAGAAGAACAACTGCCCGAAGGCGAGCCCAGCGCAGAACACATCGCCCACACGCTGCACTTGAGTTTGCGCAGCCTGCAGCGGCACCTGGCAGATGAAGGTTGCCGGTTTGACACGTTGCTCAACGAAAGCCGCGAGAACCTGGCGTTGTTGCACCTGCGGGACCCGCAATGCTCATTGAGCGAGATCAGCTACCTGCTGGGGTTTGCCGACACCAGCAGCTTCAGCCGCGCCTTCAAGCGCTGGACCGGGATGACACCGGGGCAGTTTCGCGATGGATTGCGGTGATGTTAACGCCCACGATCCCGGCGCAACAATTTGCGCACCCGCGCCACCAGGTCACTCACCTTGAAAGGCTTGAGCAAGTAGTCTTCTTCGTGCAGTTCCAGCCCTCGCAGGCGGTCTTCGATGCCGTCCCTGGTGGTGAGGAATAACACCGGCGTGTCGCCGAGTTTGCGGATCTGTTGCTGCAGCTGCCAGCCGTTGAGGCCCGGCAGCATGACGTCGAGGATGATCATCTCGTACGCGCCGGACTCGATGAAACGTCGGCCATCCATCCCGTTCAGCGCTACATCGACCGTATAGCCCGCTTCACCCAGGCCGTTGGCCAGGAGTTTGGCGGTCTCCGGCTCGTCTTCTACTAACAACACACGCATGGCACACCTCATTTGTCGTCGCTACAGGCTATGCGCGTTCGGGGACAAAACCCACTAAAAGATGACCGCCAATGCCCGCAGCCGCTCGGCATCGGTAATTTCTATCTCGCCGTACCTCAAGCTGACGACGCCCTGCCCTTCCAGCTCCTTGAGCAACTGGTTGGTCGTCTGGCGCGAGAGTGACAGCATCGACGCCAATTGCTCCTGTGGCAGGTGCAGCACACGACGTGGCGGATCGATTTCGCCATAGCTGTCGGCGATCATCAGCAAGCGGTGCGCCAGGCGTGCCGGGGCTGGCAGCAGGCTCAGCTGTTCGAGATTGATAAAAGTCAGGCGCAGTTTCTGGCTCATCAGCAATGCCAGTTGCCGCCAATGCAGTGGCTGCTCATCGAGCATCGCCAACAGCGCTGTCTGCGGGATATGCAGCAGGGTGCACTGGCCCAGGCCAAAAGCGTCATGGGTGCGCGCCTGCCCATCGAACAGGCAGATTTCACCGAACCAGTGCGGCGGCTCTACCAGACTCAACAGCGCTTCCTTGCCCTGCTCGTTAACTGCGCCGATGCGCACGGCACCCTCGAGCACCGCGTACAGCCCGCATGGCGGGTCACCACGTTTGAACAATCGCTGCCCCGCAGACAAGCGTCGCAGCCGGGCCGCTGCCAGCAGACTATCCTGTAGAGGAGCAGGCAGATGACTGAACCACTGACCGTTCATCAAGCGCGCACGCCAGACCTGCATGTCCATGAAAACTCCTCAAGATTGTCGCCTGGCTGACAGAGCAAAACATCCAACCGGTGGATGATCACTCACCCTACAGGAGGAATAACAATGAAAAAAAGCCTGGTTGACCACCTCAGTCAATATGCCGCTTATCACCGCGACCCGAGAAACATCGCCAGTCATTTCATCGGAATTCCGCTGATTGTGGTCGCGGTAGCGGTGTTGCTGTCCCGCCCGCAATGGGCTGGAGGCTGGCTTTCGCCGGCGGTGCTGGTGTCGCTGGCGTCGGCTTGGTTCTACCTGCGCCTGGAACTGCGTCTCGGGCTACTGATGACGATACTCCTGGGTTTGTGCGTCTGGGCCGGTCATGTGTTAGCCCAGCAAAGCACCCCGGTATGGCTGGCCAGCGGCATCGGCATGTTTGTGGTGGGTTGGGCGATCCAGTTCGTGGGGCATCACTATGAAGGACGTAAACCGGCCTTTGTCGATGATGTGACGGGGTTGATTGTCGGTCCGTTGTTTGTGGTGGCGGAGTTGGCGTTTCTGCTGGGGCTGCGACATGACCTTAAAGAGCAGATCGAGACGCGTGCGGGGGGTGTGCGTCTGCGTCAGAAAAACGCAGCGGCGTAGATCGCTTTCGCGAGCAAGCCCGCTCCCACAGTGGATTGGTGTTGAACACAAAACTTGTGACCAGCCTCAAACCCTGTGGGAGCGGGCTTGCCCGCGATGCTTTTAGATGTTGGCGAGTTTCTGCCAGACCTTCGGCTTGAAGAACAGCGTCTCCCCCTTCGCCAACCCGGTCAGGCTGTCGTGGTCCTTGACCACTTCCGCTTCGATCAGCTCGCTCTGGCCTTCGACTTTCAGCGTCACCCGGGTCGTCGCACCCAGCGGACGGATATCGCGCACTTCGGCCGCATGGTGATCCTCCAGTTCATGGCGCGACAGCGACACTTCGTGAGGACGGAACAGCACGTGATTGTCTTCGCCCAGGTGCAACCGGTTCGAATCCCCCAGGAAGTGGTAGACGAAATCGCTGGCCGGGTTCTCGTAGACGTCACCCGGTGAGCCGATCTGTTCGATCACGCCCTTGTTCATCACCACGATGCGGTCGGCGACTTCCATGGCCTCTTCCTGGTCGTGGGTCACGAACACCGACGTCAGGTTGATATCCTCGTGCAGGCGCGCCAACCACCGCCGCAGTTCCTTGCGGACCTTGGCATCGAGGGCGCCGAACGGTTCGTCGAGCAGCAGGACTTTGGGCTCTACCGCCAGGGCGCGGGCCAGGGCAATACGCTGGCGCTGACCACCGGAAAGCTGTTCCGGATAACGATCCGAGAGCCAGTCCAGCTGCACCATGTTGAGCAATTCGTGAACCTTGACCGCGATCTGGCTTTCGCTCGGACGCTGGTTTTTCGGCTTCATGCGCAGGCCGAACGCGACGTTGTCGAACACCGTCATGTGGCGGAACAGCGCGTAATGCTGGAACACGAAGCCGACGTTACGATCACGCACGTCGTGGCCGGAAACGTCTTCACCGTGGAACACGATATTGCCCTGATCCGGCGTCTCCAGGCCTGCGATGATCCGCAGCAGCGTGGTCTTGCCGCAACCGGAGGGGCCGAGCAGCGCCACGAGCTCACCGCTCTGGATGTCCAGGCTGATGTTGTCCAGCGCCTTGAACGCGTTGAAATTCTTGCTGACGTTACGCACTTCGATCGACATGAATTATTCCTCCGCGGCGCTGGCGCGCAGGCGGTTAATACGATTTTCGCTCCACTGCTTCAGCAGCAGGATGAAGAGCGCCATGATCAGCAACAGGCTCGCTACCGCGAACGCGGCCACGTGGTTGTATTCGTTGTAGAGGATCTCAACGTGCAACGGCAAGGTGTTGGTCACCCCGCGAATGTGCCCGGAGACCACCGACACCGCACCGAACTCACCCATGGCCCGTGCAGTACACAGCACCACGCCGTAGATCAGGCCCCACTTGATGTTGGGCACGGTGACGTGCCAGAACATCTGCCAACCATTGGCCCCCAGCAGCCTGGCGGCTTCTTCTTCCTGGGTGCCCTGTTCCTGCATCAGCGGGATCAGTTCCCGCGCCACGAATGGCACGGTGACGAAGATCGTCGCCAGCACGATGCCCGGCAAGGCGAAGACGATCTGGATGTCATGATCCTGCAGCCACGGCCCGAACAGGCCTTGGGCGCCGAACATCAGCACGTAGACCAGGCCGGCGATCACTGGCGAAACCGAGAAAGGCAGGTCGATCAGGGTCACCAGCATGCTCTTGCCACGGAATGAGTACTTGCTCACGCACCACGCGGCGCTGACACCAAACACGACATTCAGGGGCACGGAGATCAATACGGCAATCAGGGTGAGCTTCAGCGCGGAGAGCGCATCAGGCTCGAAGATCGCGGTGAAGAATGCACCGATACCCATTTTCAAACCCTGGGAGACCACGATGATCAGCGGCAGCAACAGGAACAGGGCGAACACCAGCCAGCCGAGGCCGATCAGCACCCGACGGGAACTGGCACTGCCACGACGGGCAGCGTTCGAGGAAGCAGCAGCAATAGACGATTGGGACATGTGTGCGCCTCCTTATGGGGTTTCGATACGGCGTTGCAGCAGGTTGATCAGCAGCAACAGGACGAAGGAAACCACCAGCATCAACACACCGATGGACGTGGCGCCGGTGTAATCGTACTGGTCTAGCTTGACCATGATCAGCAGCGGCAGGATTTCAGTTTTCATCGGCATGTTGCCGGCGATGAAAATCACCGAGCCGTATTCGCCAACTCCACGGGCAAAGGCCAGGGCAAAGCCGGTCAGCCAGGCTGGCAACAGCGCTGGCACCAGGATATGGCGAAACACCTGCAGGGGTTTGGCACCCAGGCACGCCGCCGCTTCTTCGACTTCACGAGGGATATCGGCCAATACCGGCTGTACCGTACGTACCACGAATGGAAGCGTAACGAATGTCAGCGCGAGGGTGATACCCAGGGGGGTGTAGGCGATCTTGAAGCCCAAATCCGCCGCCAGCTGGCCAACCCAGCCATTAGGCGCGTAGAGGGCAGTCAGCGCGATGCCGGCTACGGCGGTCGGCAAGGCGAAGGGCAAGTCGATCATCGCATCGATGATCTTGCGCCCCGGGAAGGTATAGCGCACCAGCACCCAGGCGAGCAGCGTGCCGATGATGCCGTTGATGATCGCGGCATAGAGCGCAGTGCCGAAGCTCAGCTTCAACGCCGCCAGCACTCGAGGCGCGGAGATGATTGCCCAGAACTGATCCCAGGTGAGTTGAGAGGCGTGCACGAACATCGCCGCCAGTGGAATGAGCACAATCAGGCTGAGGTACACCAAGGTGTAGCCCAGCGTCAGCCCGAAGCCGGGTATGACGGGGGAGATACGACGCGACATAAAAGTCCTTGGTTAAAAACGCATCAATGTGGGAGCGGGCTTGCTCGCGAAGAGGAAGAATCAGTCAACATCCCTGTCACTGAAATACCGCCTTCGCGAGCCAGCTCGCTCCCACATGTTGGGGCTCGTTTCGAGTGAGATTACTGCGCCTGATAGATCTGGTCGAACACCCCGCCATCATTAAAGAATTTCGGTTGGGCAGTTTTCCAGCCGCCGAAGTCTTTGTCGATGGTCACCAGCTCCAGTTTCGGGAACTGCTGGGCATACTTGGCGGCGACTTCCTTGTCACGTGGGCGATAGAAATTCTTCGCTGCAATTTCCTGGCCGGCCGGGCTGTACAGGTGCTTGAGGTAGGCTTCGGCGATCTGCTGGTTGCCCTTTTTCTCGGCGTTCTTGTCGACTACAGCCACTGGAGGTTCGGCCAGGATCGACAGCGAAGGCACGACGATCTCGAATTTGTCGGCGCCGCCATCTTCCTTCAGAGCCAGGAACGCTTCGTTTTCCCAAGCCAGCAACACGTCGCCCTGACCGTTGTTGACGAAAGTGATGGTCGAACCGCGAGCGCCGGTGTCCAACACAGGGACGTGCTTGAACAGCGTCTGCACATATTCCTTGGCCTTGGCTTCGTCACCGCCGTTGGCTTTGAGGCCATAAGCCCAGGCCGCGAGGAAGTTCCAGCGTGCGCCGCCGGAGGTCTTCGGGTTCGGGGTGATCACCGACACATCATTTTTAACCAGGTCGCCCCAGTCCTTGATGCCTTTCGGGTTGCCCTTGCGCACCAGGAACACGATGGTCGAAGTGTAAGGGGTGCTCGCCTCCGGCAGACGCTTCTGCCAGTCGGCTGGCAAGGTCTTGCCGAGCTTGGCAATTTCGTCGATGTCGCCGGCCAGTGCCAGGGTTACGACGTCGGCACGCAGGCCGTCGATGACCGCACGGCCCTGCTTGCCCGAGCCACCGTGGGACTGCTGGATTTTCACCGAATCGCCGGCGTGGTCTTTCTGCCAGAATTTGACGAATTCTGCGTTGTATTCCTGATACAGCTCGCGAGTGGGGTCGTACGACACGTTAAGGAGCTCGTAGTCCTTGGCAACCGCGGAACCAGCAAAAAGGGCACTGGCCAGGGCGGCCAAAGCGAAATGACGAATCGACGACATGGTGAAAGCTCCTGGAATTCTGATTGTGTTGGCTTTTTTTGATTTTATGGAATCGCGGTACGGCTCAAAGATCGTTCGGCCAAGTGCGTGATCATTGATCAGCCCGGCTTGTTGCCCGGCTGCTGCAGACGGAATTTTTCCTTGCGTTCGATCTGGACGACCTGAGCGTTGTGCACAGTGATTTCCACTGCCCCGAACCGCAGGTCGCGCAGTGCGCTCTGGATCTCGCGCAGGATGGTTGCTTCGTCCTGGCCGTCAACGCTACGTAGGGATGCGCTCATGGTGCTGCTCCTTCGACTGAGAGGTTGCCTGGCAGTGGCGGCACTGCTTGCGGCGTGAGACCAATAGTAGATAGGTGCGGATATTCTTAAAAAGACTATTTAAGAATGTTTATATAACCAGAAGTACTCATGACGAACACCGCCCATCCTCCGCCCCGTAGGAGCTGTCGAGTGAAACGAGGCTGCGATTGATGCTGCGCAATCTTTCAAGGGGACCATATGAAGGTCTAACCGATAAGCGGCGCCCGCGCCCAATCGAGCTGCGCAGCAGGCATCGGTCGCGCGAACCAGTAGCCCTGGCCAAGATCGCAGTCGTGCTCGAGCAGGAAACTGGCCTGCTCGACCTGCTCGATCCCTTCGGCGTGCACCTGCATGCCCATGCTCTTGGCCAACGCGATAATGACCCGCACGATCGCCACGTCGTCGTCGTCCCACGGCAGCCCGGCAACGAAACCCTGGTCGATCTTGAGTTTCTGTACTGGCAAGCGCTTGAGCCGCAGCAAGGATGAATAGCCGGTGCCAAAATCATCGATCGCCAGGCGCACGCCCAGCTCACGCAAGCGATGCATCTGCTCCAGCGCAACTTCCGGGTCATCCATTACCGCGCTTTCTGTCACCTCCAGCTCCAGAAACGCCGGGTTGAGCCCTGTGTCGCGTAGCACCTGCGCCACCTGCTGGTACAGCTCACGACGGGCAAACAGCCGCGCAGAAACATTCACCGCAACAAACGACAACACAACGCCGGACTGCTGCCATTGGCACATTTGCTGACACGCCTGCTGCATGACCCAGGCATCGATTTCCGCGATCAGGCCGGTACGCTCGGCGATGGGAATGAACTCGGCAGGCGAGACCAAACCCCGCAGAGGGTGCTCCCAGCGCACCAGCGCCTCGACGCCGATCAGGCGACTGGTCTTCAGGTCGTGGACCGGCTGGTAATACACCCGCAGCTCATCCTGCTCCAGCGCCCTGCGTAATTCGAACGCGGTCTCGACCCGCTGCTGGGCCTGGGCCGTCAGTTCTTCGGTATAAAGCGCATAACTGTCGCGGCCTGCATTTTTCGCCTTGAACAAGGCCGCGTCCGCATTACGCAGCAACTGCGCGGCACTCAGGGCGTCGCTGGGAAACAGGCTGATGCCCACGCTGGCGTTGATGAGCAGCTGATTGCCGTCGATCACGAAGGCTTCCTTGAAGCCGTCAATGATCCGCTGGGCCAGCGCCGCCGCATGGACCAGTTGCGGGCAACCTTCCGCCAGGACTGCAAATTCATCGCCCCCGAGGCGGGCCAGGGTAATGCCTGGCCCGAACATCGCCAGCAGCCGCTCGGCCACGGCCTTGAGCATCTGATCGCCCACGGTGTGACCGAGGCTGTCGTTGATCATCTTGAAGTGATCCAGGTCGATCACCAGCAGGGCGCAGCCGCGCTTGTGCACCTGTGCCGATGCCACGGCCTGTTCGGCGCGGTCGGTGAACAGCAGGCGATTGGGCAAGTCGGTCAATGGGTCGTGATGGGCGAGATGGGTCAGCTCATTCTCGGAGTTCTTGATTGCACTGATGTCGGAAAATACCGCCACGTATTGGCTGACCCGTCCATCATCGTCGCGAACGATACGGATCGTCTGCCACTGCGGGTAGATTTCCCCGCTTTTGCGCCGATTCCAGATTTCACCGCTCCACTCGCCAACACTGTTGAGCGTCTTGAACATGGCCTGGTAGAAGCTCGCCGGATGGCGACCGGATTTGAACAGGCTCGGTTGCTGGCCCATCACTTCTTCGCGCTGATAGCCGGTGATCTGCATAAACGCCCGGTTGACGTGAACGATCAATCCTTTGTCATTTGTGACCAGCACGCCTTCGCGGGTGCAATCGAACACGGCCGCCGCCTGACGCAGCCGCTCTCTATCCGCAGAACGCTCACGCAACTGCGCACCGATCCCAAGGCAGCGGAACAAACGCGTGCGGGCAATGAAAATAATGCCCGCGCTTAGAATCAGCCAGATGTAGCCGTTGATCGTTTGCCAATGCAACGCTTCGGCCGAATCATCGAAGAAACTGTTTAATGCAAAACCGCTGAGCGAAACCCAGAGGACGGAAAGCAGCAGATACAGCAGCGCTGCACGCAGGGCGTCGCGATAGGTGGCAGACATTCGGTCGTCCATGTCCCTCAAATGATTGGAATTATAGGGTAAAGAAACATCCAGCCACTCTTATCTGAAAGGGTGACTGGTTTTATCTGTGCGCTTGGTGATAATGCGAGGGCTGTTTTTTTCTTTATCGAGGGCCCTACAGCCTATGTGGTACGAAGGTTTTCTTGGCTTGTCGCCTTGGTCACTGGTGGCAGTCACCCTGCTGATGACCCACATCACAATCATCGGCGTCACTGTCTATCTGCATCGCTATTCAGCCCATCGCTCCCTTGAGCTCAATGCCGGCCTGAAACATTTCTTCCGCTTCTGGCTGTGGTTGACCACGGCGCAGAACACCCGTGAGTGGACCGCTATCCACCGCAAGCATCACGCCAAATGCGAAACCGTCGATGACCCGCACAGCCCCGTCGTCAAGGGCCTGTCCACCGTTTTGCGCAAAGGTGCGGAGCTGTATCGCGCCGAAGCGGAAAATCCGGAGACCCTGCGCATCTATGGCAAGAACTGCCCGGAAGACTGGATCGAACGTAACCTGTATAGCCGCTTTCCGCTACTGGGCGTGGCAATCATGGGTGTCATCGACGTGTTGCTGTTCGGCACCATCGGCATCACCATCTGGGCCATCCAGATGATGTGGATCCCTGTGTGGGCGGCCGGCGTGGTCAACGGCCTGGGCCATGCCATCGGTTATCGCAACTTCGAATGCCGCGATGCGGCCACCAACCTGGTGCCGTGGGGCATCCTGATTGGCGGCGAAGAACTGCACAACAACCACCACACCTACCCCAACTCGGCAAAACTGTCGGTGAAGAAATGGGAGTTCGACCTCGGCTGGGCCTGGATCCAGGTTTTCAGCTTCCTGCGCCTGGCCAAGGTTCAGCGGGTCGCGCCAATTGCCCATCGGGTTGAAGGCAAAGGCAACCTGGACATGGATACCGCCATGGCGATCCTCAACAATCGTTTCCAGATCATGGCCCAGTACCGCAAATTGGTCATCGCGCCCCTGGTCAAGCAAGAGCTGGAAAAGGTCGATCACTCCGTTCGCCACCAGTTTCACCGGGCCAAGCGTCTGTTGTCGCGTGAAACCAGCCTGCTGGATGACAAGCACCATGTGCGGATCCAGACCATGCTCGAGCACAGTCAGGCCCTGAAAGTCATTTACGAGAAGCGCCTGGCTTTGCAGCAGATCTGGGTCAAGACCAGTTCCAATGGTCACGACATGCTGGCAGCCATCAAGGAATGGATTCACGAGGCCGAAGCCAGCGGGATTCAGTCCCTGCGTGACTTCGCCGACCAGCTGAAAACCTACTCCTTGCGCCCCGCCAACGCCTGACCCCACGCAGAGCACCTCGCCCGAGGTGCTCCGCGACAGCAAGGCGCGCTCCTGTGGCGAGTATGCTTGCTCCCGCTCGCTTTTTGCGCAGCAAACGCCCCCTGAACAACCGCTGCACGCGATAAAACCCTTAGCTTACCGCCCGGCGGGTGCATCCCCCTGCTCTCCCTGCCCCGGGAACTTAGTTCCAAATCCCCTATCTCAAAAGCACTTCGCCACCCTGGCGGTCTTCGTTGCAGCCGCTGCCGAACTCGCGGCACGCTCTTTGAGATTAGTGTCGATGGTCGATAAAAACCCGCAGGATTCTTCCCCGCCGCAATGGCCAGAGGCCGCCCAGACCCTGATGGCGCTGATGCAGGCCCGAGGCGAGGTCGCGCGCTTGAGTGAACGCGAACAGCTGTTGAGCTCGCTGCTGGTGAGCGTCAATGCGGTGCTGTGGGCATTCAACTGGGAAACCCGCGAGGTGCTCTATGTCAGCCCGGCCTACGAACGAATTTTTGGGCGCCCCACCGACCCGTTGCTGGCCGACTACAACCAGTGGCGCGACAGCGTTTACCCGGATGACCTGGAAGAAGCCGAGCGCAGCCTGGCCTCCGTGCTGGACAAAGGCTCGGTCGAAGACCGTGAGTATCGAATCGTTACCGCCGACGGCCAGGTACGCTGGCTGAGCGACAAGTGCTTTATCAACCGCCAGGGCGAGCCGGGCCAGCCTTTGATCATCGTCGGCATTGCTGAAGACATCACCGAAAAAAAGCACCTCGAAACCGAACTGCAACGCCTGGCCACTACCGACGAATTGACCGAAAGCAGCAACCGCCGGCATTTTTTTGAATGCGCCAACCACGAGTTCGAGCGGGCGCGAACCCAGGGCACCCCGCTGTCGTTCCTGATGCTGGATATCGATGATTTCAAGACCGTGAACGACACCTATGGCCACCAGGAAGGCGATAACGTGTTGCAACGCATCGCTGAGTGCGGTCGCGCCGCATTGCGTCGTGGTGACGTGTTCGGGCGCATCGGCGGAGAGGAGTTTGCGGCAGTGTTTCCAGGCTGTGAGCCCGGGGTGGCCATGCAGGTGGCCGAGCGCCTGCAACGGGAAATTCAACAACTGAGTTTCAGCCACGACAGCCGGACTTTCACCATCACCATCAGCCAGGGCCTGACCAGCCTCTTACCTGAGGATGAAAGTGTCGACAGCCTGTTCTCCCGGGCGGATGCCGCGATGTATGAAGCCAAGCGACAGGGCAAGAACCGGATCATCCCCGGCTGATTCGCCCCCCTGTAGGAGCTGCCGAGAGAAACGAGGCTGCGATCTTTTGATTTGGGGCTAACCAAAGATCAGAAGATCAGAAGATCGCAGCCGTCGGCAGCTCCTGCGGGGCGGGGGTGGCTATTTTTTGCGCAACCGCACCAACTCCGGCAGGCCGATCTGCAGCAACCTCGCCGTGCGCCCCTTGGCCAGCGCCTCAAGCCCCTCATCCTCGCCCAGGCCCGCCAGTTGAGCCGCCATGTTCATCACCAGCGCTTCGCGGGAATAAACCCCGCCACCGAGCTGATAGACCGCCGCGATCAGCTCTCGCAGCTCCAGCGGCAGGCGCCAGCGGGTGCGCAGCGCCGAACCGTAAGCGGCCGCAAATCCACTCAGCGCTTCGTCGACCTCAGCCAACTCGTCCAGCTCGCCGCCGGCCTGCTTCCATTCCTGCAAACAACGCAGCAAGGCCAGGTCACCCAGCCGATGCAGCATGCCCGCGCAATAACAGCGCTCCTGGTCCAGGTCGAGAAGACGGGCCAGGGTCCGCGCGTATTCGGCGGTATGCAGCGACAGGTCCCAATAACGCTCGGCGTAGTCAGCCAGGTACGGGTCGCTGAGCCGCGCGGTGCGCTTGAGGGTCAGCCCCAGAATCAGGTTCATGCTCTGCCCGCAGCCCAGGCGATGCAGGGCCTGGGCCAGGGTTTGCACGGCAGCGCCGCGGTGTTGGGCGGCGCTGTTGGCGGCAGCGATCAGCACGGCGGTAATCTGCGGATCGGTACGCGTTCCCTCTTCGAGGACGGTCAGGTCAAGCCCGCCGGGGTTGAGGCTGCGTTTGACCGCTACCTCCACATCGGTCATCAGTGGCGCACCGTCAGCCAGAGTCCGCCGGCGCTCCAGATACACCGCCAAGGTCATGCCCGCCGCCAGGGCCGGCACTTCACAAAAAACTTCCTGCCCGGCATCAAGCAGCAGATCCTGCAATCGCTGGGTCAGGTTTTCCATGTTCAACGGCTTGGTCAGGTAAGCCGTAGGTGCCAACGGTAAGGCTTCGCGCACGCTGGCGCTGTCATTGCGGCTGCTCATCAGAATGAACGGCAACGGCGGATTGCGCTTGCGCTGGCGAACGCTGCGCAACACATTCAAGCCATCCACACCAGGCAACTCCCAGTCGACGATCACCAGGTCGTAGGCGTTTTCCGCGAGTCGCGACAACGCGTCCTGGCCATCGGCACAGAGATCGATGCGAGCATCGCAGCGCACGTTCAGCAGTACTTGCTGGAGCAAATCCCGCGACCACGGATCCGCCTCGGCAATCAGCACTCGAGGTACAGCGGGTAACTCAACAGCTCTCATGCAAACAGGCTCCCCTCTCAATGCATGCACCATATTCAATGCAGGCCACAGGAAACAGCGCTGTGGGTTTCACGTACAAAAAAAACCCGCCTAGGCGGGTTTTTTTGTCGATCAGCTCACACTTTCATACGAGCACTGTAGATCAAAGCTCCGAGAAGCACTCTTCGATGATTGCCAGACCTTGGTCCAGTTGTTCATCCGGCGAAGTCAGGGGTACCAGTACGCGCAGAACGTTGCCGTAGGTGCCGCACGACAGCAGGATCAGGCCTTTGTCGCGAGCCTTGGCCACAACGGCGGCGACTGCCGGTGCGTTTGGCTTGTGGCTGTCACCGTCTACGAACAGCTCGACCGCGATCATCGCGCCAAGGGCACGTACTTCACCAATCACTGGATACTTGGACTGAATGGCTTTCAGGCCAGTGACCAGACGCTCGCCGACTGCCTTGCAGCGATCCAGCAGGTGCTCTTCTTCGAACACTTCCATCACTGCCAGCGCAGCAGCGCACGCGATCGGGCTACCGGCGTAGGTACCGCCCAGGCCGCCTGGAGCAATGGCGTCCATGTATTCAGCCTTACCGCACACACCCGCCAGCGGGAAGCCGCCAGCGATGGACTTGGCGAAGGTGGTCAGGTCGGCAGACACGCCCATCTGTTCCATGGCGAAGAACGTGCCGGTCCGGCCAGCGCCAGTCTGCACTTCGTCAGCGATCAGCAGGATGCCGTGCTGGTCGCACAGGGCGCGCAGACGCTTCATGAACTCTTTAGGCGCGACGTAGAAACCGCCCTCACCCTGAACCGGCTCGATGATGATCGCAGCGATGTCACGCGGCTCGGCGTCGTTCTTGAAAATGCGTTCGATGCTGGCGATCGAGTCGTCGACGCTCACGCCGTGCAGTTCATTAGGGTACAGCGCGCGGAAGATGCCGCCTGGCATCAGGCCCATGCCGGCCGAGTAAGGCACGACTTTACCGGTCAGGCCCAGGGTCATCATGGTGCGACCGTGGTAAGCGCCAGTGAACGCGATCACGCCGGCACGGCCAGTGGCGGCGCGGGCGATTTTCACGGCGTTCTCTACGGCTTCGGAACCGGTGGTCACCAGCAGGGTTTTCTTGGCGAAATCACCAGGCACCTTGGCGTTGATTTTTTCGCACAGCTCTACGTACGGTTCGTAGGCCAGCACCTGGAAGCAGGTGTGGGTCAGCTTGTTCAGCTGCGCGGTCACGGCGGCGATGATTTTCGGGTGCACGTGACCGGTGTTCAGTACTGCGATACCGCCGGCGAAGTCGATGAACTCGCGACCTTCAACGTCGGTAACGGTAGCGTTCTTCGCGGACTCGGCGAAGATCGGGTGAATCTGGCCAACACCGCGTGGTACAGCGGCTTCGCGGCGTTTCATCAAAGAAGCGTTAGTCTTGCTCATAAAGTCCTCATTCGCCGCTCATCGGGCGGCGTGGCTCAAGGAAAATGCGGCGGGGAGGCAACTACGGCAGCATGCGATGATCGACTGCCATAGCTTTCCCGGCCACAGAGAAAATTCCGGTTGAAACGCAGAAAGGGTCAGCGCTCTCGTGCCCTTTCCGCTTATTGCATTCCCGTCTGCCGCGCTTAGATGCCCAGGCAGAGGTATTTGATTTCCAGGTAATCTTCGATGCCGTACTTGGAGCCTTCACGGCCCAGGCCCGACGCCTTGATGCCACCAAACGGCGCGACTTCGTTGGAGATCAACCCGGTGTTGACGCCGACCATACCGTATTCCAGGGCTTCAGCCACACGGAATACACGGCCCAGGTCACGGGCATAGAAGTACGACGCCAGGCCGAACTCGGTGTCGTTGGACATCGCGATCACTTCGGCTTCGTCTTTGAAGCGGAACAGCGGCGCCAACGGGCCGAAGGTTTCTTCCTTGGCCACGGCTGCGTTGTTCGGCACGTTGGTCAGGATGGTCGGCTCGAAGAAGTTGCCTTCGATGGATTTGCCACCCGACAGCACGGTGGCGCCTTTGGCCACGGCGTCGGCAATGTGTTCCTTGACCTTGGCCACGGCTTTTTCATCGATCAGCGGGCCAGTGGTGGTGCCGTCTTCCAGACCGTTGCCGATCTTGAGTTTGGCCACAGCCACTTTCAGTTTTTCAGCGAACGCATCGTAGACCGAATCCTGAATGTACAGGCGGTTGGCGCAGACGCAGGTCTGGCCGTTGTTGCGGTACTTGGAAATGATCGCGCCTTCGACGGCCTTATCCAGGTCCGCGTCGTCGAACACGATGAACGGCGCGTTGCCACCCAGCTCAAGGGACACTTTCTTGATGTCCTTGGCGCATTCAGCCATCAACTGGCGACCGATTTCAGTCGAGCCGGTGAAGGACAACTTACGCACGATCGGGTTGCTGGTCAGCTCGCTGCCGATGTCGCCGGCGCTGCCGGAAACAACGCTGAACACGCCAGCAGGAATGCCGGCACGCTGGGCCAGCTCAGCCAGGGCGAACGCCGAGAACGGAGTCTGCGAAGCAGGCTTGAGCACCATGGTGCAACCGGCGGCCAGGGCCGGGCCGGCTTTACGGGTGATCATCGCGGCCGGGAAGTTCCACGGGGTAATTGCCGCGGTCACGCCGATGGGCTGCTTGATCACGATCAGGCGCTTATCTGGCTGGTGGCCCGGAATCACGTCACCGTAGACGCGCTTGGCTTCTTCGGCGAACCACTCGATGAAGGAAGCGGCGTAGACGATTTCGCCCTTGGCTTCGGCCAATGGCTTGCCCTGTTCCAGGGTCATCAGGCGAGCCAGGTCGTCCTGGTTTTCGATGATCAGTTCGAACCAGCGACGCAGCTTGTTCGCACGGTCCTTGGCGGTCAGTGCACGCCAAGCCGGCAGCGCCTTGTCTGCGGCTTCGATTGCCCGGCGGGTTTCGGCAGCGCCCATTTTCGGCACGGTGCCCAGAATTTCGCCCGTTGCCGGGTTGTTGACCTTGATCGTCTGACCATTGTCCGCATCGACCCAAGCGCCATCGATGAAGGCTTGCTGGCGGAACAACTGGGTGTCTTTAAGCTGCATGTCGGCTTTCCTTAACAGCACCGCGCCGGGCGCGGAGCAAATTATGATTGTAGAAAGGCGCCTTATAGGCTGCCGTCAGGGAAATCATTCACCGGGCTGAAGCACATAAATAGCGCACGGATTGGACTCGCGCGGTTCAGCACCCAGACAAGAGCGTTTGAAATCTCAAACGAATCCTAGGATCAAAGGGGGTAAAGGACAATAGCCTGTTCGAAAAAAAGAACGAAAACCGCTCTTTTGCCCATTTTTTCTGATCAACGTGACAACCGCCCGCTCGGCGGCCAAAAAACACAGGCGATTCAGCAGCATGGACGCCCGCAGCGCTTATGAGTATCATGGCGCCCGCTTGCACCAGTAGCTCAGCTGGATAGAGTACTGCCCTCCGAAGGCAGTGGTCGTGGGTTCGAATCCCGCCTGGTGCACCATAGTAGAAACGAAAAAGCCCCAGGCCTTAAGGTCTGGGGCTTTTTTTGTGGGTGGTGTCTCGACCTGAATCAGGTTTACTCCGCAGCTCCCTCACTCCGTAGTCCAATCAAACTCATCATATTCATCATCCCCCTCCTCATCCTCGAACACCCCATCATCAAGGTCATCCTCCTCCAAGGCCTGCTCCTTCTCCTGAGCCAACAGGAATTCCTTGCGGCTCTCGGTCACTGCCCGCCTTAGTTCCTCTCCCTTCACCGGGCAGTTGAGCATTTGGGCGATGCGGTCGATTTTTTTCGCCATGGCTTCCTCCAACGCATCGGCTATGGCCCGATAGTGCGCGCTTTCGGGGCTGGTTGCCAAATGGCGGACGGTTATCGGTGCTGGTTTTTCTGCAGTTCCTTGAGCCGGTCGTCGAGGTTTTCGTTGGGGAAACGTTGTTTCAGCGACTCTAACAACTTGTCCGCCGCTGATTTCTGACCGGTTTCCTGCAGGCGTACCACCTCAAGCAACTGCTCATCCAGGCTCTTTGCCGGCGCCGCCATGCGTTTGCTGACTTTGGCTTCGTCGGCCATTTGCGCACGCATGGATTCACGCTGCGCAGGCGCGGCGAGTTCGGCCATCGGCGCTGCAGGTGCCGGGGCGGAGGCTTTGGGGGTTGGCGCGAAGTCGTAGACGGGCTCCTGCTCGGGACCGGGTTGTACCAGCGCCAGCATCAGCGCTACGCCGACCAGGCTGGCGAATGCGACTTGCCAGCGCGGCTTTTGGCAGGCTTGCGACCACCGCTGCCAGAGGCTTGCCTTGGGTGCCGGGGTTTCTCGATGCGCTGCGGCGAGGATGAACGCATCCAGGTGTGCCGGTGGCTCGTCGGTAGACTGTTCACGAAAGTGTTTCACCACTTCCTCTTCAGGTGCTTTACGGGCGTCAGTCATGTCAGTACCTCCTCGGCCAGCAGCCGACGCAGTTTTTGCTGGGCGTAACGCAAGCGACTCTTGACGGTTTCCAGCGGTGTTTCAGTGAGGGTGGCGATCTGTGGCAAGTCGAGATCGCCGTGGGCACGCAGCAGGAACACTTCGCGCTGGTCCGCCGGCAGGGTTTGCAGGGCGGTTTCCAGGCGCTGGGTGTCGCGGCTCAAGCTCAGTAATTGCGCGGGGTCGGCGGCGTCATCAGGCAAGGCGTGGACCTGTTCGTCATAGCTGTCGTGCAAAGGGTTACGAATTCCGTGTTTGCGCCAGTGGTCGATCAGTCGATTGCGGGCAATCTGGTACAACCATGTACGAAAATTCGCCCGGCCTTGTGGCTGGCTGGTGCTGCGGATCAGGCTCAGCCAGGTGTCCTGGTACACCTCTTCGGCCAGCTCGGCTTTACCGCTGAGGCCAAGAAGGAATCGGTACAGTCCCTGGCGGTGGCGGGCGTACAGGATCTCGAACGCCACGCTGTCGCCTGAGCGGTAGCGGGCCAGCAGCGATTCGTCGCTGCTGGTGGCCGAGCTTGGGGGCGGGGCAGTCATGTCAGTGGGTCTCTTGGATCATTGCCTGATGTTCGGTGGTTTGCAGGCTTTGCGCCAGCTCGACCAACTGCACGAACTCCGCTCGCAGGCCAAACCGGTCTTCGCCCCGGGCGCCACGGGCCAGTGCCTCAGTGTCTTTCAGACTGAAGCTGGCGGTATAGCGCCCGTCCTTCAGCTGCTGGGAAAAAGCTGCCACGGCTGCGGCGAAGCGCAGATCGTCAGAGGCGGCTGCGGCTTGGCCTGCAACGATCGGGCGTTCAATCAAGCGACTATTCCCACCTTCCGGCAGCTGATAACGCACGCGCAGCATGGCCATTTCCGTTGTCTTGGTGGCATCAATGCTGGCGGCCTGGCTGTAGCGCAGCGGCTCCAGCCAACCCTTCTCCCCCTTTGGAACAATTTCGTACAGGGCGGTTACCGTATGGCCTGCGCCGATTTCGCCAGCGTCGACCTTGTCGTTGCTGAAATCTTCGCGTTTCAAGGCGCGATTTTCATAGCCCAACAGGCGGTACTCGCTGACCTGGGCCGGATTAAATTCCACTTGCAGCTTTACGTTTTTCGCGACGACCGCGAGGGTTGAACCGAGCTGGTCCACCAGGACCTTGCGCGCCTCGCGCAGGTTGTCGATATAGGCGTAGTTGCCATCGCCCGCGTCGGCCAGTTGCTCCATCAGGTGTTCATTGTAGTTATCCACTCCGAAACCCATTGTGGTCAGGGAAATACCGGTCTTGCGCTTGTCCGCCGCCATTTGCTTGAGGCTGTCGAAGTCGCTGATGCCGACGTTGAAGTCGCCGTCCGTGGCCAGCAGGATGCGGTTGATACCTTTTGCAATGAACGCCTGCCCTGCCAACTGGTAGGCCAGTTCGATGCCTGATGCGCCAGCGGTCGAGCCGCCCGCCGATAACTGATCGATGGCTGTTCGAATTTTAGCTTTTTCCCGTCCGGAAGTTGGCTCCAGCACCACACGAGATTCACCGGCGTATACCACCAGTGACACGCGATCCTGATCGCGCAGTTGATCGACCAGCAGTTTCAGCGTGCTCTTGACCAGCGGCAGGCCTTCGCGGCGGTCCATCGACCCGGAGACGTCGACCAGGAAGACCAGGTTCGCCGGGGCCAGGTCAGCCACTGCGTGGTCCGAGGCCCTAATGCCGATGCGCAGCAACCGGGTGTGCGCATTCCAGGGAGTTGGCGCCAGCTCCGTGGTCACGCCAAAGGGCGAGCCGTCGGTGGGTAAGGCGTAGTCGTAGGGAAAGTAGTTGACCATTTCTTCCAGGCGCACCGCTCCTTCGGGCGGCAGGCGCCCCTGGTTGAGCAAGCGCCGGACATTGGCGTAGGCGCCGGTATCGACGTCGGCACTGAAGGTTGAGACCGGCGTTTGAGCCACGCTGTGGATCGGGTTATCGGCCAGCGCCTGATACTGCTCGCGCTGCTGGTCCTGGTAGCCCGCAGGGGATGCTTCTGGCATTGGCGCAAAAGTCGCCAGCGGCGCTGCTCGCACAGTGCGCTTGGCCGCGGAAGCATCGCCAAGGACCAAGGCTTCGGTCTTCAACTCAGCCTGCGCGGGTGCTGAGGCAATCGAAGCGGAGTCTGGCGTGGACGAGACACCGCAACCGGCCATCGCCAGCAGCAGGCCCGCGGCGAAACCATGGGCGGCCGGGCGGAGGAAATGCAGAGGGAGGGACATGGGGGCTGACCTCAAGGAAGATGATCCATTCATCCTTTGAGACGGGCAGCCCGGCAGGTTCGGGTTAACTCACCGGAAAAAATATTCAGCGGTGATAACGGCGCACCACGCTGCTGTTCTTCAGCACATGCCCTTTGATCTTTTCCAGCAACTGAGTACGCGTCAGGCCGGCGGGCAAGGCGTCGGGAGCGAGGTCCAGGGCGTAAAGCTGGATGATGTAGTGGTGGGCGCTGTCGCCGACAGGCGGACAAGGACCGACGTAGGCCTTGGTGCCCTTGCTGTTCAGGCCACCGACTCCGTCGAGCGTGGGCTTGGTGCCCGCACCTTCGGCAATCTGATGGGTAGAGGCCTTGATGCCGTAATTCAGCCAATGATCGACGCCCTGGCCTTTTTGCCCGTCGGGGTCGTGCATCACGATCGCGTAGCTCAAGGTGCCGGCCGGGCCGGCATTCCAGCTCAGTGCCGGAGAAACGTTGTGGCCGCCGCAGCCTTCGGCGTCGCTGGCGGCCGCGGCAGTGAACAGCCGGTCATCGGAGACGCCCGGGATGTTAACAGTGAAACGCTCATGGGCCTGGGCCGGCAGTTGTACGCAGAAGGCAACTGCAAAGGCCGCCAGCCAAGGGGTCAAAGAGGTCAATCGGGTCATTGCGGAGCACCTGGTGCGGGTGGGGCCAACGTCGGCTTGCGAACTATAGCCGCACCGTTCGCGCCGTGGCAGAGGGATTTGGCTGAACCTCGCGATCGGCCGCCCAGTCTTAATGGAAATGCCTGCCTGGAGAGCGATCATGGCCTTGCAACGCGTCTGGACCTGGCATTTCGGCAAGAACTACGACTACCTCGGGCACGCTGAAACGTGGGACGAGGTGGAGTTCAAGGGCGACCCCTACCCTCCGCCGTTTATTGGGCTGTTTGGTAAAAACGGAGTGGTTTCCGCTGCAGTTGCGTGCGATGAAGAGTGGGCGATGGCGATGCTGGCAGAACGTATGAAACAGCCGTTGTCCGTGGATGAGGCCTGGCGACTGATTCGCGATGCCCGATGAATTCTTGGCTGCAAAATTTCCCGTAGGAGCTGCCGAAGGCTGCGATCTTTTGATGTTGAAAGTCAAAAGATCGCAGCCTTCGGCAGCGCCTACAGGGGAGCGTTTTATCCGCAAGTGCGAGGCGCCCTGAAGCAGACGCCGAGCGCTTCTGCGCAACGGTTGGCCTTACTCGACGGGCACCGGAGCACTGATTTTGCTCATGATGAAGCCGACAAACTCTTCAACGGTCATCTTCTGGCCATTGAACTCCACCAGGTTGTTGGCGTAGTGCAACTTGGTGACGATGTTGTTGCCATCGAGTCTGGCAAACTCGCTGCCCACCGCCATGCTGCCGAACATGTCCGCAGTGGCCATGGCCTGATCGGCGATCAGCTTGGCATCGGTCTGGCCATCGATTTGTGACTGCACGCTGAACAGGTCAACCAGCATCGGCTTGGACACTTGCACGTTGAGGTCCAGCAGGGCGATCAGTTGCTGAGTCAACTGATCCGGCGGCAGGTCCATCGATTTCGGCTTGGTCAGGTCGAGCACCAGGTTGGCCTTGCTTTCGCCGTTGGCGGTTTTCAGCGAGAGGTTTTCCAGCGCAACCTGCGGCCCGGCGGCCAGCAGTTTTTCCAGGCCGGTTTTTACCTGGGCCTCTTCGGCAGGGGTCAGCACCAGCTCCGGCGCCGGCAGACCTGCTGCTGCCGCTTCAGCCGCGGCCTTCTCGTAAGGTTGCAGTTTGGTCTGGTAAACCTGCATCAACGACATGGTCGCCGGAATGTCCAGGTTCTTCAGGCTCATGGCCATCTGCGCGGAGCCGATGGTCTTGCCGTTCAGCGACACCTCGCCCACCTTGTAATCGGCACGGCCTGAAGCGCTGGTGCCCGATTCTTCGGTCTGGTTCTTCATTTCAAACTTCTTCAGGCCTAATACTGACTGGCCGGCGCCGAAGGTGGTCTTGTTGTCGGTCAGCTCGACGGTGTTTTCGCCGACGTAATACCCGTAGGTACCCTTGGTCAGGTTGCTGGCGAAGGTCAGGCCGCCGAGTTCGACTTTAACCGGCGTCAGGTCCTCAGCCACGGTCGTGAGGGTCAGGCTGTCCATGTAACCGTTGGCCTTGACCTTTTGCGCCTGGGCGCTGGCATCGACGTCGACATTCAATCCGGAAAACTTCAGCTGGGACTTGTCGTCAAGGGCGACGTCCAGCGGCAGCAACTGGAGGTTACCGTTGGTGGATTTGTCGTAGCCGATGTTGACCACGCCGGTGAGCGGGGACTTGTCCTTGGCAGCGGCGAACCATTTGGCGGTGAGCGGGGTTTTTTCCAGTTCGTAGTGACTGGTGGCCATGACTGGCAGCCACTTCAGCGACACCAGGCGGGAGAACGGCAGAGGACCGTGCTCGATGTGGTCGACGAACAGTAACTCCACCGGGGCTTCACCGAACATCTCGCCTTCACCCTTGAGGCGGTAGTGCGCGGTGCTGCTGAATACGTTGCGCTCCAGCGACACCAGCTCCAGCGACGCGGTGCCATTGGAACCTACCAGCGCGGCTTGCAGCTCCTTGTTGGCATCGGCGATCGAGGTATTGAGCACGCCTTCAAGCTTGGTGCCGGTGTACCAGGCACCCCCTGCGCTGATTGCACCGATTGCCACGACAATTCCCAGAAGCACGCCTGCTGATTTATTCATGAATTACCCGATCAATGTCCGTTGTTTGAAGGTGTGTCGTCTTCCCTGAACCCGTGACGGGTTACGGACACGACTAAGCTGAAAGTGCGATGGAGATTAGCACCGGGCGCACTGGGTGGCCCAATGATTAAAGGTTTAGGAGCAAAGCTTGCTCGCGATGACTCCGGCTCATCCACCTGCAGCGTGGCTGACGGACCGTTATCGCGAGCAAGCTTTGCTCCTACAGGTGTCAGAGATCCCACAGTTGCCACAGTTCCCTGAGGGCCACCGGGATGATTTCAGATGTCAGGAATACTGCACTTCAATTTCATCGAGCTGATGGTCAAAACTCTTCAGCCGCGCGGTCCAGGTATACACCAGCACCTCAAAATCCCGATTGATCACCGCCCCACCCGTCACCTCCGCGCGCGGGTCGCAGAAGTCCAGCTGGTAACGCTCCCGGGCCATGGCGGTGGCGACATCGGAGAGCTCGCGGGCGTTGCTTAGCCAATGCCGCTCCTCGTCCGACACCTGCTTGTCCAGTGCCAGGCACTGCTTCTTTAAGGTTTCCAGGCTTTTTTCCAGCGGCGTGCCGGTCAGCTCGCCCATGACTTCCTGGAAAGTGCGGCCGGGTTGCCAGTAGCTGCCCCAGAAATAGCGGTCAAACACGGTTTCAACCCGGCGCAAAGCCACCTTGGTGTCCCAGATGAGCACCAGCGTCTTGCCTTGTTCGAGGTGTTTTTTCTTGATACGGGCGCCCTGAACAGAAGCCCAGGCGACCACCACAATCGACAGCACGGCGATCAGCGCCGAGGCACTGTCGAGAAATATCAGGGCCTTGTCGATCTGGTGGGCCAGCATGATGCCGTAGAAATAGGTGGCTGACAGCAGGACCAGTGCGGCTATAGCGCACCAGAAGCCGGGAGCATAAGGGTTTTTCATTATTTTAGTCCCCATGACCAACGCGAGCCTTGATCAGTGGACTGGCGTGGCTCGTGGCGCGTCAGCCCAACAAATCAAAGCATAGCAACGGCCTCAGGGTTTGCTGGAGTTCGAACCTTGCGTTCGTCCGCTTTCCCATCCGCCGCCCAGCGCCAGGAACAAATCGATCTGGCTCATGGCAACCTGGGTGTTCGCGGCGGCCAACTGCGCCCGTACGTCGGTGTAGGTCCGGGTGGCTTGCAGGTCCGCGAGGAACGACGCCCGGCCGGCCTGGAAGAAGCGGTGGGTCTGGTCTGCTGCCTGTTGCGCCGATTGTTCCGCCTCGGCCAGCGCATCGCGACGTTGCAGCAACGCGGAGTATTGGGCCAGGCCGGTCTGGGTTTCGCGAATGGCGTTGAGCACTACCCCATCGAAATGCGCCAGGGCGCCCTGGGTGGTCGCTTCGGCCTCACGAATACGTGCACGCGAGCCGTTGGACGGTACGGTCCAGCTCAGTAACGGACCGAAGCCCCAGCGATTGGTCGCCGGTTTGCCGAGGTTTTCCAGGATGCCGACGGTTCCAACCGACGCGCCGATGCTGATGTCCGGGTACAGCTCGCCCGTGGCGATGCCGATACCCGCCGTGGAAGCCGCGAGGCGTCGTTCGGCCTGCCGCACGTCGGGGCGGCGCTTGAGCAACGTGGCACCGTCACCCACCGGTAACAGCTGGGCGATTTTTGGCAGTTCGGCGCAAGTCGCCGTCCCGGCTGGCAATTGATCCACTGGCTGGGCGAGTAGCATCGACAGGCGGAACAAGCCGGCCTGACGGGCCGCTTCGTAGCGCGGCATTTCGGCACGCAGGGATTTGAATTGGGTTTGCGAGCGGGTCACCTGGGTTTCATCACCGCGCCCCGCATCGCGCAGCCGCTGTACCAGCGTGGTGCCCTGGGCTTGCAGATCCAGGGAGTGCTGGGCGATTTCCTGCTCTTCGTTGGCCGCGCACACCTGGGTGTAGGCCCGCACCACATCGGCCACCAGGGTGATTCGTGCAGTATCGGCTGCCGCTTGAGTCGCATCGGCATTGGCCTTCGCCGCCTCGATACCGCGCTGCAAGGTGCCGAACAGGTCGAATTGATAAGAGGTGGTGATGCCAATATCGCCCACATTGGCCACCGGCACCTTGTCCGCCAGCAGGAATGCTTCGCCGGACTCCTGCAAACGCTGAGCGCCGATTTTCACGCCGCCGCTCCAGCCGCCTGCGGCTTGCGCTTCATCGACCTGTGCCCGGGCCCGGGAAATGTTCGCCGCTGCCACTCGCAGATCGGTGTTGGTGACCATGGCCTGCTGCACCAGTTGATCCAGGCGCGGATCCTGGTACAACCGCCACCAATCACCGGGCACGGGCGCGGAAACGACGTTCTTGTCGTTCACCGCCAGCTCGCCCTGGAAATCATCACGGTGCACGGCGGCTTCGTCCGGCAGGTGGTAATCCGGCCCGACCACCTGGCAGGCCGACAGCAGCATGCCCAGGCCGATCACCGCCAAACCCGAAGCCTTGCTCATTGCGCGGGCTCCTGTTGCTGATCCTCGATGATCGATACGGTGGCGGTACGCCCGGCGATCATGCGGAAGTCCGCAGGCACCTCATCGAAAGCAATGCGCACCGGAATCCGCTGGGCCAACCGTACCCAGCTGAATGCAGGGTTGACGTTGGGCAGCAGGTTACTGCCGCTGGTGCGGTCGCGGTCTTCGATACCGGCAACGATGCTTTCAACATGCCCACGCAACCGCGCGCGGTCACCCACCACCCGGATATCGACGCTCTGGCCGACGTGAATCCCGTCCAGTTTGGTCTCTTCGAAATAGCCGTCAATGTGGAACGAGTTGCTGTCCACCACCGACAACACCGGCCGCCCGGCAGTTACGAATTCCTGATGGCGTGGCGCGCGGTCGTTGACGTAGCCGTCCACCGGGCTGCGGATGGTCGAGCGATCCAGGTTGAGCTGGGCACTGTCCACCGCCACCTGCGCTTCCATCAAGGCGACTTCGGCGCGGGCGACCCGGGACTGGCTTTCTTCCAGTTGCTCGCCCGGCACCAGGTTGCCCAGGCCACGGTTACGTTTGTGCTCGCGCTGCGCCTGCGCCAGGGTTTCCTGACGATCAGCCACGGCAGCCTTGGCCTGGCGCAACGCCAGTCTGAAGCGGTCCTGGTCGATGCTGAACAGCACCTGGCCACGCTTGACCAATTGGTTGTCGCGCACTTCAACGGTCTGAATCAGGCCGGACACGTCCGGCGCGATCTGCACGATGTCGGCACGGATGTGCCCGTCCCGGGTCCATGGGGCGAACATGTAGTACATCACCATGCGCCAGACGACGACGACGGCGAAGGTCACGATCAGCAGAGTCAGCACCACGCGACCGAGGGTCAAAAAAGGTTTTTTCATGTCATCAGGTATCGACTGAGTGAGTCCACGGCGCCAAGTAGCAAGGCGTAGAGAGCCACGTTGAACAATGCCCGGTGCCAGACCAGACGGTAAAAGTGCAGACGCGTCAGCAGCCCGTGCACCAGCAGGAAAATCACGTAAGTAATGCCCATCAGCACCAGCAGCGTGGGCAGGAAAACACCGCTGATATCCAGATCACCGATCATAAAGGCGCTCCATCGATGCCATGGGGAAGCGGTTCTTCGAGTTCGCCCGTGCCGACAAATTCCACCCCCGGCAACAGTGCCAGGCGCAGCCCGCTCAGGGCGTGGAGCAAGTGCAGGCGCGCCCCTTCGTCACACTCGGTGGTGAGCGCACGGCGGGTACGATCGAGCGTCATCTGCAGGGCCGTCGGTGCCGGCAAGCGTTCGTCCGCCTTGAGGCAGGCCTTGAAGTAGGCGCCAACTTCCGCCACTACCTGGTGCAGCAGCGTCTGCGGAACGCCTGTGACCCGTGGCGTGTAGGCCAGCAAGTCGAGCAGGTTCAACGCCACGCGCACTTCGCGCAGGGCAATGCCGGTGTCCTGGCCGGTCATCGCCAGCCGCGGCAGGTGCTGCATCAGGCGATCGAGCATCTGCACGCCCAGGTGCCGATGTTCGGACAGGGTTGCCGGTTCGGTGAGGCTGACAATGTCGCGCCAGCTGAACCGGGTCAGGCGCTTGGCCGCCAGTTCCGCGCCAAATGGCCGGGCAATCAGGGTCCAGACGAACGCGAAAAGCAGCCCGACCGGGCCGGCCAGATTGGAGTTGGCGAAGCTCAGGAAATCCGCGTCATAGGCTCCCTGGATACTGATGAACGACGAGGTGTTAACCAGCGTCAGCAACATGCCCAGGTAGAACTGCGGCTTGACCGTCAGGGTGCCAATGCAAATGAACGGGACCGCGAACGCCAGCACCAGCATCGGAAAGTCATGCAGGTTGGGCAGGACCAGAAACAGGTACAGGCTGGCGAACACCACGGACATCGCCGTCCAGAAGAAAAAACGGTAAATCTGCGGCGCCGGGTCGTCCATCGAGGCAAAGAAGCTGCAAGCCACGGCCGCGAGAATCACTGCAGCGCCGCCGTCAGTCCAGCCGAGCAAGATCCACAGCACCGACGCCACGATGATCGCAGTGACCGTTGATGCCGCCGAATACAACATCAGCCCACGATCCAGGAACGGCGAGAGCCGGCCCAGGCGCCAGTGCCGATACACCGCGCGCCAGCTGTCCTGGCTTTCGCACTCAATGGCATGCTGCAGGCTGCGGCAGTCCTGCCACAGGTCGATCCATTCACCTAGGCGATAGATGGCGTTGGAGAACAACAGTTGCCTGCGATCATCCAGCGCCTCGGCGTTCGGTTGCAGGGCTTCGAGTTGGTTTTTCAGGGCCTGCCAGCGCTGCAGGTCGGCGTCCTTGTGTTCGAGCCATTGGGTGGTGGCCGCCAGCAACGGGGCAAATTTCTCCACCAGCTCGGGTGTACGCCGCTCCAGGGCATACAGCGCATCGTCCAAGGCATCAATCACTGGAAGCAGATGAATCATCCTCCCACGCAGCTCTTTGGTATTGCGCACGGTTTGTGGCCGGGCACCCTCGTGGGGCAACTGGCCGATCATCAGCTCCAGGGTGTTGAAGGTCGCGACCATCGAGGCCCGCAGGGCACTGACTTCATCGGGCTGCACCTGGCGATTGAGAAACCGCAGGCTGTAAGTCGAAGCGTCAGTAAACCATTTGCCCACCGAGTCGTTGAACACCGGCGCCAGCCGTCGCGGCCAGAACATCGCGCCAACCACCGCAGCTACTGCGATACCGAGGAAAATTTCCTCCGTACGCGCTTCGGCCACATCCCACACCGCCAACGGGTTATCCACCACCGGCAAGGCGATCAGCGGCAAGGTGTAGCCAGCGAGCATCAAGGCATAGCTGTTGGCAGTACGCAGGTGCAGGGACAGAAACAGCAGCGTCCCGGTCCATAGCGCGATCACCACCACCAGTACGTAAGGGCTTTGCACGAACATCGGCACGAAGAAAACCGCCGCCATGGCACCGAGAAAAGTCCCGACCGCACGGTATAGCGCCTTGGAACTGGTGGGGCCGACAAAAGGGCTGGAGACGATATACACCGTGGCCATCGCCCAATATGGACGGGGCATTTGCATGAGCATGGCGATGTAGAGCGCGATCATGGAGGCGGCAAACGTGCGAACCCCGTAGAACCAGTCTCGCGCAGGGGGCATGCCGGTAAAAAATCCGCTCACGAGCCAATCACCGATGGCGCGTTCGCCGCTTCGAACGCCCGAAGCACCCGCAACGTGGCTTCCAGGTCACTCTGGTCGATGCCTTCGAGCACTTCATGACGCAAGCGGACCAACTCGGCTTCAACCGCCTGTACCAGCTCCCGCCCGGTTTCAGTCAGGCTCAGGCACTTGGCCCGGCGATCATGGGCATCTTCGGTACGCCGTACATAGCCGGAATGACAAAGCTGATCGAGCAAGCGCACCAGCGAAGGGCTTTCCATCCCCGCCGCCTGCGCCACCGTCACCTGACGCACACCCTCACCCAAACGCCCGATCATCAAGAGCGGGACGGCGCAGGCTTCGGAAATTCCATAATTAACCAGCGTGGTCTGGCAGATTTTGCGCCAGTGCCTGGCGGCTACCACCATGGCACTGCTGATGTTCATTTGGAGGGCGTCGAGGTTCTTCGGCACGAGACTATGCACACACTGTTAGTTTGCTAACTATCAATATCGCATTTGCAGGGAATGCCGGTCAAGTTTTGAAACAATTTGACTGCGTTCAGCGTTTTCGAGCTCGCTCGTAGACTTCGCTGCGCTCGCGCTTACCTACCGCCACAAATGAGACGACTACACGCTCATCCACTACTTGATAAACCAGACGATATCCCGATGCCTTCAGTTTTATCTTGTAGCAGTCAGACATTCCATGCAGTAGGTCCGAAGGTATTCGAGGCACCTCTAATCTTTCTGCCAGCTTTTTCTTGAATTGCTCGCGCAATGTATGTCCCAGCTTGTCCCACTCCTTGCGGGCAGATGGCAGAAACTCGAGCTTATAAGTCATCCAGCGTTACCGGCACCGGTGTCTCATGAAGACGCGAGCGAACGATTTCTGCCAACTCAAGATCGTCGAGGCGTTCAACCATGCGTTCGAAAACATCCGCAGGAACCATGTAACCCATGACGCGATTATGATTCAGCACTGCGACAGGACCACCCAATGAGCCGTTCAGAACGGCTGAAGGATTTTTCTTCAACTCTGAAACACTGACAGCCATATCGGCTAGAACATTTTGCATAATTAAGACCTCTTTTAGGTCTTAATTCTGGTCCTTTTTTTGACGGCCAGCAATCCTGAAGTAACTTTTCTCTGCCTGTTAAACGCCCCGTCCCTTTCTCAACAACACATTCAACTGGTCAACCACCTCCGCCCAGTCCGCATCATCCAGAATTTCGTCCCGCAGGAACGTTGCCTGGCTCTGGGTCCAAAAGAATGCGTCCGCCAGGTGCAGCTCCGGCTTGAGCGGCGAGTGGGTGGCGATGAACTGGTCGATGCTGACCGGATCGTCGGCCAGCCCCAGCTGCTTGAACAGAGAGGGCAAGCTATGTGTTGGGGATTCCATGTCAGGCTTCCTATGGTGATCAAGAAGTAATCGCGAGCAGACTCGTCCCCACAGTTGAGCGCATTTTCCCTGCGGGAGCGAGCCTGCTCGCGAATAGAGGTCGCTGACGCCGCAGAATTCAATCACTCACCTCGACCACCTGCGCGTGCGGCACCATTTTCAAGTACTGCGGCACACTCATGTGTAGCAGGTTGTTGTGATTACCCGCCTCCAGGTAGATGTCTTTTTGCCGCGTCAGCAACGGGTCGATGACCATGTCCAGGCCGTAGGACTCACCCAGCGCCGGCACCGCTCCGCGTTCGCAGTCATTGAACAGGTGCGCCAGGTTGCTTTCACGAGTGATCTGCCACTCGCCGCTGCCGCGGACCTTGCTCAAGTCCAGGTGGCGACTGGCCGGCAGGACGGCCATCAGGTAACGCCCATGGTGATCATCCAGGATCACCGACTTGGCCACTCGTTCGGCCGGAATACCGGCGACACGCGCGGTTTCCAGGCTGCTGGCCGAGTGAGGGTGACTGACGATGTCAAATTCGCAGTTGGCCTTGTCCAGGCTGTTCTGCACGGTTCTTGCCATACGCATGATGCACCTCGGTGTCCGCAGGGTTCACCTGCGGACGATGGATAAACCTGTTGGCTCCATGACAAAAGTCTAGGCCCGCCAAGGCGATCGCGGGGGGAAATCCGCCCATCGGGGCGGTGTGTCGATTGATCAAAATCCATACAGTCGAGCCCTCTACTAGACTGCGAAAGCGGTGCCTCAGTCAGCATGGGTACTGAATGTGACGGCCTCTTCGCGGGCAAGCCCGCTCCCACAGGGATTTGTGGTGTCGATTCGAGTTGAGTCGTTCGAGCTCCCACAGTTTCTGCAATTTGCCTTACCAATCGTAAGTCAGGCTCGACACCACGGTCCGGCCATCGCCGTAGCAGCAATCCCACTGGCTGCGGCAACTGGCAAAACGACATTGATCAACGGCTAACTGTGGCTGCCTCAAGCGGATACACCGACTCCCATCCACCGCCCAGCGCCTTATACAAGCCCACCATCGCCAACGACACCCCGGTCGAGCTTTCCACCCACTGTTCCTGGGTCGCCAGCAGTTCGCCTTGTACGGTGAGTACGTTGACGAAATCGACTACCCCTTCGACGTATTGCCGTTGCGCGGTGGTCAGTGCGATCTGGTTCTGGCGCACGGCTTCGGCCAGGCTGTCCCGGCGCCGTTGGCTGGCGTTGTAGGCGCTCAGTTGATCATCGATTTCGTGCCACGCGCGCAAGACGGTTTGCTGATAGGCGATAGCCGCTTCCTGTTGCTGGGCTTCGCGCAGGTTGAGCACGCCGCGCAGGCGACCGCCGTCGAACAGTGGCAGGCTGAACTGCGGACCGATGCCAAATGCGCGGGAACCCCAGCTACCGAAATCACTCAACTGCAGCGCTTGGGAGCCGACGTTGCCCGACAAGGTAATCCGTGGATAAAAATCGCCTTTGGCCACGCCAATATTGGCGGTGGCGGCGTGCAGGCGCGCTTCGGCCTGACGGATATCAGGTCGTCGCTCGGCCAGTTGCGAAGGCAAGCCAATGGCGATCTGACTTGGGCTTTGCGGCACCGGTGCATCGGCGGCCAACTCGGCGGACAGCGCATGGGGTGGTTCCCCCATCAACAGGCTCAGCGCGTTGATCAACTGCGACTGGCGTTGCTCAAGCGATGGCAGGCGCGACTCGATGGCGGACACTTGCGCAGCGGCTTCGGCGACATCCAGGTCCGTGGCGACGCCGTCGGCCAGGCGCAGCTGTGACAGCTTGAGGCTGTGCCGGGCGACGTCGAGGTTTTGTTCGGTGACTGCTCGTGTGCCTTGTACTCCGCGCAGCTGGATGTAGTCCCGGGCGGTCTCGGCGAGCACCGACAGCAGTACCCCGCGACGATCATTTTCGGCGACTTCGAGGGTGGCATCGGCAGCCTCGGTCTCGCGCCGCACCCGGCCCCAGAAATCCAGCTCCCAGGACGCCGAGAAGCCGGCATCCCACAAATTGAAGGCCGAATCACCGTTGTTGCCCGAAGGGTCGTTCAACCCTTCGCCGCTGTTGCGTTTACGCCCATAGCTGCCGGTGGCGGCGGTGTTGGGGTAACGGTCGGCGGTGATCACCTGGCGTGCTGCGCGGCTTTGCTGCAGGCGACTGCTGGCGAGTTTGAGGTCCAGGTTGTCGGTCAGGGCGCGCTGGGTGAGCGCTGACAGCTTGGGATCGTTGAACACTTCCCACCAGCGCTCGTCCATGTTTTCGGCGACCGCCTGACTCGCGGCGGCCTTGGTGGGCTGCGACCAGTCGGCCATTTGCTGTACCTGGGGTTTCTGGAAGTCGGAGCCGACCGTGCAGGCTGAGAGGCTTATTACCAGTAAGGCACAGAGGGTGAGTTTTGGCTTGCGGCCTCTTCGCGGGCAAGCCCGCTCCCACAGGTGATCAGAGTCCGGGCAAAACGTGGGGGAATGAATCAGGCCCCTTGTGGGAGCGGGCATGCTCGCGAAAGCGCCGGCCCAATCAAGCAATCCTTTCATCGTTGCGCCACCTCATGCTTATCGGTCGCGGCAGTGTCGATACTCGCCTCCACCGACATCCCTACTCGCAGCCGCTCGGCCGACGGCTGCCCTGGATCAAGCACAATCTTCACCGGAATCCGCTGTACCACCTTGGTGAAGTTACCCGTCGCGTTGTCCGGCTTGATCGACGCAAACGTCACCCCGGTGGCCGGTGCAATACTTTCGACACGCCCCGTCAGCGCCTCGCCGTCCAGGCTGTCCACCCGCACCTGGACCTGCTGCCCGGGCCGCACGTCGGCCAATTGGGTCTCCTGAAAGTTGGCCACCACATAAGCCTGCGCCAGCGGCACCACTGCGAGGATTTTGCTGCCGGGCGTGACGTACGCGCCGACTCGCACTGCGCGCTCGCCAACCATGCCGTCCTGGGGCGCAACGATGCGTGTATAGGACAGTTCAAAACTGGCAATTTCCAACGCAGCCTGTGCACGCTTGAGGCCACCTTCAGCCGCATCCCGCTGGGCGATGAGGATGTCCACCTGCTTGCGCTCTGCGGCCAATACAGCCGTGACATTGGCCAGCTTCGCCGACGCCTGGTCGATGCGAGTGCGGGCTTGCTGTGCGTTCTGTACCGTGCCGGCACCGACGCCAGCGAGGTGGTTGTAGCGGTTCAGTTCATGTTCGGCGAAGTCCCGTTCTGCCTTGGCCGATACCACGCTCGCTTGCGCCTGAGCGATCACGGAGGCCTGGCGCTCCAGCGTTGCCCGCACATTCTGCAATTGAGCCCTGGCGACCAGCGTTTCCGCATCGGCGGCCTGGGCAGCTGCGCGCAGGTCCCGGTCATCAATCAGCGCCAGCAACTGGCCGGCCTTGACCTGCTGGTTGTCTTCCACCAGCACTTCCTTGATGAACCCGGCAACACGCGGGACCACCAGGGTGAAGTCCGCAGAAACGAAAGCATCATTGGTGGTCTGGTGTGTGCGTTTGCCGAACAAACCGGGTGCCAGCAGGTAAATCAATACGCCGAGCGTAACCACCGCCGCGATGCCGACGGCCGCTTTTTTCCTGGAGAGAGTCGTCATAAAAACCTTCTGTTTCGTGGAGCGTTCAAGTCGGGGCCCGGGGCGGATAGATCCGCGTTGGCATCCAGAAAATCAGCAGGATCAGCGCCAATGCGACGCCGGCCATGCACAGATAGAGATCCGATGCGGTGAGCACGACGACCTGCTGGTGCAAACGGTGAGCGAGGCCGGCGCTGTCACTGTCCACCAGGGGCGAATTGCCGAGACGGTCGACTAGCATGGTCGAGTGAAAATGTTGTCTTGCGGTGGTCAGCGCCTCGATCACGCCGGTGGCGATCACCGCCGACAGGCCCTTGACCGTGTTGAACCAGGCGGAGGCGAACGGCCCTTCCATCGGGCTGATACTGCCGGTGGACAGCATCAGCAACGGCAGCACCGACATGGGCTGGCCGAAAATCTGCAGCAGTTGCAGCGGGTAGAAATCGTCGCGAATCCACACCGACGTCAGTTGCGAGCCCCCGAGGCACGACAGCACCAACATGCCGAGGCCAATCCCCAGTACCCATCGGCAATCGACCCAGCGCAGGTTGCACAAGGCCGCCACCAGGGGCAGCGCGATCAACTGTGGCAGTGCTGCCAACAAGGTGATCGGCGCGGTTTGTATCGGGCGATAACCCTGGACCTGCGCCAGGTAGCTGGACGGAATAATGATCACCGCCAGCAGGATCACCAGCACCCCGGCCAGGGTCAGCAACGCGAAGGCCAGGTTACGGATACCAAGCATCTGCATCTTGAAAAACGGCATCGGTTGCGACCATTCGTTGATCAGGAACAGCACCAGCAGCAGCAACCCGCCGCCGAGCAACGTGCAGATAAGGCTCGACTCGAACCAGTCCAGGCGATTGCCCTGCAGGATGCCGATCACCAGCATGCAGATCGCCGGGAATCCCAACAGCAAACCGCGCCAGTTGAACTGTTTGCAGCGCTCAAGGCGCAGCGGATCCTGGGGCAAACCGTAAGCCACCGCCGCCATGGCGATCAGGCACGGCACGACGATTTGCCAGAAGGTCCACTGCCAGCCGACATACTCTGTCCACAGCCCGGCCAGCGGAGTGCCCAGGCCGGGACCAAAAGTGGCGGTCAATGCATACCCTGCCAGCCCGTAGAGCTTCACGTCGGCCGGCAGGAAGCGCAGCGCGACCGTCATCAGCATCGGCGGCAACGCTCCCCCCGCCAGGCCTTGCAAAGTGCGCATCAGCAGCAGGCTTTCGTAGTTCGGAGCGAACGGACACAGCACACCCAGCACGGTGAACACGCCGATGGCCCAGAGCGTGAACCGGCGCAGGGAGAAGGTCACCGAACACCACGGAGCGAAGGCCATGGCCGCCACCGAAGTGGCGGTGTAGCTGGCGACCAGCCAGGTACCTTCGTCGTAACCAATGGCCAGCGCACCGCGGATGTCGGCGAGGGCCACCTTGGTGACCATCTCGTTCAGGCCGGACACCAGCACGGCGATGAGCACGCCGACCAGGCCAATGATGATTCGCGGGCCGAATACCGGGGGCGAAGCAGCGGTCGTGGCGACAGGTGCCGGGACCGTGAGGGAAGTCATGTACTGCAGGCTCCGGGATTTGAATACCCGGTTATTTTATGGAGGGTGGCAGCTGACGAAAATCAACTTATTGGCAGGTTATAAGTGCGTGGGGCGCAATCGTCATAAAAGATCAAAAGATCGCAGCCTTCGGCAGCTCCTGCAGGCATACCTGAAGGCGGCTGCGATCTTCTGATCTTTTAAGGCTGCGCCGCCAACCAGGTCTCATCGCAACACGCTTTCAACGTCTCGCGCAGCCAGCGATGCGCTGGATCCTTATCGAACCGAGGATGCCAGGCCTGCGTCAGCATGATGGTCGGCAGCGGTATCGGCAGGGTAAACGAGCGCAGCTTCAGACCCAGGCGCCGGATGCTCAGCAGCGCCTCCTTGGGCACCGGCAGGATCAAATCGGAATCCGGCAACGCAAACATCGCCGCATGAAAACTCGGCGCAATCACCGCTACCCGCCGCTCCAACCCCAAGGCATTGAGCGCCGTATCAATCGGCCCCCGGGCAATACCACGGCGCGACATGCTGATATGGGAAAACCCCGCATATCGCTCGGCAGTGATCTCTTCATCGAACAACGGGTGATCCTCACGAACCAGGCCAACGAAGTGCGTAGCAAACAGATTTTGTACTTTAACCTCAGGCATCAGCGGGCGATTGTTGCTCACGCTCAGATCGATCCGCCCCTCGCGCAAGGCCTCGTCATCCCCATCCCCCTCGGGAACAAAGCGCAGCTCACAATGCGGGGCCTGGCGCTCCATGGTGTCGAACAGCTTGCCGCCGTAAACGCCCACAAAGAAGTCATTGGCGCGAATGCTGAAACGTCGGCGCAAACTGCTCAGATCCACGTCATCCGCCGAGCGAAACAGCAACGAGGCCTGCTCCACCACATCCCGCACCTGCTCACGCAACTCCAGCGCCTTGGGCGTCGGCACCAGGCCACGCCCCGCCCGCACCAGGATCGGATCGCCAATGGCTTCACGAATACGCGTCAGCGTCCGACTCATCGCTGCCGGGCTGAGATTCATCCGCCGCGCAGCGCCCACCACGCTCCCCTCGTCGAGCAAGGCGTCGAGGGCGACTAAAAGATTCATGTCCGGAAGTTGCATACTGAGCACTCGTAAACGATCAGGATTGACTCAACCGCAATCCTAACAGCGAAGCCGTACCCTGTAGGAGCAAAGCTTGCTCGCGATGAACGATGAAGCGTTGATCAGTTAGACAGCGTTGCGGCAATCGCGAGCAAGCTTTGCTCCCACAGGTTAAGAGAGGTGAAGGCTTACCGCTGCATCCCCCACCGCTTCACTGTCACTCTTTCCAACGTATCAAACACCAGGTTCTCCACGAGCAGCCCAATCAGAATCACCACCGCTAACCCGGCAAACACCTTATCGGTGTACAGCTCATTGCGATTCTGAAAAATGTACCAGCCCAACCCACCCTTGCCGCTGGTAGCTCCGAACACCAGTTCAGCGGCAATCAGCGTACGCCAGGCGAAGGCCCAGCCTATTTTCAAACCCGCGAGGATTGAGGGCAGCGCGGCGGGGATGAGGATGAACAGGACAAATCTCATCCCCTTGAGCCCGTAATTACGCCCGGCCATGCGCAGGGTTTCCGAGACCCCGAGAAAGCCGGCGTAGGTGTTCAGCGCCAATGCCCACAACACCGAATGCACCAGCACGAAAATCAGGCTGTTCTGCCCCAGCCCGAACCACAGCAGTGCCAATGGCAGCAGTGCAATGGCCGGTAGCGGGTTGAACATCGAGGTCAGGGTGCTGAGCAGATCGCGGCCGAACTGGGTGGATACCGCCAAGGTGGTCAAGCCAAATGCCAGGACGATGCCGATCAGGTAGCCCTTGAGCAGCACTACCAGAGAGATCCACACCTTGCCCAGCAATTCGCCACTGAGCAGCCCTCCATACAGGGCGTTGGCGGTTTGCATGAAGCTGGGCAGCAGCAGGTCGTTGTTCTGGATTCGCGCAATCACTTCCCACAGCACCGCGAGCATTATCAGGATCAGACTTTTGCGCAGCCAGCCTTGCTGCCAAAGGCGCTGGCGCAACGGCAACTCACGCTCCACCGGAACACTCAACAGTGGCTGCAGGTCAGTTTCAAACTCTTTACGCGGGGATGATAAAAGGCTCATCGGGCACTCCTCTCAATGGCTCAATAAGCGATGCGGATGTCGGAAAAATCCAGCTCACGCTCGGTTTCCGGCGACTGGCCTTCATCGAACAGCAACCGGTGAATCCGTCGCGCCGACGCTTGAAATTGCGATCCACCGAGGCTGTGCAAATCGTATTGATGGCTATGGACTTCCGCCCGCACTCGTCCTGGATGGGGCGATAGCAGGAGGATGCGATTGCCCACCACCAACGCTTCTTCGATGGAGTGAGTGACGAACAGCAAGGTAAAGCGCACCTCTTCCCAAAGCAGCAGTAGTTCTTCCTGCATCTTGCGTCGGGTGAGGGCGTCGAGGGCGGCGAAGGGTTCGTCCATGAGCAGGATTTTGGGTTGCATGGCCAAGGCGCGAGCGATGGCGACACGCGCCTTCATGCCACCGGACAAGGTATGCGGATAGGCATCGGCGAACGCCCCCAGACCGACCTTGTCGAGGTAGTGCAGCGCGCGCTGCTCAGCTTCTTTGCGCTTGAGGGTTTTAGAGGCCAGCAGCGGAAACATGACGTTCTGCTTTACGGTTTTCCAGGGCGGGAGTTGGTCGAATTCCTGAAAAACCACGATGCGGTCCGGGCCTGGCGCATGGACCGTCTGCCCCTGCAGGCGGATCTCGCCTTCGCAGGGCTCAATGAACCCGGCGACAGCCTTGAGCAGCGTGGATTTACCGCAACCTGAAGGGCCAAGAAGCACGAAGCGGTCGGCCGGATCGATCTCGAAACTGACTTGGTGGGTCGCTCGAACCACACGCTGGGGCGTGCGGTACTCGAGGCTGACTTTATCGACCGACAGCAACGCCTGGGTTGCTGCGCTCGGTTTGCTGACCGTGTGGCCTTGCAAGGGGGCGTTCATTTTGATCAGCTCCCCTGCAGCGGTTTGGCATCCTGGAAGAAGTAATCTTTCCAGGAATCCGGTTTGTTTTTAATCGCGCCGACGCGGTACAGGAACTCGGCCAGCGGATAAGTATTTTTCGGCGTGACGCTGAATTCGTACTGCGGGTTATCGATGATTTTCAGCAGCGCGGCACGGTCGATTTTCGCCTTGGTCACACGGATGTAGGTATCAGCCGCAGCGCCTTTGTCGTTCTGGGCGAACTGCGCCGCTTCGGTCAACGCATCGACAAAGGCCTTGTAGGTCTTGGGGTTCTCGTCGCGGAATTTCTCGGTGGCAAACAGCACCGTCGGCGAGTTTGGACCGAGCAGGTCGTAGGTGTTGAGCACCACGTGCACGTTGGGATTTTCCAGGGCCTGATCCTGGAACGGCGGATTGGAGAAATGCCCGCTCAGCTCGGTACCACCGGCGATCAGCGCAGCCGTGGCGTCCGGATGGGGCAGCGCGATGGTGTACTTGTCGAGACGATTGAATTCCTTGTCACCCCACTGCCTGGCGGCGGCGTATTGCAGGAAGCGCGACTGCACGGACACCCCGACCGCCGGCACCGCGATGCGGTCCTTTTCAGTAAAATCGGCGATGGTCTTGACCCTGGGATTGTTGCTCACCAGGTAGTACGGAAAGTTGCCCAGGGACGCGACGGCCTTGACGTTCTGCTTGCCGTGGGTGCGGTCCCAGATGGTCAGCAACGGTCCTACGCCGGCGCCGGCGATGTCTATGGAGCCCGAGAGCAAGGCGTCGTTGACTGCCGCGCCTCCGGACAACTGGGTCCAGTCGACCTTGATATCGATGCCCTGCTGTTTGCCGTGTTTCTCGATGAGATTCTGATCGCGCACGACGTTGAGGAGCAGGTAAACGATGCCGAATTGTTCAGCAATACGGATTTCACCCTCGGCGTGGGCTGCGGCGGGTGCTACCAGGCTGCCGGCGATCAGGCTCAAACCCAGGCCTATAGCGGCAGCCAGGGGTGCAAATGGAAGACGTCTGGACATGGTGTTTCTCCGGCAAATCAGAAAGGCGCATCGCCCTGGATGGTGGTGCGATACAGCTTGCGGCGCAGATGACTTGGGCATCCAGCGGCGAGGTGGATCAGCGAGCGGTTGTCCCAGAACACCAGGTCATGGGGCTGCCATTGATGGCGATAGATGTTTTGCTCGAGCACACTGTGGGCGTACAGCTCGGCCAACAGTGGCCGGCTCTCGTCTTCGGGCAGGCCGACGATGCGCGTGGTGAAGCCTTCACTGACGAACAACGCCTGGCGCCCGTTTTCCGGGTGGGTACGAACGATGGGGTGCACGACTTCGACGACTTGGGCGAGTTGCTCCGGTGTCAGGGTGGGACGCCAGTTGCCTTCGAACTTGGTCTCGCTGTAGCGCGCCGTGTACGAATGCGCAGCCGAGCGGCCTTCGACGGCTTTGCGCAGCGCGTCCGGCAGGTTGTCCCAGGCTTTGTGCATGTCGGCGAACAGCGTATCGCCGCCTTCGGACGGCAGCTCCTGGGCATGCAGCATCGAGCCCAGGCTTGGAAGTTCTTTATAGGAAAGGTCGGAGTGCCAGAACTTGCCAGCGTCACCGAGGCCGATGGATTGGCCGTTTTCGATGATGTTGGAAACGATGAGGATTTCCGGGTGGCCGGCGAGCAGAAACTGCTTGAGGACATGGATTTGCAGCACGCCAAACCGGCGGCTGAAATCAATCTGTTGTTCGGGGGTGATGCGCTGGTCGCGAAATACCACCACGTGATGGTCAAGGTGCGCTCGGTGAATGCGGGCGAAATCCTGATCATTGATCGGGCGGGACAGGTCAAGGCCGATGATTTCGGCACCGACAGCGCCAGTGAACGGGCGAATGTCGAAGGTTTGTGGCGCGATGCTGCTGGAGGCGGATACGGCGGACATAAAAATCACTCCCACGCACGGCACGCTCAAAGGCGCGCGCGTCGATCAAGAAACTCACGGAGGTCCCGTGTTGGTTCGTGTCGTGCGGCGCGCCGATTGGTCGGCAGGTACGCAGGGAAGTGACTTTATAGATATAAGAATTATAATTTAAATACCGTTATTGAATAACGATATGGCTTTTGTTTCGTGAGGCTTGGGGCCTCCTGCAGGAGCGAGCTCGCTCGCGATGGTCGTCAACGATAACGCTGGCTTCCTGACACCCCGAGGCGGTCTCGGGGTTTTCGCGAGCAAGCTCGCCCCTACAGGGATGGGTGCATCGCGGATGAAATCTACCGCTCGTGCAAGGCCTCAGCCCGAGCGCGAATGATCGGCTTGAGCAGATAGCTCAGCACCGTTTTCTTGCCCGTGATGATATCCACCGAAGCCACCATCCCGGGGATAATCAGCAGCGGCTTCTCATCTGTGCCCAGGTGGCTCTTATCGGTGCGCAGCTTGATGATGTAGTAAGTGGTTTTCTTGTCTTCATCGGTGATGGTGTCCGCACCAATCTGCTCAAGCCTGGCTTTCAGACCACCATAGATGGTGTAGTCGTAGGCGGTGAATTTTACCGTCGCTTCCTGCCCCGGATGCAGGAACGCGATGTCCTGCGGGCGAATCTTGGCTTCCACCAGCAAGGTGTCGTCCAGCGGCACGATCTCGATAAGATCACTGCCCGGCTGGATCACCCCACCAATGGTGTTCACCAGCAGCTTGTTGACGATGCCGCGCACGGGCGATGTCACCAGGGTCCGGCTGACACGGTCTTCCAGCGCCTTGCCGGTAGCCTGGGCCTTGTTCAGGTCAGTGCGGGCTTCGTTGAGCTGGGTCAGCGCTTCACTGCGGAATTTGCCCCGGGTCTCGTCAATCTTGCGCGCCACTTCCTTGATGGCAGACTCGGCCCGCGGAATAGCCAGCGTCATCGCATCCAATTGGCCACGGGTTTCAACCTCGGCGCGCTTGAGTCGCAGCACCTCTACCGGCGACACCGCACCCTGGGCCACGAGCGGCTCGGACATGTTGATTTCCTGACGCTGCAAGGCCAGTCCATTACGGTACTGGGACTGCTTGGAGGTGAACTCGCGCAGCTCCTGCTGGCGCTGGATCAACTGCTCTTGCAGGCCGCCGATCTCATCGTGCAGCTGCTGGCGACGACTGATGTACAGCGATTCCTCACTGGCGGCCTGACCCGGAACGGCCTTCAGCACGTCGGCTGGAAACTTCAGTGGACGGTCATCGACTTCGGCACTCAGGCGCTCTACACGCAGCAGCATCGCCAGGCGATCAGCTTCGGTTTCGCCAACGTTGGAGGCGAAACGCGTGTCGTCCAGGCGGATCAAAGGGGCACCGGCCTCGACGATCTGCCCTTCCGAGACAAACAGCTCGGCAACGATACCGCCCTCAAGGTTCTGGATTTTCTGGATCTTCGACGAAGGAATCGCCTTGCCGTCGCCCTTGGTGACCTCATCGATCACGGCAAAATTGGCCCAGATCAGGAGGAACAGGAAAAAGCCGATGATGCCCCAAATGGTCAGGCGCACCACGCGCGGAGCATCTTCGATGAGGGCCTTGTTAACCTCCGGAAGCGGCTGGCCATGCAGTGAATCAGTGCCTTTGAAATAGCGGCGGATGGAACCTTTGATCCCGGACTTAAGCAACACTGATTTGCCCCTTTTTCAACGCTTCCATCACCACGGCTTTAGGCCCATCGGCGAGTATCTGCCCACGGTCGATGACGATCAGGCGATCGACCAGCGACAACAGCGAGGCACGGTGCGTCACCAGCACCACGGTCTTGTTTTCAATCACCGCTGCGAGGCGTTGCTTGAGGCGTTCTTCACCGGTGTTGTCCATGGCGCTGGTCGGCTCATCGAGCAACAGTATCGGCGGATTGAGCAGCAGCGCTCGGGCCAGGGCCACGTTCTGCCGCTGACCGCCAGACAGGTTTTGCCCCCGCTCACCCACCTGCAACTCATACCCCTGCGGGTGCAGGCGGGCGAACTCGTGCACGCCTGCCAGCTCGGCGGCTTGCAGGACCATTTCGTCTTCCACATAACGTGCGCCGGAGACCAGGTTGTCGCGCAGTGTGCCGGACAGCAGCTGGATATCCTGAGCCACGTAGCCAATGCTGTGGCGTAACTCGCTGACGTCGATCTGGCGAATGTCGACACCGTCCACCAGCAACGCACCGTCATCCGGTTGATACAGGCCCACTATCAGCTTGGCCAGCGAGCTCTTGCCCGAGCCGCTGCGACCGATAATGCCGATTTTCTCGCCCGGCTTGATGACGAGGTTGATATTTTTCAGCGCCGGGTTCTGTTGTTGCGGGTAGGTGAAGTTCAACTGACGGCATTCGATGCCACCCTGCAGTACCTTGCGGCTCAGCGGACGCTCTTCGAAATTGCGCTCCTGGGGCAATTCCATCATCTGGTCGACCGAGGTCATGGTGACCCGCGCCTGTTGATAGCGGGTCAGCAGGCCGGACAGCGACGCCAGCGGGCTGAGCGCGCGACCACTGAGCATGTAGCAGGCGATGAGGCCGCCCATGCTCAAATTGCCAGCGATGATCTGGTACACGCCGAACACAATCATGATCACCCCGGCCAGTTGCTGGATCAGCAGGGTGATATTCATGGCCAGGCCGGAGAGCATTTTCACCCGCAGCTCAAGGCGGCTGAGGGTGCCGATGGTTTGTTCCCACTGGTACTGGCGTTCGCTTTCGGCGTTGTTGACCTTCACTGCATCCAGGCCGGCCAGGGTTTCGATCAGGCTCGACTGGCGCTCTGCGCCGAGCGCCATGGTGCGCTCCATGGTCGCGACCAGTGGCTTCTGCAGCGCATAACCGATCAGCAAGGCAATCGGGAAGGCCAGCACCGGAATCCACACCAGGTGCCCGCCGAGGATCGCGATAACCATGAAGATCAGCAGCGTGAACGGCAGGTCGATCAGGCTGGTGAGGGTCAGGGACGCGAGGAAGTCGCGCAGGCTCTGAAACTCGTGGATGTTTTGCGCGAAGCTGCCGACCCGGGCTGGCCGAAACTTCATCGACATACCCACAATTCGCTCGAACAGCGTTGCCGAGATGATCAGGTCGGTTTTCTTGCCGGCAAGATCCAGGCACAGGCTGCGCAGGCTCTTGAGAATCAGGTCGAACATGTAGGCGCCGCAGATACCGATGGCCAGCACCCAGAGGGTGGACTCGGCCTGGTTCGGCACTACGCGGTCGTACACGTTCATGACGAACAAGGGCGCCGCCATGGCGATGATGTTGATCAGGAAACTGGCGGCGATCGCATCGGCATACAACCAGCGGGAACGCTTGAGGGTGTCGCGAAACCACGACCGCGCGCGGGGAATGAGCGTGCCGTGATTGACGTCGAATTTATGTTGGGGTTGGGCGAAGAACACTTTGCCGATGTAGTCGTCGGCCAGCAGTTCTCGAGCAACGAGACTCTCACCGCCGTCGCTTTCGCTCAACAGCAAGCGAGCCTGGTCTTCGCCATGCCAGCCGAGAAGTACGGCGCTTCGACCGTCCTTGAGCAGCAGCAGCGCGGGCATTGCGATCTCTGGTATCTGCTCCAGCTTGCGCACCAGCACTCGCCCTTGCAGGCCAGCACGGGCCGCAGCGCGCGGCAGCAACTCAACACTCAGCCGCTGCTTGGGCAATGGCAGGCCAGTGGTCAACATCGCGGCGCTGGCGGGTTTCTGATGCAACGTGCAAAGGGCTAGCAGACCGTCCAGTAACGGATCGTCATGCAACGCGCGTGGATCATGGATGAGATGAACTCGACTGACTTCTGATTCCACGCTCGGCACTCTTGGCTAACAATTGAACGATTAAGGTTCTGCTCAATCCGTACCGGGCAGTTGGACCTTGGCTTTACGCTGTTTTGCACAACGGATGCCAACGGTGCGACCACTCCCTGGCTCTTGAGCAACTTGCCCATGGTCGCCTTGATTCGGTACTGAGTAAATAACTGAATGTTTCTGATCCACGCAGAGCACGGATTGTTGACGCGTTGCTGAGAAGCACGCCGCAAATCCGGCAATAGCAACTTGCGACACCCCTGAACTTCATGAGGTGCGATTTAATTCCTGCGAATACCCCCGAGACCCAGTCCCAGGAAAAATGATGCAAAACGAGCAATCAGGAGAAATTGTCGGACCGGTTCGTTGGTCAATGGCTAGTCTGGATAATTGATAATTCGTTGTCCTGAATCACTGCAAAACGTGCACTTACGGGGGATTCTGAGCAGACCGTATACCGTTTGTCGGAAAGTCCAAAATGGGTACTGGATCACACGGTTTGGCACCGCTCGACACCCGAATATCAATGTGACATTACCGGGGCGATTGTTTAGGATGGCAACCATAAGGTCAATAGTTTGGCATATGGTTTATAGCCGAAAATTATTGACAGAATATTGACGCAAGAAAGCGTCAAAGTTGTAACTATTATTGCAGGAAAGAGCGTCCAGACTGATTAGGCAACAGTGCCGTCAGGTCCATGGAAGTCTACTGAACGTGACACCCGGAGAGTCTTCAATGAGCAGTGTTGTTGCCATCGTCAAAAGCATTGTTGGTCAAGTTTTCGTGGTGTCCCCAGAGGGCATCCGGCGCGTGCTTGTTGAAGGCGACCGCCTGTTCGTCGGTGATCAGGTCGACACCGGCCTGGCCGGCTCCGTCACCCTCGAGCTGGCCGACGGCCGCACACTGGACCTGGGTCGCGAGACGCAATGGAGCGGCAGCGCTCCGGACTCCATCACCGACCTGGCCGAGGCCACCGCGCAAGCCGCGCCATCGGTTGAAGAACTGCAACAAGCCATCGTAGCCGGCGCCGACCCGACCAAAGATCTGGAAGCCACTGCGGCAGGCCCTACGGCTACCGGCACGGGCGGCGCGGCAGGAGGTGGTCATAGCTTCGTGATGCTTGATGCAACCGCCGGCCGGGTTGACCCGACCGTTGGTTTTCCAACTGCAGGTTTTGGCGCAGTGCCGCTGACCACGCTGGAAACCGTTGATACCCAGAACACCAACAACAACGCCGTTGCCGACGCGCCTCTCACCTCGACGCTGAGCCTGAGCGCAACCCCGACTATCACCGAGGCCGGCGGCGTACTGGTCTACACCGCGAACTTGAGCCAGGCGCCTCTGAGTGACCTGACCATCACCCTATCCAATGGCGCGGTCATCGTAGTTGCCGCGGGCCAGACCACCGGCACCGTCAATGTGCCTCTCGCGCCGAACGACACTGTCTATAACGACCCGAGCCAGATCGAAGTAACCGTCACCGGCACTACAGGCGGCGGGATCACAGTGGCGCCTCCGACCACTCCGGCCGTTACCCAAGTCACTGACACCGTGGACACCACCAACGTCACGCTGACTGCGGGGTCGACCGTTGTTGAAGGTGGCCCGATCACCTACACCGCGACCTTGACCAACCCGGCGCAGACGCCTGTCACCGTAACCTTGAGCAATGGTTCGGTCATTACCATTGGCGCAGGTCAGACCACCGGCACCGTCGTGGTCCAGACTCCGGCGAATGACGTCTATATAAACGGCAGCACTGTCAGCACTACGATCACTGGCGCTACTGGTGGCAACTTTGAAAACCTGGTGCCAAGTACTACGCCGGCTGTTACCACCATTACCGATTCGATCGATGCCACCGCTGTCACCCTGACTGCTGGCTCGACTGTTGTTGAAGGTGGCCCGATCACCTACACCGCGACCTTGACCAACCCGGCGCAGACGCCTGTCACCGTAACCTTGAGCAATGGTTCGGTCATCACCATCGGCGCGGGTCAGACCACTGGCACCGTCGTGGTCCAGACTCCGACCAATGACGTTTATGTCAACGGCAGCACCGTCAGCACCACGATCACTGGCGCTACTGGCGGTAACTTCGAAAACCTGGTGCCAAGTACTACGCCGGCTATTACCACCATTACCGATTCGATCGATGCCACCGCCGTCACCCTGACTGCTGGCTCGACTGTTGTTGAAGGCGGCGCGATTACCTACACCGCGACCCTGACCAATCCTGCCGGCACTCCGGTGACTGTGACTTTGAGCAATGGCTCGGTCATCACCATTGGTGCGGGTCAGACCACCGGCACCGTCGTGGTCCAGACTCCGGCGAATGACGTCTATATAAACGGCAGCACTGTCAGCACTACGATCACTGGCGCTACTGGTGGCAACTTTGAAAACCTGGTGCCGAGCACTACGCCGGCTGTTACCACTATCACCGACTCGATCGATGCCACCGCTGTCACCTTGACTGCTGGTTCTACTGTTGTTGAAGGCGGCGCGATCACCTACACCGCCACCTTGACCAACCCTGCCGGCACTCCGGTGACTGTGACCTTGAGCAATGGCTCGGTCATCACCATTGGTGCAGGTCAGACTACCGGCACCGTCGTGGTCCAGACTCCGGCGAATGACGTCTATGTAAACGGCAGCACTGTCAGCACTACGATCACTGGCGCTACTGGTGGCAACTTTGAAAACCTGGTGCCAAGTACTACGCCGGCTGTTACCACTATCACCGACTCGATCGATGCCACCGCTGTCACCTTGACTGCTGGTTCTACTGTTGTTGAAGGCGGCGCGATCACCTACACCGCCACCTTGACCAACCCTGCCGGCACTCCGGTGACTGTGACCTTGAGCAATGGCTCGGTCATCACCATTGGTGCGGGTCAGACCACCGGCACCGTCGTGGTCCAGACTCCGGCGAATGACGTCTATGTAAACGGCAGCACTGTCAGCACTACGATCACTGGCGCTACTGGCGGTAACTTCGAAAACCTGGTGCCAAGTACTACGCCGGCTGTTACCACCATCACCGACCGCATCGATACCGTCACTGTGACAATCGAAAGCGCCGGCGATGTGCTGGAAAACGCCGCACCGACCTTCACAATCAAGGTTGATCAGAAGCTGGATCAAGACCTGACCGTGACCCTGAGCAATGGCCAGACCGTGACTATCGCGGCTGGTGCAACTGAAGCCACCTACGCCCTGCCCGCTCAGGGCGATGACGTTTACAAAGATGGCGAGACCATCAAGCTGGGTATTACTGGTGCAGTGGTAGAAGGTAAGACCTTCGAGAACCTGGTCATCGGTACCGAGGCTCAAGTTGTTGTTGGCGATACCACCAGCGAAGTGGTTGCGACCCTGACCGCAGATAAAACCACTGTGGCGGAAGGCGGCTCGGTTACTTACACCGTGACCCTGACCAACGCAGCAGGCCTGCCGATCAACAACCACGGTGAACTGACCTTCACCCTGACTGACGGAACCCAGATCAAAGTCCCAGCCAACGGTAACGTCGGCAGCGCGACCATTGTTGCTCCGGACGACATCCTGGTTGGCGG
>NZ_JBEOPS010000014.1:0-185862 GCF_040310305.1 Pseudomonas sp. HY13-MNA-CIBAN-0226
TTGAAATACAAAACGCCCGATGCGGTGCATCGGGCGTTGGGGTGAAACAGATGTAAACCTATTTCAGGACTAGACAAGTAGGTGGCCAGTGCTGGTCTCCGGCTTACAAGGTTTATCAGGACTCCCACACAAGCGCTTTGTATGTACTGCACTAGTGCTTCACACGGCATCAGGGCTGGATCTCAGCGCGGAGATCTTTCTAACCGTGTACCCTTCGGAACGCTGCCCCGCGTCTCCTCGCTATCCGCTTGCGCATCAGTCTGCGTCTTCACCTACACCTTCAGGATAGCAAAAACCCTCGATTTTCAAACTGCTCGATTAGATTGATTCGCTCTGGCGCTAGAACCTTGTGAAGATAAAACCTGCCTGCAAAATTGCCTGCCGTTGAATGCGAATCCTACTGCCACATCAGGGGTCCACCTGCTCCATCAATTCGGCGACGCTCTCCTGGCGCTTGGCATAACGCTGCGCCAGCACTGCACAGACCATCAGCTGAATTTGATGGAACAGCATCAGCGGCAGGATCAGCACGCCGATGGTGCTGCCGGCGAAGAGCACTTGTGCCATCGGCACCCCGGTGGCCAGGCTCTTCTTCGAGCCACAGAACAGGATGGTGATACGGTCTTCCTGGTTGAAACCGAACACCTTGCCCAGCACCGTGGCAGATGCCAGCACCAGCGCCAGGAAGATGCAGCACACCAGTACCAGGCCCGCCAGCTCCCATACCGGAATCAGCTGCCAGATGCCCTCGTTCACCGCCTCGCTGAAAGCACCGTAGACCACCAGCAGGATCGAGCCCTGGTCGACGAATTTGAGCCAGCTCTTGTTGCGTTCCACCCACGCCCCTATCCAGCGTCGGGCGATCTGCCCGGCAATGAACGGCAGCAGCAATTGCACGCTGATCTTCATGATCGCATCGAGGGTTGACCCGCCGTCGCCGTGCACGTCCAGCATCAAGGTCACCAGCAACGGCGTCAGGAAAATCCCGAACAGGCTGGACGCCGCCGCGCTGCAAATGGCCGCCGGGATATTGCCCCGGGCCAGGGACGTGAAGGCGATCGCCGATTGTACGGTCGCGGGTAACGCACAGAGGTACAGCATGCCCATGTACAGCTCGTCGCCAATCAGTGGCGTCAACAGCGGTTTGAGCGCCAGCCCCAGCAGCGGGAACAGCACGAAGGTCAGGCCAAATACCAAGAGGTGCAGGCGCCAGTGACCGGCGCCGGCAATGATCGAGTCACGGGAAAGTTTGGCACCGTGCAGGAAAAACAGCAGCGCAATGGCGATGTTGGTCAACCAGCCGAAGCCCACGGCGACCTGACCGCTGGCAGGCAGCACGCTGGCGATAACGACCACACCAACCAGGGTCAGGGTGAAATTGTCGGGCAGGAAACGAGGGCGAGTCATCAGATCATCATCCGGGGGTTGCCAAGTACGTGGCACCGACTCTAACGTGCCTGCTGATTACCGACTAACGCCGATGAGTCAGCTGATGCCGCCTAAAGGACATGAAAAAAGCGTAAGGCGCAGTGTACCGGGGCTTCCCAGCCTGCCCAGACCGGTCTACGGTCGTACCGAATCACTACCCAATCGCGCGTTAACCCGCCGCCACAGTCACCCATGGGTGCAGTTGTCGTACGCGATTCAGGGCGTGCTGGAGGTGCAGACCAGTGTGGGCCGCTTCGTAGCGCCACCCGAACGGGCGGTATGGATACCGGCTGGTATGCCGCATCGGGTGTTCAGCTCGCCGCGCACGGAAATGCGCAGCCTGTACCTGGATTGCAGCGTGACGCAATGGGCACCGCCGCGTTGCCATGTGCTGGGGGTCAGTGATCTGCTGCGCGAGTTGATCAGGGCTTTCAGTAAAATCCCCATAGAGTATGAGCAGCACGGCGCCCATGGGCGGCTGACTCAGGTATTGCTGGACCAGCTCGCCGAGGCGCCGACGATCGACTTGATGCTGCCGCTGCCTCAGGATCTGCGTTTGCGGCAGATCTACCAGAGCCTGCAGGCCCATCCGGAACAGCAGACAACCCTGGCGCACTGGAGCCAGAAATTCGGCGTGACGGAAAAGACCCTGAGCCGCCTCTTCCTGCGCGATACCGGCCTGACCTTCCGCGCCTGGCGCCAGCGTCTGCGCCTGCTGGGCGCGCTCACCCCGTTGGAACAGGGAGAACGAGTGACCGATGTGGCGCTGGCCTGCGGTTACGAATCGACCTCGGCATTCATTGCGGCGTTTCGGCAGCAGTTTGGCGAAACGCCGGGGGAGTTTTTTCGGTAGATGCTGGTGGCTGCAAGCTGCCCCTGCAGGAGCTTGGCTTGCCAGCGATGGCGGCATCAAATGCACCATCGAATCGCCGGCAAGCCGGCTCCTACGAAGACTTTTGTGCAGCGTTAATTCATAGGCGAAGTGCTGACCACCCGCAGCGCCAGGCCCTCATAGGCATCCAGGGTGATGGTGAATTCACCCTCGGCCGTGAGGTCGCCTTCCACTCGTTCATTAATGATGTCGACCACCGGGCCCGGCGCGATGTTGGGCAGGTGCAGGGTTTCGGTGATCGGCGTCGAGCCGAAATTCAACGCGGTGATTTGCGTGCCTTTGCCGGCGGGCAACTCATGCACCATGACCAACAGCCCAGGGTGCTGCACATCCGGCACCAGGATCTGGCGGCTGGCGGCGATGTCATAGGCGCGGCGCGCGGCGAGGATTTTCTGCAGCTGAGACACGAAGGAGTCAGGGTCGTTTAGCTGCGTCGGCAAGCTGCCATAAAGCGTCTTCGGCCGCGGCATCTGTCCCGCGGACAGGGGCGCATCAGGGTTCAGATCGACCAGGTCGTAGGCCCCCCGATGGATCCAGCGGGTATCGCCATCGAGCATCAAGTGCTCGACCTGTTCCGCGGGCAATGGCAAGGCGCCCACCAGATCCCAGCCAGACAAGGCAAACACCCCTGGCTGCATCGCGTTGTACATCACCAGCAGCAGGTGCACCTGACGGATCTGCGCGATATCTGCCGCAGTGATAGCGTCAAGATCACGAATCCCCAATGCCGCCGTGATGATGCTCGCCGTAGTGCAAGACACGCCGTTGGTGACGAATTTAAGGTTATAGGGGGCATGTTCGCCGGCCAGGCGTTCGTACATCTGTTCGCGGATGTGCTCGCGCAGGATATTGCCGGGGAAGGTCTGGCCCTGATACAGGTAGGTATCATGGGCGTGCAGCGTCCAGAAGTGCACCAGCTCCAGGGTCAGCTCGTCGTGGTTTTGCAACGCGTGGATAAGCGAGCCGGGGTCGATGCCCAGGGAGTGCATCTGACGCAGCATCAGGCGCAGGAATTCGGTATCCCCCATCAGCAAGGCATGCTGGTAGGCCGGGCGGGTGATGAAGTCATAGGACAGGTCCGCGCCGCCGTGGGACATGGCGGCGATGTCATCCACGGTCAGGTTCAACTCCTGGAAACTGAACCCGCCGGCCTTGCGGATCGCCCCGGCCAACAGCTGGTTGCCGGTGATCGACAGCGGGTGACTCTCCGACCAGGCGGTGCCATCGAGCTTGCGCTCCACGCCGAGAAAGCCATTGGCGTCCAGGCGCAGGATCTTTGCGCCCATCACGTCGATAGCGTGCAGGGCGTCGCCGATGATCATCTGCTGCGCAGCGAAGGTCGGGTCCAGCCAGTTCAATGACGGCTGGCCTTCCTTGAAGTAATGCAGGTACACCCAGCGGCGCGGTTTGCCGTCGACGCCGACGACTACCGGTGTGGCGCTCCAGTCGGTCTCCTTGACCCCTGGCTCGAAGAAAATCACCCGCTGCAACTGGCCGACGATGTAATGCTTGTCCCGCAACACATCAACCTGCTGCGGGCTGAGGTTGTGCGCGTCGCGACCTTCCTCGATCTCCGGTAGCAGGGGCCAGTCTTCTTCGCGGATCTCGACCATGTGGTAGAGACCCGGGTAATCCTCGTACGCCATCTCGGCCAGGCGAAAATCCGCGCCCTTGCCGGTGTGCGAAGGAATCACATCGTCGATGATCACCGCGTTATGCGCGGCGGCCATGCGGGTCAGCGCCTGCAACTGCGCCTCGGTGCCCAGTTGCGGGTCGATCTCGAAACTGATGCGGTCGAAGTTACCGTCGATGGTTGGCGTCTGGACCGTGCCGCGCAAACCACCGGACATTTTCAGCGGCCCATTGTGAATACCCTGGATACCGATTTTCGACAGCGCATGCCACAGGGTTTCATCGCCCAGTGCCTCAAGCACAGTGCCGTCTTCGCGGGTGACGATGGATGCCGGATACGCGGTGAACCACACTGAAGACAACGCCGAAGCATCTCGCGGACGGGTATGGGCAAACGGCTGTTGCCACAGGCGGCCCTGCCCCGAGTAGAGCTTGGCCCGCTGGCGGGCGGCGTGCAGCATTGATTGTTGAACCAGCCAGGCCACATGGTTATTTTCCGCTGCCGTCATATAACAATCACCTGTGTTCGAGAATCGAAATCGCAGTCGGCCATTGCACTCCAATAGCACCGCTCGTTTTCATATGAGGGCCTGGGGCGCCATTCGTTGCATCTTCGTCGCGACCAACGCCACTATCGAGTGATTGCAGTGGCCATCATCTCGCAGGTAATATTGAGAGCGATTCTCACTCACATCTGGAAAGCCGACCGGTGCAACCCTCCTCGACCCGCAAGCTGCTGGCGGCTCGGGTCGACCCGGACAGCATCGAACAACCACGCGCCTACCTGTCGACCATCGCCCGTCGGCTGATCTTTGACCGCCACCGTCGGCGCAAACTGGAACTGGCCTATCTGGAACGCCTGTCATTGCTGCCGGAAGCACTGGCGCCCTCCCCTGAAGAGCAGATGCTGCTGATTGAAGCATTGGTCGCCATCGACAAGGCCATCGATGGCTTGCCGTCGATCGTCAAGGCGACTTTCCTTTATAGCCAGCTCGACGGGCTGAGCTACGTGGCCATCGCGCAGAAACTGGGATTATCGGAGCGCACCGTCAGCCGCTACATGAAGCAGGCCCTGCGTCAGTGCTACCTGAGCGAGATCACGCCATGAGCAAGCTGCGCCTGGACCCGGTCAGCGAGCAAGCCATAGACTGGATGGTCAAGCTTCGCGCCGGCACCCCGGATGCCGCATTGCAAACGCGCTTCAATGCCTGGTTGGCGATGGACCCGGCGCACCTGCAGGCCTGGACGAATCTGCAGGAGCGACTCGGGGCATCGTTCAACACCGTGCGCGCCCTGGATCGCCGAGTGCCGGGCCAGGCCGGTGAAGCGCGGCAGATCCTGCTGCAACCCCAAGGCTCTCGACGGGATGCTCTGCGGGTCATTGCCGGGCTGGGTCTGCTGGGCGGCGGTCTGTGGCTCTGCGCCCGCAGTCCGCTGGGGGATTCCTTACTGGCCGACCTGAGCACCGGGCGCGGTCAGCGTCAGGGGTACAACCTCGCAGATGGCAGCCGCCTGAACCTCAACGCCAACAGCGCGGTGGACCTGCGCTTCGACGACCAGCAACGCCTGGTGGTTCTGCGTCACGGCGAATTGGTGATTCAGGTGGCACCCGATCCGCAACGTCCATTGCGTGTGCGCACCGCTCAAGGGCAGGTGCAGGCCCTGGGCACACGTTTCCTGGTGGCCCAGGAACAGGACGCCACCCGGGTCGTTGTGCTGCAGCATTCGGTGCAGCTGCGACTGCCGGACGGCACCACACGGGATCTGCAGGAAGGCCAGTCCGCCCTGCTGGCCACTGGGCGCATCACGCCAACGGCCGGCGACCAGCGTGGTCGCGCCGACTGGCTGGTCGGACGCCTGAATGTGCTCGACGAACCCCTCGAGCAAGTGGTCGAGGCCCTGCGTCCGTACCAGCGCGGATTCATCCGGATTGCGCCGCAGGTGCGTCACTTGCGGGTCCAGGGTGTATTCCCCCTCGACGACCCGGCCCGGACCCTCGCCGCGCTGGCAGAAACCTTGCCGATCCAGGTGGACAGCTACAGCCCGTGGCTGACGTTGATCCGGGCACGAAACACGTGAATGGAACTGGAAGCTGTGACCCTGTGGCGCTCGCCGCAAGAGGGGTGCAAAACTCCAAGCGAAAAATTTTTTTGAAAATACTTCTTATTCGTGTCCGGTTTTCGTTTCTCATCCCACCTATCTCCTGACACTTTCACATCATCAGGAGAACGCTGTGTTCAACCCGTGGCCCCACGCCCTTTCCGTCGCTGTTGCCCTGGCAACCCTGGCCAGCCCCATCCTGGCCCAGGCGCAACCCCTGACCTTCAACCTGCCGGCCGGCCCCTTGGCCGCCACGTTGAATGCGATTGCCAGCCAAAGCGGGCACATCGTCTCGCTTGAACCCGCTCTGGTACAAGGCAAGCAGGCGCCTGCGGTGGTCGGCCGGATGCTCCCCGAACAAGCGATGAACCAGGCACTGACCGGCAGCGGCCTGCAATTGCGCGTGACCGGGCAAGGCAACTTCAGCGTCGAGCCTGGCGCCGATGGCAGCGCGGCAGTGCAGTTGGGGGCGACCACCATCGTTGAGAACAGCGTCGAGGCCACGACTGAAGGCTCCGGCTCCTATGCCGCGCGGGCCGTGACCATCGGCAAGGGAACCCACACCCTCAAAGAAATTCCGCAGTCAGTCACCGTGATGACTCGCAAACAGATGGACGACCAGGGCCTGACCGACCTCAAGGACGCCGCCAACCAGACCACCGGCCTGGTCGGTGTGCAAGGCGTGGGTAAAGGCATGATCCTCACTTCCCGCGGCTTCCAGATAGATGACTGGCAGTACGACGGCGTGCCGATCCCCCGCAACAACTACGCTCTGGGCAACTGGGCGACCCAGGACCTGATCTTCTTCGATCGCCTGGAAGTGCTGCGCGGCGCATCGGGCTTGCTGCAAGGCACCGGCAGCCCTGGCGGTGCGATCAACCTGGTACGCAAACGCGGACAGAACGCACCGACCGTGACCCTCACCGGCAAGGCCGGCTCCTGGGACCGTTACGGTCTGCAACTGGATGCCGGTGGCCCGCTGAATGAGAGCGGGACGGTGCGTGGACGCCTGGTTGCCGACGAGGACGACAGCCATTCGTTCACCGATTATGAATGGAGCAAAACCCACTCGCTATACGGCGCTCTCGACGTCGACTTGCGCGAGGATACCACCCTGGGACTGGCCGTCAGCCGCTCCGACAACGAGTCGCGCCCGATCATTCGCGGCCTGCCCCGCTATACCAATGGCGACGGGTTGAACGTGCCCCGTTCGACCTTCACCGGCGCCACCTGGAACCACTCACAAATTGACTTGACCACTGTGTATGCCGATATGGAACATCGCTTCAACGACGACTGGGCACTCAAGGTCGGTGCAGTGCGCATGACCGAAGACAACGACGCTATAAACCAGCGCCTGCAGTCCTCCGGAGCCGGTATCAATGCCGACGGTAGCGGGGTGCAATATGCCGACTTCGCGACTGACTTCGATGCCACCAAGATCGGCTTGGACATGAACCTCACAGGGCGCTTTGAAGCCTTGTCCATGCCCCAGGAAATCATGCTTGGCAGCAACTACTCAAAGTTGAAGTCCGACGACAAATTCGCCCGCACTTTCAACAACAGCAGCGACACGATTTTCGACATCGACCACCATCGGCCCGAGATCAGCTACGAGGGTTTGCTCAATACTGCCGGTGGCCGCGCAACTCTCAGCAAATACGACATTCGGCAAAAAGGCCTCTACGGCAGCTGGCGGGTCAAGCCGATTGAGCCGCTGACCCTGGTGCTCGGCTCCAGGGTCAGTTGGTACGATTACAGCTACAAATCGGCGGACCAGCGAGCCTTCGCCAATGTTGCCACTACCAATGCGCCAAGCACCATGAGCGAGAACGGTGAAGTCACGCCTTACGCCGGCATCGTCTACGACCTGAACCGCGAATGGGCGGTGTACGCCAGTTACACCGATGTCTTCGAGCCACAGACCGCTCGCACCACCAGCGGCTCGGTGCTAAAGCCGGTGATTGGCAGCAACTACGAAATCGGTCTCAAGGGCGAACTGATGGATGGCAGGGTCAACACCTCCCTGGCGCTATTCCGCTACGACCAGGAAAACCGCGCGGTCAACGATGTGGCCTCGGGGTTCGCCTGTGACGGCTGGTATTGCTCCACTGCTTCGGGGAAAGTCCGCAGCCAGGGGCTCGATGCCGAGATCAGCGGTGAAGTGCTCAATGGCCTGCAACTGTTCGCCGGCTACACCTACAACACCACCAAGTACCTCGACGACCCGGACAATGAAGGCAAGACCTTCAGTACCTGGACGCCCAAGCACATGCTGCGGGTATGGAGCGACTACCAGTTCAGTGGCGACTTCAACCGCCTCAGCACCGGCTTGGGCTTCACCACGCAAAGTCATACCCTGGGCTACGAACACACTTACGAGGTGCCGGGCTACACCGTGTGGAATGCCCGCGTCGGCTATCAGCTGACTCCGGAGATCGGCCTGGCGATGAACGCCAACAACCTGTTCGACAAAAGCTACATCACGGCGGGGTATAACCAGCTCAATGGCAATAACAACTATGGCGATCCACGCAACCTGATGTTCAGCGTCAAATACACTCCCATCTTTTAAGCCGGCTCAGTCGTCCTCATGCAGCTTGATGCCACGGGCATGCAGCAGCGGCGGGACCACCAGCACCAGCAGCGTCAACGCCAGGAACGCAGCCGATATCGGTTGCGTGACGAAGATAAGCCAGTCGCCCTCGCTGATCGACAAGGCGTTTCGCAGCTGTTTTTCCGCCATGGGCCCCAGCACCATGCCGACGATCACCGGGGCCACAGGGAAATCGAATCGCCGCATCAACACCCTGCCCCAACCGATCCCGAGCATCAACAGCAGATCGAACGAGGAATGGCGCATGCCGTACACGCCGATCGTGGCAAACACCAGGATGCCGGCATTGAGGTAGGGCCTGGGGATCTGCAACAGCTTGACCCACAGGCCCACCAACGGCAGGTTCAACACCAGCAGAATCACGTTGCCGATGTACAGCGAAGCCACCAGCGTCCACACAAGGTCCGCAGAGGTTCAAAGAGCATCGGCCCCGGCTGCAGGTTGTAGTTCTGGAACGCTGCCAGCAGTATCGCCGCAGTGGCTGAAGTGGGGATGCCCAGGGTCAGCAGCGGCACCAGCGAGCCGGTGGCGCTGGCGTTGTTCGCCGCTTCGGGGCCGGCGACGCCCTCAATGGCGCCCTCGCCTTTGTTCGCCGAGAACTCCTTGGGGTATTTGCTCAGTTTGCGTTCCGTGGAATAGGACAGGAAAGTCGGGATCTGCGCACCGCCAGCCGGAATCGAGCCAAACGGAAAGCCGATCAGGGTTCCGCGCAGCCAGGCGGGCACCTAGCGTTTCCAGTCCGAGCGGGTCATCCACAGCGAAGTCAGGCGATGTCGGCCGGAGTTGTTTTTATAAGCCTGCGATTCCACACAGCGTAGTACAGGCGCGCTGTGACGGTGTGGCGATCCCCTGCAGGAGTGAGCCTGCTCGCGATGAGGGCGTATCAGGCGACATCGTTGGTGGATGTCATGCCGCTATCGCGAGCAAGCTTTGCTCCCACAGTGATCTCTGCCAGACCCGTGCGGAGGGGATCAGGCTATCGAAACCTCAGGTATTGGTCTTCAATCGAGTCCACAAGCGCGTACTCAACCGCGCAATCGCCGCTGGCAACTCCTCGACCGTGAACAGCTTCTCCAGCACCGTCTTTGGCGGATAGATCGCCAGGTCCTGCTTCACCGCCGGCACCACATATTGATCCGCCGCCAGATTGGGGTTGGCGTAGTGGATGCTGTTGCTGATATTGGCAATCACCTGCGGATCAAGCAGGTAGTTCATGTAGGCGTAGCCGTTCTTCTCGTGCGGTGCGCTCTTGGGCATCACCACCATGTCAAACCACAGGGTCGAGCCCTCATCAGGAATCGAATAGGCGATGTTGATGCCATTGTTGGCATCCTTCGCACTGGCCGCCGCCTGTACCACGTCGCCGTTGAAGCCGATCACTGCGCAGACATTGCCGTTGGCCAGGTCGCTGATGTACTTGGAGGCATGGAAGTACTGCACATACGGGCGGATTTTCAGCAACGCCTGCTCGGCCTTCTTGTAGTCCGCCGGCTCGTGGCTGTGGGGCGCAAGGCCCAGGTAGTTGAGGGTGATCGGCAGGATCTGCGTGGGGTTATCGATGATCGCCACGCCGCACTGGCTGAGCTTCTTGATGTTCTCTTCGTCAAAGAACAATTTCCAGGAACGGGTAATATCGGTGTTGCCAAAGATCGCCTTGATCTTCTCGACGTTGTAGCCAATGCCTGCCGTGCCCCACATATAGGGGTAGCCATACTGGTTGCCCGGGTCGTTGACCTCAAGCTTGTGCAGCAATACCGGGTCGAGGTTTTTCCAGTTCGGCAGCTGGCTCTTGTCGAGCTTCTGCACGGCGCCGGCCTTGATCAGGCGCGAGAGAAAATGGTTTGAAGGGCTGACCACGTCATACCCTGTGTTGCCGGTCATCAGCTTGGATTCCAGCACCTCGTTGCTGTCATGAATGTCGTAGGTGGCCTTGATCCCGGTTTCCTTGGTAAAAGTAGTCAGGGTGTCATCGGCGATGTAGCCGTTCCAGTTGGAGATATTGACCACTTCATCCGCGTAACTGGCTGCCGGGAACGAGGCGAGCATGACCATCAGGGTAAGGTTGTTGATGCGCATTTTCTGTCACCGTGTGTGCTGAGTTGTTGTTCTTGGTTGATCGACGGATGTTCTAGATTTCAGTTCTGGCCCTGACTGACTCCACACGCATGCGCAGCATGGCACCGATATCCAGCAACGGTTTGGGTGGCAGCCAGCCGGGTTGGGCTCGGCGCATCACCGATTGCAGGACTGGCGAATCGACGCCAGAGGACATTTCAGCCAGCAACCGCCCCCACAAAGTGCCGCGTGCCACGCCGGAACCATTGCAGCCGGCCACCGCATAAACCCCCTCCTCGACCTTGGCGAAGTAAGGCTGGCCGCTGCGCGATGCACTCAAATGTCCGGTCCAGGTGTACTGGATGTCCTGCGCGCCGAGGAATGGGAAACGCCGCTGCAAACCCAGCACATGATGTTCACGGCGCACTCGCAGCTCGCTGGCGGACAAATCCCGCGACCGGTATTCCGCCGTGTTGCGGATCATCACCCGGCGGTCCGGGGTCAAGCGCACGGTGGCGCCCAGCGGGCGGGTGGACAGCACGCCCCAGGGCTCGACCGCGCCGATTGCCTGGTACTCGGCGTCAGTCAGCTGCCGGGTGAGGCTCGCGCTGAGCTCCATCGCAAACGTTGCGCTGTCGTCGATGCCCGAACGCGAGATGAATGCATTCAGGCATACCAGCACCTGCTGCGCTTCAATTCGGCCGGCAACGCCATTGGCGCGCACGCGCCCCTGACTCAGGCGCTCCAGACCGGTGATGTCGGTGTTTTCGTAGAGGGTGACGCTGGCGGGCAATGCATCCAGCAAGCCCTTGACGTACTTCGCCGGCTGCAACAACGCGTTGCCATTGCCGCACCAGATAGCCGCCTGGTAATGCCGGGTGCCCAGCTTGTGATACAGCGCCTCGCCTTGTAGAAAATGCGCCGAAGCACCCACCGCGCGCAGGGTTTGCAGCTTGTCCTCGACCTGGGTCAATTTGCCGGGATCGCTCACCGCAAAAAAGTAACCATCGTCGCGAAAATCGCATTCGATGCCATGCCGGGCGATACGCTGGCGCACTTCGAGGCTTGCAACCCGGGAGATCTCGGTGTCCACCTGATAATTGGCAAAACCCTTGCTACCCAACAACTCATCGGTGCCCGGATGTTCGTGGGCCACGGCAAACCCTGAGTTGCGCGCCGAAGCGCCTTGCGCCGCACGCTGGCGATCAACGATCACGATGCGGGCCTGAGGGTGCATCTGCGCGAGGGTGTGGGCGGCGTTCAACCCGGTAATCCCAGCCCCGATAATCAGCCAGTCAGCCTTCTCGGTACCCTTCAGGGAACCGCGCACGGGCGCGCTGCCCGCCTGCGCAATCCAGCCACATTCATTGGTCATGCATCACCTCGATCCACTGTTGTCCCGCCGTGGGCACTGCCCTTTCCCATGCGCTGAACGCATGAGAAACCTCGGCCTTGACTGGAATTTAGAGTGTCATCGGTGATAAAACCAACGTTATAAAATCATCGAAGTATTCGGAAAACGCATGGATAAGCTTCGTCACGTGCCGTCGCTGCAAGCAATGCAGGCGCTGGTGGAAGTCGCCAACTCGGGCAGCTTTACGCAGGCCGCATCAAGGCTGTGCCTGACTCAAAGCGCTGTGAGTCGGCAAATTCAGCAGCTGGAGAGTCACTTCGGTGTGGCGTTGTTCGTGCGCACCAGTCGCTGCCTGAGTCTCACGCCCCAGGGCGAGCAGGTGCTAACCAGTGCCCGCAGCATCCTTGAGCAACTCAAGGCCCTGGAGGAACGGCTGGCCCCCAGGGAGCGTCCGTTTCGCATCCGCATGCACGTATCCCTGGCGGTGCGCTGGCTGCTGCCCAGGCTGAGCGAGTTCTACCGATCTCATCCCGAGGTTTTGCTGTCGATCGAGACTGTGGCAACTGAAGTGGTGGAGCCAGCCGTCGACAGCGACGCCTACATCCTCTACCTGGCGCAACCCTCGAATGATCCGCAGTCCATGACGCTGTTCGAGGAAGCGCTAGTGCCCGTCTGCGCGCCGGGGCTGGCTGACCCGCTGCGAGCAGTTGAAGACCTGGTGCATTGCACCCTGCTGCATCGCTCCTCGGACCGGCATGACTGGATAAAATGGTTGGCAGCCAACGGCGGTGGACCGCTGGAGCGCTACCGGCACATTCCTTTCAACCTGGATGAACTGGCACTGGATGCGGCTGCACGCGGGCTGGGTGTGGCGATGACAGACCTGACCCTGGCGGGCGAGTCGGTAGATCGAGGCGTGTTGGTGATTCCCTTCGGCAAGGCGCTGAAGACAACGGGCGTGTATGCGCTGATCCTGCAACCCTCAGCGAGCACGCATCCGGCCTGTGGGCTGATCCTTGAGTGGTTTGCCCAGCAGGCCGAGGGGGAAATCGCGAACCCCGAAAGCTAGGTGCCGTTACCGATGCCCTCGGTCGCCTGGGCAAACGCCACACCGGCCTCGCGCACCAGCTGACGCCATTCATAGCTGTTGATCAGACCGGTACGTTCCATCTCGTCAGCGGCCTTGAGGAGCTCATCGTACTGCTCTTCACAATCCATGCGAATCAACGGCTCCTTGAGCAGTTGGTACCAGGCCGCCATTGCTTGCTGCTTTCGATCGTCGTTCATGGCCAGACTCCAACGGTTGTTTCTGGTTGGGCGTCTGGTGCAGATAGCGGTTCCCGGGTGCCGACATACGGCGATTAACCTCATTATTGTTAGTGGCAGATGCTGATCCGCGCGCCCTTTGCAGGGCCGCGTGGACAGTTTTCAGGGGGAATCAGGCGATCAGACGAACAGGCTCAGTGCACCGGTCAACAGCGCCAACGCTTGCTCAGTCTTCCCGGCACCCGCGCCGAGCTGATCAAGGCGATGCGGGCACGAGGCATCGCGATTGAAGACGGGATGGGCAACTGAGCTATTTCGGTTGCGCGACTGTGCGCAAATAGGGTTTTACCGTTTTAAAACCGTCCGGATACTTCTTCTTCGCGTCTTCATCGGAAACCGAAGTCGGGATGATCACGTCCTCGCCCGGGCGCCAGTTCACCGGGGTGGCCACGGTGTGTTTGGCATTGAGCTGGATGGCATCGAGCAGTCGCAGCACTTCATCGAAGTTGCGCCCGGCGCTCATTGGGTAGATCAGCATGGCCTTGATCTTCTTGTCCGGGCCGATGATGAACACCGAGCGCACGGTGGCGTTGTCCACGGCCGTGCGCGCGCCGCCACTGGCATTGGGGTGGATCATGTCGTAGAGCTTGGCCACCACCAGGTTCTCGTCGCCGATCATGGGGTAATTCACCGCGTGGCCCTGGGTTTCCTCGATGTCCTTGGCCCAGCTTTGATGGTTACCCACCGGGTCAACGCTGAGCCCGACGATCTTGGTGTTGCGCTTGTCGAACTCGGGCTTGAGCCCGGCCATGTAGCCAAGTTCAGTGGTGCACACCGGGGTGAAGTCCTTGGGGTGGGAAAACAGGATGGCCCACTGATCGCCAATCCATTCATGGAAATGCAGCGTGCCCTCGGTGCTCTCGACGGTGAAATCCGGTGCTTCGTCGCCAATACGAATGGTCATGTGCGTTCTCCTCGCGGTGAAGGGTTGGGAAACTGCTGGACGGGTCAGTATAGGAGACGGTTGAGGATAGAGGTCCGGGAATGGAGAACCCGTAGAGTCTGATGTGCTGCACAAATCCCGTGCACAACCCTGACCCTGTAGGAGCTGCCGAGTGAAACGAGGCTGCGATCTTTTGATTTTCCAGGATCAAAAGATCGCAGCCTGCGGCAGCTCCTACGGGGAACCCATGGGATTCCAGAGTGTTTACCGACGTGCCAGCTTGTATCGGACACAATCCTCATAAAAGCCTTGGCGAATGGCCGCCGGCTTGATCCGCGAGGGGCTGTCGTAGGTCTGTTCGGTGATGCCCATGGCCATCATGCGCATCCACGGTTTGGTGAATTTGTAGGTCTGCAGCTTCTGCCGCGCTGCGTACAGCGACACTCCCGCCAGCTTCAACTCCTGGGCTTTAGCGGCCGTCCCCGCGCCCCAACTGCACATGTAACGATCATTCGTCTTCAGTTCCCTGGCTTCGGTCATCGTCGCCACACTGGCCAGCCCGCACGACATTAACGCGATCATCACACTGCGCATGTAGATTCGATCCTAACAATTTGAAATTAAATTGATTCTGATCAAAACCCGCAACGTTCGGGGCCAGTAAAATGCCTTACGCCTACATGAGAATAGTTCTTGATAAATCCAAGACATTTCTTGCAACATCCATTTTGTTAGCTATAGCTAACACTCCAATGTTCTAAAGTGAGGCAACGGAATGTCAGTCGCAAAGAAAATGACGGTAGGGCAACTGACAATGTTGACAGCCGTCAACATGTTGGGGTCCGGCATCATATTGTTGCCAACCAAACTCGCCGAAGTCGGCGGAATTTCCATTCTTTCCTGGCTGATCACAGCCACCGGTTCCCTCGCGCTGGCTTATGCCTTCGCGCGCTGCGGAATGCTCAGCCGCAAGACGGGCGGCATGGGTGGCTACGCTGAATACACCTTCGGCAAGGCCGGCAACTACCTGACCAACTACACCTACGGCGTGTCGCTGTTGATTGCCAACGTAGCGATCAGCATTACGGCGGTCGGCTATATACAGACGCTGTTCGACGTCAAACTCGATTCGCTGCAAGTAGGCCTGGCGACCATTGCGTTGCTGTGGATCACCACGTTCGCCAACTTCGGCGGCGCGCGGATTACTGGCAAAATCGGTTCGATCACCGTCTGGGGCGTGATCGCACCTGTGGTCCTGGTTTCCACCGTCGGCTGGTTCTGGTTCGACAGCAGCGTCTACGCGGCGGGATGGAACCCGCACAACATGGGCTATCTGGAAGCAGCGGGGGCTTCGGTCGCAATCACGTTGTGGGCTTTCCTGGGCCTGGAATCGGCGTGCGCCAACACCGACGCCGTGGAAAACCCGGAGAAGAACGTACCGATCGCCGTACTCGGCGGCACCTTGGGCGCAGCGGTGATCTACATCGTCTCCACCAACGTGATCGCCGGCATCGTCGGCAATCCGGAGCTGGCCTCCTCCACCGCGCCGTTCGGGCTGGTGTTCGCCAAGATGTTCAATCCGATGGTCGGTAACATCGTCATGGCGGCGATGATCCTGGCCTGCATTGGCTCGTTACTGGGCTGGCAGTTCACCATTGCCCAAGTGTTCAAGAGCTCGGCGGATACCGGTTACTTCCTGCCGATCTTCGCCAAGGCCACCAAGGCCGGTACGCCGATTGTCGGCATGTTGATCCTGTTGGCGATCCAGACTGCAATCGGCTTCCTGACCATCAGTCCGGATCTGAGCAAGCAGTTCGACATCCTGGTCAACCTGGCAGTGGTCACCAACCTGATCCCGTACATCCTGTCGATGGCGGCCCTCATGACGATCCAGAAGGTCTCCAACGTACCGGCAGGCAAGGCACTGGCTACCAACATCATTGCCTGGGTCGCCACGGCCTACAGTTACCTGGCGCTGTACAGTTCAGGCGAGCAGGCGCTGATGCTCGGCGGTGTGGCGACGATCTTCGGCTACACCCTGTTCAGCTTCGTCAACAACCGCTTGATTGCGCTTGAAGCGCACAACAACAGCGTACCGACGCAGACGGTCAGCGCCCAGCACATCACGGGCGAACCGGTGCCGGTGAATCATTTGAATACTGTGCCTTTGGAGGTTAGATCATGACGGAATATAAACACTCGCTGGGCATGCTCGCGCTGGTGGTGGGCACTCCCCCGGACAAACGTACCGTTTTCGGTCGCGCCCTGGACCAACTGATCCACGACGTGGAAGAACGCTCCATCAGCGTGTTGATGTCGGAAAGCCTGAGCGACGCGACGTCGATCCTGCGCTCGGACTCGGCCATCCAGTGCGTATTGCTGAGCTGGGAAATGGACGAGAGTGAAGGCCATCAGGAATGCATCAAGCTGCTGACCACCCTGCGCGAACGCAACACTCGGGTGCCGGTATTCCTGATCAGCGACCGCAGCACCGCGTCGAACATTCCGCTGGTGGTGATGCAGCACGCCGATGACTTCATCTGGCTACCGGAAGACACCAGTCGCTTCCTCAGCGGCCGCATCATGGCAGCCATCGAGCGCTATCGGCAGGCCGCTCTACCGCCAATGTTCGGCGCGCTGGTGAAGTTCTCCCGCTCCTACGAATACTCTTGGCACACCCCTGGCCATGCCGGTGGCACCGCCTTCCTGAAAAGCACTGCCGGACGCGCGTTCTACGAGTTCTTCGGGGAAAACCTGTTGCGCTCCGACCTGTCTATCTCGGTCGGCGAGCTCGGTTCGCTACTCGATCACAGCGGCCCGATCGGCCAGGGCGAGCGTTACGCGGCCAAGGTGTTCGGCGCGCACCGCACCTATTACGTGACCAACGGCTCCTCGATGTCCAACCGCGTCATCCTCATGGCCAGCGTCACGCGCGATCAGATCGCCCTGTGCGACCGCAATTGCCACAAGTCGGCTGAACACGCGATGACGCTGTCGGGGGCCATTCCGACCTACCTGGTGCCGACCCGCAATCGCTACGGCATCATCGGCCCGATCCTGCCGCAGACTTTGAGCGCCGAGGGCGTCAAGGCCGCCATTGCCAACAACCCGTTGGTCAAGGAAGGCATCGATTCGACGCCGGTCCACGCCATCATCACCAACTCTACCTACGATGGCCTGACCTACAACGTCACCCGAGTCGAGAAATTGCTGGGGGAAAGCGTCGATCGTCTGCATTTCGACGAGGCCTGGTACGGCTATGCGCGGTTCAACCCGCTGTACCGCGAACGCTTCGCCATGCATGGCGCCCCTGAGGATCACGACGAGTCCCGGCCAACCGTGTTCGCCACCCAATCGACCCACAAACTGCTGGCCGCACTGTCCCAGGCGTCGATGATTCACGTGCGTAACGGCCGTAATCCGATCCCCCATGCACGCTTCAACGAATCGTACATGATGCACGCCTCAACCTCGCCGAACTACGCGATCATGGCCTCATGCGACGTCAGCTCGGCGATGATGGAAGCGCCCAGCGGGCAAATCCTCACCACTGAATCCATCGAAGAAGCGATCAGCTTCCGCCAGGTCATCTCGCGCATGCACCATGAGATGGCCAGCGATGACCAGTGGTTCTTCACCTGCTGGCAGCCACCGACCGTGCAAGTCGGCGCGGCGGCGGTGCCGTTCCACGAAGTCGACCCGGTACTGCTCAAAAGCGAGCCGAACTGCTGGGTCCTGCACCCGAACGAGGTGTGGCACGGCTTTGGCGACATCGAAGACGGCTACTGCATGCTTGACCCCATCAAGGTGTCGGTGCTGAGCCCGGGCATGGGCGACGACGGCAATTTGCTGGAATCCGGTATTCCCGCTTGCGTGCTCACGGCGTACCTCGGTCGCCAGGGCATCGTGGTGGAAAAAACCACTGACTTCACCATCCTGTTCCTGTTCTCCATCGGCATCACCAAAGGCAAATGGGGCACGCTGGTCAACGCCTTGCTCGACTTCAAGCGTGACTATGACGAGAACGTGGAGCTTGAACTGTGCCTGCCGGACTTGTTGGCCGCGAACCAGCAGCGCTATGCCGGCATGGGCCTGAAAAACCTGGGCGACGAGATTTTCGCCGCGATGAAGGAGAACAAGACCACTTCCACCATGGCCCGGGCCTTCGGCATGCTGCCGCAAGCCGAGTTCAGCCCGGTGGAAGCCTATGAGAAGCTGGTGAGGAACGAAGTCGAACTGGTGACCCTGGAAGAAGCTGCCGGGCGCGTTGTCGCGACCGGGATCGTGCCTTATCCACCGGGTATTCCGTTGTTGATGCCGGGCGAGAACGCAGGACCTGCGGATGGGCCATTGCTGGCATATCTGAAGGCGCTGGAGAACTTCGACAAGTCCTTCCCGGGCTTTACCCATGATACGCACGGCATTGAAACCGAGGACGGCGTATCGCGGTTGTTGGTGTTGAAGTGAAGTAAGCGTTTGTGGGGCGGCGGGTGTGCTCGGTGTAGTGGTGGGTTGAAGGTAGTTTCGGCAGCCGATTCGGCTGCTATGATTGACCACCATGACCAACATGCCTGCGTTCCGCCAACCCTGCCCTCCCGGCGCCTGCGATTGCGGGCGCGATCCGCTGTTGGAAACCCCGGGCGCTGACGTGCGCATCCTGCTGCTGACCCGTGCGGAAGAAAAACGTCTGCTCGAGCGTCTGGAGAACCTCCAGAGCCTTGGTGACCTGGAGCGCTTGCAACGCCGCATGCACGAACAACTGGGCATCCGCGTTGACATTGCGCCAGGCTTCAACGAAGTCCGGACCATGCGCGGCATCGCCATTTCGATCGCCGAACTGCCCGGCTTGTGCCGCAAGACCCGCGCATCGATCCCGGCGGCGATTCGGCGCGGGTTGGAGAAGCATCCTGAAGTGGCTTATGAATTGCTCAATGCCAATGACCTGCTCAGAGATGCGTGAAACGTAGATCAGGGGCAAATCCAGCAAACTTTGAAGCCCGCAATTAACCCGTTGTGAGGCCTACTTTTTCATTCCAACGCGACGGCGCATATCGGCGGTGATGGTCTGGCGGGTTTTTTTCAGGTTTGCCCAGGGCTCATGGCCGACCTCGGCAAGGCGTTCATGCACGTTGTGCACATTCCATTGATTACCGCCCTTCAGCTCTCCTACCTCCTCCCTGAAAATCGGCACTGACACCGGCAGCCCTTCACGGGTGCGCACCGCGTAGGCGCAGATCGTCGTGGCGCCAAGGCCGTTGCGCAGATAGTCGATGAATATCCGCCCGACGCGGTTTTTCGGCCCGGACACGGCGGAAAACCGTTCTGGCAGCAGTTTCGCCATGTGGCTGACAATCGCGTGACTGAATTCTTTCACCTCATCCCAGCCAAGCTTGCGGGTCAGCGGCACCACCACATGAATACCTTTGCCACCGCTGGTCTTTAGGAACGCCTTAAGCCCCAGTTCATCCAGCACCGAAAGGGTCAGCTGAGTCGCCTCGACCATGCTTTTCCAAGGCAGCGCCGGGTCAGGGTCGAGGTCGAGGATGAATCGGTCAGGCCTGTCCAGCTTATCGGACGTGGCATTCCAGGTATGCAGTTCCACCGTGCTCATCTGCACGGCACCGATCAGCGCTTCGGCGTTGTTGATCATCATCACCGGCTGCCCGGTAAGGTCCTTGTCCAAGGTAGTAATGCCCGGGATCGCCAGGCGCTCGGCGTTTTTCTGGAAGAACAGTTCGCCGGCGATGCCATCCGGGGCGCGCACCAGGGCGACCGGGCGATCCTTCAGTTCGGGCAGGATGAATTCGGCGACTCGGGCGTAATACTCGGCCAGTTGCATCTTGGTGGTGCCACTGCTGGCATCGATCACCCGGCCCGGATGAGTAATGCGCACCTTGCCCGCAGCAAGTCCCGCCTGGGATGGCGCCGGGCTGGCTTGCTCTGCGGCGGCTTTTTTGCCGGCAGGCTTTTTGGTTGGAGGGTTCCTGGTAGCAGACTTCCTGGCAGCAGGCGCCGATGCAGCGCTTTTTTTCACCACGGCTGGGCGCTCCTCAGTGATGTCTTTGGCCGGCTTGTCGTCACGCAAGCCATGGAACACCGCGTGGCGCACGGAGCCGTCCTTGGTCATTTCGGCAAAGGCAATTTCCGCCAGCAACACCGGCTTGAGCCAATGCACACCCTTGGCATCGAACCCCGAGGGCGGGTTGGCGACCGAGGGTTTCTTCGCCTTCAACGGCAGCAATTGCGCGTAAATGCTCTTCAGTGTCGTTTCGTTGAACCCGGTGCCCACCTTACCGGCGTAGCGCAATTTGCCGCTGTCGCGATCATGCAAGCCCAGCAACAACGCGCCGAAGGCACTGCGCGAACCCTTGGGATCGGTGTAACCCACCACCACGAATTCCTGCCGATGCTTACACTTGAGCTTGATCCAGTCGCCACTGCGCCGCGACACATAAGGGGAGCCCAGGCGCTTGCCGATCAGGCCTTCCATCTGCATCTGGCAGGCGCTGGTGAGCAAGGCATCCGGCGCTTCGCCGAATGAGTCAGAAAACCGCAGCAAGGGATCTTCGTGAGTTCTGAGGACCGTCGCCAGTGCCACCCGACGTTCTTCCACCGGCACTTCACGCAGGTCGACGCCGTTGAGGTATGGCATGTCGAACAGGTAGTAAAGGATGTTGCCACTGCTGCCCTCTTCGAAGGCATTTTGCAGGGCCTGAAAATCTGGAACTCCCTGCTCGTTGGCTACCACCATCTCACCGTCGAGCCAGGCCGACTCGAGGTCCAGGTCGGTCAGCGCCTTGGCTTGCGCCGGCAGTTTGTGTGTCCAGTCATGGCCGTTGCGGGTGAAGAGCTTGACCTGGCCATGGTCGATACGCGCCATGATTCGATAGCCGTCGAACTTGATCTCATAGCTCCATTCGCCATCCGGGGCTTTTTCGACCAGGGTCGCCAGTTCCGGCTTGATCAGCTCCGGGAGCTTGGCCTTGTGAGCGCCGGTAAGCTTGGCCGAGCGGCCTTCAGGGGCGACCTTGGATGCGGGCTTTTTGACGGGCTTGGGTTTGGCGGCGGCCTTGGCCTTTTTCGGCAGGATGGTGCGGTCGCTGAGCACGCTGTCGGGCACGGCGACGACCACGTCGTAATCGCTCTCGGGCTTGGCCGCGCTGTCCTGATGCTTGATCAGAAACCACTGCTCCTGTTTACCCGGCATGTGCGTGCGCACCAGGTTCCACAACCCGCTGAGCTTCTCGCCCTGCAGTTCGAACTTGAGCTTGCCCTTGGCGTAGGCTTGGGCCGGATCCTCCTGGGGTATCCACACCCCGCGATCCCAGACGATCACATCACCGGCCCCGTAATGTCCCTCGGGAATACTGCCCTCAAAGGTCGCGTAATCGATCGGGTGATCCTCGACATGCACCGCCAGGCGCTTGACCTTGGGATCCAGGGACGGCCCCTTGGGAACCGCCCAGCTCTTCAGGGCTCCGTCGAGCTCCAGGCGGAAATCATAGTGCAGGCGCGAAGCGTCATGCTTCTGGATGCAGAACTGCAAGGCATGGTCTTTGGACTTTTTCTTGCCTGGTCGTTTCGCCGCCGGCTCGGAAGTCGCGGAAAAGTCGCGCATGCGGTTGTAATCGTCGAGGTTCCGGGTCATGGCTCACTCCCCTGATGCCGTTGCAACGCTGCCCCCGATGCCGGGGCCGATGCGCGTGACGATCAACGCTACCACTGCGATCCGCTCGACCCGCTGATAACCCGGAGTCAAGAGTTCCTCGCCAAACACATCGGGATCGATCTCGCGGTAAGTCCAAGCGAACAGTGGCGAGGCCAGGCGCGACGACAACGCTTCGAGGAATGGATCCCGCCCCTCGACCATGGCCACCCCCGTATACAGTACCAGCGAGCCTCCGGCTGCCAGGCGATTGAGCGCCTGTTCGACGATGCGCACCGACAACTGCTCGCCGAACTCGCCACCGCCATGGCGGTATGCGCGCTCACCGGGGTCGGCCATATACGGCGGATTGGCGACTATGAGATCAAACTGGCCGTCGACGTCCTGTAGCACGTCGCTGGCCTCCACTGTGATATTGGCCACCTCGGCCAGGGCGGCATTGACCGTGGTCAGGCGCAATGCCGCCGGGTTGATATCGACCGCCAGCACTTGCGCTTCACGGCGCGCCCGGGAAATCACGATTGCCCCGACGCCAGCGCCGCAACCGATATCCACGGCACGGCGAATCGGCGCAAAGCTCTGCTGCAGGTGCGTATGGATTAACTGCGCAAAGCGATAACTGTCCGGTCCAAAAAAAACCGAATCGGCCGCTTCAGTAGGAAAGCCCGAGTGCACGAATAGCAAATCGTCGAGGCTCGACCAGCGTACGCGACTTTTCAGCCGCCCCTGGCTGTCCACCAGGACGCCGGCCTGCTGCAGCTGGTGCTGTTCATCGACAGGCAGCAGCCCGGACTCGAACGTCCGCGACCAGCCGTAGACATCCCGCAGGTTTTTTGCCGGGCGCGTGGCGTCGCGGTCGAGTACTCGCTGGTGGGTGAGCGGAGTGGGCGTGACAAAATGATAGCCGTCCGCCTGCAGGCGTCTTCCCAGCTGCAATAGAGCCAGTTCGTCGGCGTCCAGTCGTTCTTCCTGATTCATGTGCAGCTCCCTAGCGCAGGCTGGATTTAAGTTCGATGTAGCGCCGCGTGGCGAGCAGTCCCGCCGGGTGTGAGTGACGATGGGCTGATAGCCACGGGATCAACACGGACATCTGTGCATGGGGATCCAGCCCCGCGAGGGACGCTTGCAGCGTCTGCACGTCAGGGTCACTGGCCGGCAGCTCAGGAACCCGGGCGGCACTGACTACACGCCGATGTGCCGGCCTTGCACGCTCGGGCGCCCAGTCTCCAGCGATCCAGTCATGCAGCAATTGTTTCTCATAAGGGCTGAACACACCGAACATCGCCGCACCATCACCCACTATCATCTGCCAGAACCGGCTGCCCTGCGGATCCTGGTGGCGCTTGATCCAGCCCTTGTTTTCCATGGCACTGAGGAAACCGGGTAATTGCTCGGGTGAAGACAACCACTGATTGACCGTCTTGCCCTCGAAACGGCAATAGTCCGAATGCATGTGCTGGCCGAACGGACGCTTGCGTTCGAGCATGCCCAGCAGCTCTTGCTCGAGGTCGAACGACTCGATAATCGCGCGACTGCCCTGCCCCAGATCGTTAAGTCGATAGCCAGCAGCAACCCGACGCAGGAACTCTTCTCGGTCGCCTTCCAGCGGCATCAGCTGCAGCACTGACTGCACGGCTTTTTGCGCGTGGCCGGTGCTGGCGTTATCGATGGTGACATGGAGCGTGAAATAGTAAGGATCGATGCCCAGTTCGCTCAGTTCATAGGCGCTGATCAGCAGGTGCAGCGGCAGTTGTTCATAACCGAGGTTGTAGCCGATCTTTTCAGGCATGAAGTCATCGCTGCACTCGCCCAGCGCCAGCTGGATCGCGCCTTGCAGGTATCGCTCGTCGGGCAGCGCGCAGGTGTCATCCAGGCCATGTTCGGCCAGGAGCTTGCGATAGATCACTACGTGGTTTTGCGCCGGATTGCCGTCGCCCAATTCTTCCAGGTAGGTGCAGATCAGCCCGTCGAACCGCGGGTCACGCCAGTGGCTCAGCAAGCCATACAACCATGCGCCGTCCACCAATTTGGTCGGCCCGACAGCCTGCAGGAAAAACAGCGCATGGGCCTTGTTGCTGAAGAACTGACGTGGGCCGCCATCCTTGCGTTGTTGCAGATAATCGGCGTACTGGCGCGCTACCTGCGCGCAGTGCTGTTCCACAAACCCTGGCAAGGCAGACAGGTCCCGGGGCATCTCCTCAGGCAGGTCTTGGGCCTGTTGAAGTTGCTCGACCAGGAACGTCCGCGCCAGGGATTTGCGCTGCGCGTCATCGACGTTGAGCAGCAGTTGGGCATAGGTATTTTTCAGGCTACCGGCGGTCGGGATCGACTCTGCGCGGGCAGGCCGGGCTTCAAGTCTTGTCAGGGCAGTCATGGGCGCATCTCTCGGTCTATGGCCAGTGGCAGGACGCTGAATCAACGCGTCTCTACTGCAGCAGATCGATGAGCCAGGGAGAAAATTCAATCGAGGTTAAAAATGGCCGGACAGACGGCCAGGGCCTGGAGTAAACAAGCCCCCCTGTGGGAGCGAGCTTGCTCGCGATGGGGCCGGCCAGATAGACCGCTGCCGTCGTGATCGCCAGCAAACCCTGCTCATTCGGGTTTGCGTGATGGCTTATGCAGTGCCCTTGGCCTGCTGTTCCAGATGCACTTGCAGCTGTGGATCTATGCTCAATGCGGCTGCCAGTTCGTCCAGATACGCGCGCTCAACATCCTGCTGGTCGTCCACCAGCATCACGCTGGCCAGGTACATTTCGGCAGCAATACCAGGGTCCGTGGCCGACTGTGCCACGTCGGCGGCATCCAGAGGCCGGGATACTTCGTTGTCCAGCCATTGTTGCAGTTGCGGGTCGTCGGTGTGACGGCCGATTTCTGTACTGATCATCTCATGCTCGGCAGGGTCGATCCGGCCGTCGGCCTTGGCCGCTGCGATCAGCGCGCGCAAGATAGCGTGGCTGTGTTCCTCGACTTCCGGTCCGGCCAGCAGGTTCACGGTCTGTGGCGCTTGCTGCGGGACGGATGACGCCTGATTGCGCTGCCAGGCCTGATAAGCCTGGAAGGCCATCATGCCGAGCGAGGCCAGGGCCGCGTAATTCATTGCGCCACTGCGTCCGGATCGGTTCTGGTTCGCGCCGCCCAGGGCCGAACCACCGCCAAGCAGGCCACCGAGCAAACCGCCCAAGCCACCGCCGCCCATGCTGGAACCGGCGCGACCGCCACCCAACAGGCCGCCCAGCAACCCGCCAAGATCACCGCCGATGCCTCCCTTGGGGGAAGCGGCACCCGTTTGCTGCGAGGCTTGGCCACGGAGCAGTTGTTCGAGCAGGTCGCTGGTGTTCATGACGTCGTCCTTATTAATGGAAGTATTTCGGTCAGGAAACGATAGTCCTTGCGGGCCAATCTGCCACCACCGTCTGGCTGCCGACATCAGGGCAACAGCGGCGTGGATTTAGCCGAAGTATTTTCCCGCGACGCAGCTAAGATTTACTGACGGTGAACCTTATTCGCGGATTTTCGGTCGATACCTGCAACCCGAACCGGTTTGCCGCCGCCCTCGCTCGCGAGGGTGATGACTGGCTTGCTTCACATTTTGGAGAACGCCCCCGTGATATCGACCCTACACATCGCCAGGCTCAAAGCATGGGGCGCCCATGGTTTTACCGCCACCGGCGTGGTCACCGCCTTCCTCGCGACCCTCGCCCTGCTGGATAACCAGCCGACCAGTTGCCTGCTGTGGCTCGGCGTCGCGCTGATCGTCGATGGCCTGGATGGCGCATTGGCGCGCAAGGTCAACGTGCAGTCGGTGCTGCCCAGCTTCGACGGTTCGATCCTCGACCTGGTCATTGACTACCTGACCTACGTATTCATCCCCGCGCTGTTCATCTATCGCTACATTCCGTTGCCGGACTACACGCTGCTGCTAACGGTGTCGCTGATCCTGGTGTCTTCGCTGTTCTGTTTTTGCAACGTCAATATGAAGAGCAAGGACAACTACTTCCAGGGCTTCCCCGCTGCGTGGAACGTGGTGGCGCTGTGCCTGTACATCATTGCGCCTTCGCCATGGATCACCTTCCTCACGGTGATTGGCCTGGCGCTGCTGACCGTGACCCGCATGAAGTTCCTGCACCCGTTTCGCGTGCGTAAATTCATGCCGATCAATATTGCCGTGACGGCCATCTGGTTATTGTGCAGCTTGTCGCTGGTGGTCAACCATCCGGTGATCAACCCGCTGGTGATGGGGCTGTGGTTGCTGATGTCGGCTTACTTCCTGGGCATTTGCATCTGGCGTACGGCGCTGGAGTGGTTTGATGGATCGCGGCACAAATAACCCGCCAAAAGATGACGCTAACGTAGGAGCTGCCGCAGGCTGCGATCTCTTGATCCTGACCTTATATCTCAAGATCGAAGATCGCAGCCTGCGGCAACTCCTACCGGGGTTCAGCGCTGGGTGATGACCACCTCCAGGTACTCGCTCGGCACCACCAGTGATTTCTCGCCCGCCCTGTTCATCCGGTTGAGCAACTCGGTCAGGTCTGCTTCCAGCGCCGTGGCGCCATCGGGCGGCAGCGCGGCGAATGCCTTGTGCACCGGACCGTACCAGCGGCGAAACGTGTCGATGAAATGGGCCGCCGAGCGATAGCGGAAGTTGAAGGTCCGGCGGCTGACCTGGACCAGGAAACTGCGCTCGTCGAAGTGCGCATGCAGCCAGGCCTCGGTACCCCACTGCGAAGGCGGCTGCGCACCCGGTGGTGGTGGCATATGCTTGCCCAGGGTCTTGAACACCTGGCCAACGAAGCCTTCGGGCGTCCAGTTGGCCAGGCCGATACGGCCTCCGGGGCGGCACACCCGGGCCAGCTCTGCAGCTGCTTTCGATTGATCGGGGGTGAACATCACGCCGAAGGTCGACAGCACCGCATCAAAACTCGCATCTTCAAAGGGCAATGCTTCGGCATCGGCGACCTGAAAGGTGACTTGCAGGCGCTCTGCCCGCGAGCGGTCCTCGCCGCGTTCCAGCAATGCGGCCACATAGTCGGTGGAAGTGACGATGCAACCGCGCCGTGCGGCCGCGAGCGTGGCATTGCCGTTACCGGCGGCGACGTCCAGCACGCGCTCATCGCACAGCAGGTCGCAGGCCTCGGCCAACTGCTCGCCGACGATCTGCAAGGTGGTGCCGATCACGGCGTAGTCGCCACTGGCCCAGGCGGCCATCTGACGGTTTTTCAAGGCAGTTAGATCAATGGGTGTGCTCATGAATTGCGCTCCAACAGTGCTCCTGCACCTGCTATCTCCCGTTCAATGACGAACTTAGGCATGACAACCTCTCATTCTTGATATGGGAACAGGGTTTTTTGCCCTGCAGGCAAACTATCGCGCCGCAGCACGGCGGCGTCCTGTCCGATCGTCGGCCAGGCGTGTCCGATCGTCCGGAGTTTTCCCATTGCTGGCCCGCACCGCCGGCGCCTCAAGGCGGTGCGGGCCGAGCGCGAGCCGCAGCAACAGTTCATTGACGCGCAGTGCCGAGGACGTCGGATGCCAGAAGGACACCGCCTTCAGTCGCGCATTTCGGCGCGAATTCGGCTCACCGCCTGCGGCCTGGCGCCGCTGCCAGACCGGGACTGTGCAGCAGCGGCGGTGACTATCATCTGAACTATGGGCCGCCAGCGAGACCCACCCTGTAGGAGCTGCCGAAGGCTGCGATCTTTTGATCTTCGGCGGGATCACAAATGCCAAAGATCAAAAGATCGCAGCCTTCGGCAGCTCCTACAGGGTTCAGCTTGTCAGGCAATGGCCTCGATCAAGCTCCGGGCGCCTTGGCCTCCTCCAGCAGTTGCTGAATCATCTGCTCCTGCGCGTCGTAGGCGCCTTCGCCAAAGTGGGTGTAGCGCACCTGCCCCTTGGCATCGACCAGGTAATGCGCGGGCCAGTACTGGTTGTCGAAATTGCGCCAGATCGCGTAGTTGTTGTCGATGGCCACCGGGTAGGTGATGCCAAGCTTCTTCACCTGGTCCCTGACGTTATCGATGATGCGTTCAAAACCGTACTCAGGCGTATGCACGCCGATCACCACCAGGCCATCTTTCTCATACTTCTTCGCCCAGTCCTTCACGTACGGCAAGGTGCGCTGGCAGTTGATGCAGTCGAAGGTCCAGAAATCCACCAGCACCACCTTGCCTTTCAGCGATTCGCCGCTGAGTTCCGGGGAGTTGAGCCATTGGACCGCACCGGCCAGCGATGGCATGGCGCCCTGGGCGTTGTCCATGGTATCGGCCTTGACCTTGCTGACGAAGTAATCCAGCACTTTTGGCACGGTCTCCAGTACCCCCTTCTCAACGCTGCTGATGCCTTCGGACGACGTGCCAGCCAGCAGGGTCTTGTCGGCACCGGTGGCGATCACCACTGCAGCGGCCAGCACTGCCACGCCAGCACCGCGACGCAACCAGCCGGTGACCGGTATCGATGCTTTGAGACGGTTTACCAGGCCACGACCAGCGAAGATCAGGGTACCCAGCGACAGCGCGCTGCCCAGCCCATAAGCCACCAGCAGCAGGCTGGTGCCGGCATTCGCGCCTTGCAACATGGCGCCAGTGAGGATCACCCCGAGAATTGGTCCGGCACAGGGTGCCCAGAGCAGGCCGGTGGCCACGCCGATCATGATCGAGCCTGCCGGGCCGGACATTTTGCGCATGTCGGGATCAAGGCGATTGCCCAGCAGCACGAAAGGCCGCGCCAGCCATTCACCAATGCGCGCGGAAATCAGCGACAGCGCAAACAGTGCCATCACCATCAATGCCACGTGGCGGCCGGTGTTACTGGCCTGTACCACCCACTCGCTGCTGACCACCGCCAGGCTGGAGATCAGGGCGAAGGTCAGGACCATGCCGCCGAGGGTCAGCAGGATCGAGGTACGGCTGCGGTCAACGCCGGCGAACAAAAACGGCACGACCGGGAGGATGCACGGGCTGAGGACGGTGAGGATACCGCCCAGAAAAGCGATGATTAACATGGGATCACCTGAATAATGAGCGGTTCATGCCCCCTGTAGGAGCAAGCTCGCTCCTACAGGGGATTGGTGTTTGGGTTCAGGCCGTCTGGGTTTCCAGCAACTGCCCCTGCGGCGTGCGGCTGGAACCGTCTTCGACCAGCAACGGGCTTGCATCCTTGTGCCCCACCGGGGTCAGTTGAAAACAGGTGCTACCAGCGCAGCTGCTCTGCTCCACCGCAGCGTTGGCATGGGCAGCCGCGCCGGCTACGGAAAAAGCCACTGCGGTCAGATAACGGGTCAGGTTTTTCATGATGCGGATCCTCGTAAAATCAGTAATGGGCAAACAGGCGACTCAGTTGTCGTCGTGGCAGTTGTCAGCGAATTTTCGGTAGTCCAGGACCTTGGTGTCGCCCTGGGAATCGAGGTAGGTCAGCTGGGCGTTGATGATTCCGCAGGTCGGCGTGGCGTCCTGTTTCATCGAGATGACTTTCTTGATGTCCAGATGCGTGCCGTAGGTGTAGGTTTCAGGCTTGACCGTGGCTTCGGCGCGGGCCGACAAGGTGCAGATATTCAGCGCGGCAAACAGGCAGGCGGCGTAGACGGCTTTGGTGTTCATGGCGGTTTCCTCAAGGCTTCAATGGGTCAATCGTGGTATTGAGCCGAGGCGGTTTGGGGTTGCCTCGATGGAGCTCATTAGAAGCTCGCCAGGTATCCCCTCTGTGTCGGAAACAGGCGCGGGTTAATCGCTACGTATCAGAACCGCCTCCCGATACACAGCGATACAAAAACCCGAAAAAACACGGTTTTTGAGTCTGCGTGTGTCCGCCTTAAGGCCAGATACACTGCAATACAAAGGGCAGGAGTCACGCGCGCGAAGGCTCGATAGACTGCGCGACATCCCCCGTTTACAGAGGCCCGGCCCCATGGAACACGTTGATCACATTCTCATCGTTGACGATGACCGCGAGATTCGCGAGCTGGTCGGCAATTACCTGAAAAAGAACGGGCTGCGTACCACGGTGGTCGCCGACGGCCGACAAATGCGCGCCTTTCTCGAATCCACGCCAGTGGACCTCATCGTCCTGGACATCATGATGCCGGGGGACGATGGCCTGCTGCTGTGCCGTGAGCTTCGCGCCGGCAAACACAAGGCCACCCCAGTATTGATGCTCACCGCCCGCAGTGACGAGACCGACCGTATCATTGGCCTGGAAATGGGCGCCGATGATTACCTGGTCAAACCCTTCGCCGCCCGGGAACTGCTCGCGCGCATCAGCGCCGTGCTGCGCCGCACACGAATGCTGCCGCCGAATCTGGTGGTTACCGAAAGCGGGCGCCTGCTGGCCTTCGGGCGCTGGCGGCTGGACACCTCGGCCAGGCACCTGCTGGACGAAGACGGCACCATGGTTGCGCTCAGTGGCGCCGAGTATCGTTTGCTGCGGGTATTCCTCGACCATCCGCAGCGCGTGCTCAACCGCGACCAACTGCTGAACCTGACCCAGGGCCGCGACGCCGACCTGTTCGACCGTTCCATCGATCTGCTGGTCAGCCGTTTGCGCCAGCGCCTGCTGGACGATGCCCGGGAGCCGGCGTACATCAAGACCGTGCGCAGCGAGGGCTACGTGTTCTCACTGGCGGTGGAAGTCATCGGGGCACCCTCATGAATTTCTCGCTGCGCTGGCCCCGCACCCTCGCCTCGCGTCTTTCAATGATTTTCCTGGTAGGGCTGATCCTGGCGCAGGCGCTGTCCTTCGGCGTGCAGTATTACGAGCGCTACGAAAGCGCGAAAAACACCATGCTCGGCAATCTGGAAACCGACGTGTCGACCTCAATCGCGATCCTCGACCGCCTGCCTGCCAATGAGCGGGCCAGCTGGCTGCAACAGCTGAATCGGCCGAACTACGGCTACCTGCTCGACGAAGGAACTGCCGGGATGCCCATGACCGATTCGCCGATGGCGATGAGCTCGATCAAGGAAGCCATCGGCAAGGACTACCCAATGACCTACACCGACATTCCAGGGGCGCGAAAGCATTTCCAGGTGCACCTGAAACTGGCCGATGGCAGTCCGGTGACCATCGACGTCCGTCCGGCAATGGCGCCCTTGTCGCCGTGGTTGCCGGCGGTGCTGCTGGGGCAACTGGCGCTGTTGATCCTGTGCACCTGGCTGGCCGTGAGGATCGCCATCCGCCCCCTCACCCGCCTCGCCCAAGCGGTAGAAACCCTCGACCCCAATGCGCGACCGGTGCACCTGGACGAGAAAGGTCCTACCGAAGTCGCCCATGCGGCCAAGGCGTTCAACGCGATGCAGGCGCGAATTGCGGCGTACCTAAAAGAACGCATGCAACTACTGGCGGCGATTTCCCATGACCTGCAAACCCCCATCACCCGGATGAAACTGCGCGCGGAATTCATGGACGACTCCAGCGAGAAGGACAAGCTATGGAGCGACCTCGGCGAGATCGAGCACCTTGTGCGCGAGGGCGTGGCCTATGCACGCAGCGTGCACGGCGCCACCGAGGAAGTCTGCCGTACCCACCTGGATTCGTTCCTCGACAGCCTGGTGTTCGATTATCAGGACATGGGCAAGGACGTGTCCCTGGAAGGCAAGACCGACGCGGTGATCGACACCCGCCCCCATGCGCTGCGCCGGGTAGTGGTCAACCTGACCGACAACGCCCTCAAGTTCGCCGGCGCCGCGCAGCTGGAGGTGGCGTCACAGGCCGATGGCAGCCTGTCGATCAAGGTGATGGATCGCGGCCCCGGTATCGCCGAGGAAGAACTGGCCCATGTGCTGGAGCCCTTCTATCGAGTGGAAAACTCGCGTAACCGCAGCACCGGCGGGACCGGCCTGGGCCTGGCGATCGCCCAACAGCTGGCGCTGGCGCTGGGCGGGTCCTTGACCCTGACCAATCGAGAAGGCGGCGGCCTGTGCGCGCACCTCAAGCTGCCCGCGGCTAAATAGCGCCGTTACCACGCCCGCGAACGAACTCGTGGGCTTTGTGCGTGAGCTGATCCAGGTGCCGGTCGCGCTGTTTTTCGGCATCGACCATCGCCCGCTTGCCATGCTTTTGCAGCAGGTAAGTATGAATCTGCCGTACCTCCAGCGAGCTGTAGATGGGCCCTACGTCCAGTAATCCCATGAGCCCGTCGCTGCTGTGGTCACGGGTGTTCATGAGCACCTGGGTGCCGCGCACGCCCACGACCTGGAAACCCATCGATTCGAACCAGGGCACCTTGGCCACGGCGCACGTCAGTTCGGCGTGGGGATAACGCCCCACCATCTCGCGCACCATCCGCCGGGCGATCCCCTGCCGCCGATGACCCGCCTGCACCGCCATGTACGCCACGCCACAGGCATCGGGATCGTCCTGGATCGGCAGGTATAACAGGAAACCAACGACCTGCTCCGGGTCGTCCTCATCTGTGGCCACCAGCAACTCCACGGCAACCCCCTTGGTGCCATTCAACGCCTCCAGATACAGATGCACTTCATAGCCGATCGCATATTGGTAAACGTTGTACAGCAGGTTGCTCGGCGGGATCGCGACCATACTGATGTCAGTGAGGTTGTCGACCACCAGCTGCAGGATCTGACTGGTCAGATGCTCTGGGCATGGGGTTTTGAAATGGGTGATCTGGGGCATGTGCGGCTCTGGGTCTGGGTGGCGCTCGAAGGTGTAATGATAACGCGCAGAGTGCGCATCGGGTGACCGCAGAAGAATGAAGCGGCGAATTCATGAGCCTCACGCATAAGTCTCCCACAGAATCATCTTGCTTCTACAACTGCGGATATTCCTGCTCGCCAACCTTTTCCATCCACTCCACCACCTTGCCATCCTGCGCCTCAGCAATGGCAATGTGCGACATGGACGTTTCCGCCGTTGCCACATGCCAATGCTTCACATAGGGAGCAATCCACACCGTGTCGCCGGGTTTGATCGATTGCGCCGGTTTGCCGGTTTGCCGGCCTCCTGTACCCAGCCACTACCCGCAATGACAATCAACTTCTGTCCCAGCGGATGGGTGTGCCAGGCCTTGCGCGCACCGGGTTCGAAGGACCCGCAGCGTATCGCCTGCCGAGGCCGGCCAGTGCCTGCTCGGTTGCGGTATCGGACCTGACGCAGGCGCACCCCGCGCAGCGATGGGCAACACGTGAGCCTGAGTGCCGTTATCAGCCAGATTCCAGGCAGGCTCTCAGTGTTCGGGCGCCACGACCCGAAACTTGATGTCGATGTCCTTGGAAACGACGGTGTCAGCCCACTCCCCTTCGCCGATCCGGAACAGGTCGCGGTCCAGAACGAACTCGCCATTGAACAGGCCGATGCCACTTTCCGGTTTCAATTCGACCTGGACCTGCACCTCTCGGGTCAGGCCCCTGATTGTAAGATTGCCGATCACGGCATAGCGGTTGTTGCCCAGGTCCGTGACCCGGGTCGATTCGAACACGCCCTGGGGAAATTCCGGGGTGTTGAACCAGGCGGGTTTCTGCAGTTCGAGGTTGGCGTCGCTGCTGCCGGCGTCGATGCTCGCCATGTCGATGACCAGTCGGGTACGGGCTGCCGTGGGGTTGGCGGTGTCGAACTCGAAGCTGGCTTCGAACCTGCCGAACGTTCCGTAGACCTCGGAGCCCATCTGGTTGAAGGTGAAGCTGATCTTGCTCGCAGCAGGGTTCACGCGGGTGTACTCGGCGGCTTGAGTGCAAGGCACCGCCCCCGTGATCAAAGTCACCGCCAGTGCAATGGAACACGGGAATCGGCAAGTCATGTGATTCTCCGGTCGGGGCCAGGTTTGCCGATTGCACGGCCGAATGCGGTAAATGTACTAAAGCAAAGAAACGCGCGTTGTTCCACTGTTGCACCAGCCTGGCTTGCCAGCGATGACGCCCTGACATTCACTAAAGCGACTACCGCCGAACGCACGTCACCGCGTCATGTATTTCTAAACCAGCCGCTCGATCCGGCGGTGCAGCCAGACGAATCGGTAATACGCCGTCTGCAGCGCCAGCATGGCCAGGTACGCCACCGGAAACGCCATCCACACCCCTTGCAAACCAAACTGCGTATCCAGCGCATAGGCCACGGGCAATTGCACCAGCAGCACGCAGACGATCGAGATCGCCATCGGCACCAGCACCGTGCCGCTGGCGCGCATGATGCCGCCGATGATCGCCTGGAAGCCGAAGATCAACAGGCTCCAGAGCATGATGTGCAGCAGGTGTTCGGCCATCGCCTGGGTCGAGTCGTCCGTGAGGAACAGTCCCAGCAACCAGTGCGACAACAGGTAACCCAGCAACACCAGGCCACCGGTCAGGCCTACGTTGATCCACAGCCCTGTGCGCAGGATCGGCCCCATGCGTTCCAGGCGCCCGGCGCCGATCGCCTGGGCGCCGAGAATCGAGGCGGTGATGGCGATCGACAGCGCCGGAAACTGCACGTAATTGACGATCTGCGTCACCGCACCATATGCCGCCGTCGCCTGGGAGCCGTGCTGGTTCACCAGCGCCAGGATCACCAGTTCCGACAACGATAGCACCACCATCTGCAAGCCGGTCGGCAAGCCGATACGCAGCACTTTGCCGAGGATCACCCGGTCCAGGCGCATCGCCGCGAACATTTCCCGGTCGGGTGCCAGCGGGTGGCGCCTGGCGATCAAGCGCCACGCCAGCCATCCCATTGCCGCCAGGTTACCCGCCAGTCCGGCATACGCTGCGCTCTGAATCCCCAATGGCGGGAACCCCAGCCAGCCTCGAATCAAGGCCGGCGTCAGCGCCAGGCCAATGCAGGTGGATACCAGCAATGCCACCAGAGGCGACATCGTATCGCTGACACCGCGCAGCAATTGGGTAAACAGCACGTACACCAGCAACGACGGCATGATCCACATCATCACGTGGGCATAGGCAACGGCGTCGTCCAGCACGTCCGCGGGCGTGCCCAGCCCTTGCAGCGCCGAACGCGCAAATACACTGCCCAGCACTGCGGCTGTCAGGCCGATCATCGCCCCCAGCAGTGACGTCGTACCGGCAATGGCCTTGACCATGTGCGCCTCGCGCGCCCCCCAAGCCTGACCGATCAGCACCCCGGCCCCCGCACCGAGCCCGATTACCAGCGCAATGAAGAAAAACACGATAGGGAACATGCCGGAGACCGCCGCGAGCGCCTGAGTGCCCAGCATCTGGCCGATGTAGATGCTGTTGATGGTGCCCGACATGGACTGCAGGAAATTGGACAGCACCATGGGCGCGAGGAACAGCAGGTAGGTTTTCCAAAGGGGCTGGGTTGACATGAAAGGGAGGTCCGTCTCGACTGCGCAGGGTGAGTACTCAAGGATAGCCCCAGGGTCGGGGACAAGGGAACCAAAGGCTGCGCGTTTGCCCTGTGCGACCACACCTTGCGTTTCAACGACTGCCACTCAGTGGCGACCAGGTCCCTGTCGCCATTTGGATCAGGCAGCCCGGAAGCATACGTTTGCTCCATCGGTGGCGTCGATAGTCACCATCAACTCAATGAAGTTCTCATAAAAATCCTGGGGCGTAACATCGCATCCATACCAACCAATAACACCCCGGAGCACACCATCATGAAACGCCAAATCCTTCTCAGCTTCGCCTTTTCGGTTTTTGCAGTTAACGCTTTTGCAGCCACTTCCGCTCAGCCCGTCGTTGCTGAAGGCGGCTCGGATCGCCTGATTGAAAGCCGTGTGGCTGAGGGTGGCTCCGATCGTCTGCTGGAGCGCCGTGTAGCCGAAGGTGGCTCCGATCGTCTGCTGGAACGCCGTGTAGCCGAAGGTGGTTCTGATCGTCTGCTGGAACGCCGTGTAGCCGAAGGTGGTTCCGATCGTCTGCTGGAACGCCGTGTAGCCGAAGGTGGTTCTGATCGTCTGCTGGAACGCCGTGTAGCCGAGGGTGGCTCTGACCGCTTGATCGAGTCCCGCGCCGCATGAAGAATCGCTCTGGATCAACACTCACCGAAAGCCCGGCCTCAGCAGCCGGGCTTTTTTGTGGGCAAACCAGGCAATTTGACACTTATGACCACCGGCACACCTGTGTTACATACTCAGTGAGTAGTGAACTTTGTACCCATGAGGTTTTTGCCAATGCGCTTGTGCCCGTTCCTGCCAAAGCTGTTGCCTGCTGCGATACTCGGTTTGTTCATGTGTGGAGCGCAGGCAGCTGTGCCCGCCCCGGCGCCCGACAGTTTGCGACCATTGCTGGTGACGATGTATGAGCGGCTGAGCATCGCCGATCAGGTAGCGCTGAGTAAATGGGATACGCGCCAGCCGACGCAAGACAGTGCGCGGGAAGCGCAAGTCATTGCCAATGCCAGGAAACAGGCGCTGGAACGCAAACTCGACCCGGACGAGGTCGCCGAGTTGGTTGCGGCGCAGATTGAAGCCAGCAAGCTGGTGCAGTACGGTTTGCTTGCCCAGTGGCAGGCGGCTGGCAAGGCACCCGATACGCCAAGGCCAGACCTTTCCACGCAGGTTCGGCCGCGCCTGGATCAGCTGCAAGCCCGCCTGTTGACCGAGTACGCCAAGTTCGCCCGCTATCGTACCGACCCCAACTGCCCCTTGTGGCTGGCCACCGCCCGGTCCGGACTGATCAAGGACGCTCTGCATGGCCAGGGACTGATCCGGGCGACGGGCGATCTGTGTATCACTGCCCAGTGATAGGCGATTGGCAGCCATTGCTGGCGTCGATAGTCACCATCAACTCAATGAAGTTCTCATAAAAAATCTCCGGCGTAACATCAGCTCCATACCAACCAATAACACCCCGGAGCACACCATCATGAAACGCCAGGTCCTTCTCAGCATCGCCTTCTCGGTTTTTGCAGTTAACGCTTTCGCCGCCACTTCCGCCCAGCCCGTCGTCGCTGAAGGCGGGTCGGATCGCCTGATTGAAAGCCGTGTAGCCGAAGGCGGCTCCGATCGCCTGCTGGAACGTCGTGTAGCCGAAGGTGGCTCCGATCGCCTGCTGGAACGTCGTGTAGCCGAAGGCGGCTCCGATCGTCTGCTGGAACGTCGTGTAGCCGAAGGTGGCTCCGATCGCCTGATCGAGAGTCGCAACGCATGAGTGAAGTGTTAACGGCAGCACCCGAAAAAAACCCGGCCTCAGCAGCCGGGTTTTTTCTGTCTGCTCATTGGCCGTCCTGGAACGTCTGCAGGTAGGCCAGCACATCCGCGACTTTCTCGGGATCGCTGAGCCCCCAGAAGATCATTCGGGTCCCGGGCACCACCTTTTTCGGCGCTTCCAGGTACGCGGTGAGCGTTTGCGTGGTCCAGGTGATACCGGCTGATTTCATCGCATCGGAATACTGGTAATCCGTGGTGCTGCCGGACATCCGACCGAAAATCTGATTGAGCTGCGGGCCGAAAGACGCCCGGGCGGACTCTCCGACCTGATGGCAGCCGCCGCAGATACGGCCAAACAGCTTCTGCCCTGCCTCGACATCACCCGCCCCTTTGGCCTGTGCGGTGAACAATGCACCACTAATCAACAAGGCAACCGTTATTCCAGCGGCGTTGTTCATTTTCACTCCTGATCAGACAAGCACTATGCAGGCTGCACAGGATACGGATTGCCCCACCTTTCTCAATCAGGTTTTCACCGCCACCCAGGTGAAACACATCGGCAACTGGGCGCTCTGCTGCTCATAGCGGTCGTACAGTTCTTCGCGATTGGAGTGCGGGTACTCCTTGAAATGGCTGATCGCCAAACCTGCATCCAGGGCACCGGTAAAGATGTCGCCCAGGGTATGGACGAACCAGTATGACGCTGCGGACTGCTGCTCGACCTTGCCGGCATAGACAATCGGTTGGGTTTGCACGAATGGTTCGCTGCGAAAGTACGAGCTGTCCAGGCGGTAAGGATCGCTCGCCTCGGGGTCGAACATCTCCAGAAACGGGTGGGTTTCGTAGATCACCAGCGCGCCACCGGTTTTAAGGATGCGGGCCACATGGCGGAAGAACTCGCCAATGTCCGGCATCCAGTTCAATACGCCAATGGTGACCAGCGCCACATCGAAACGGTTGTGGAGATCGCTTGGGAGGTTATGGATGTCGGCTTCGATGAACTGCGCAGGATGGGGCGAGCGCGCCCCCAGTTCCCGCGCCTGATCAAGGAACGCGGCGGATTGATCGATACCCACCACGCTACGGGCACCAAGGGCAAACAGCGAGAGGCTTTCCCGGCCGTTGTTGCAGCCCACTTGCGCGAGGTCTTTTCCTGCGACGCCGACTTGCTCCAGCAGCGTGTGCAAGGTGGTGTCAAGGCAGCTGAATTCACTGCGTTCTACAGCACTGAGCAGCGCCGGCCATTCAGGGTTGTCCCGATGATGGCGGGCGGAGTCGTTCCAGGCCTCGCGGTTGCTGGCGATGGCTGTTTCCTTGGTCGGCATTTCCATTGCAGGCTCCAGAGATCCGGTCTTGATTGACCGGGGAAGGAGTCTAGGTGAGAGGTGCAGGAAAACCCATTGGGAGATTGTTGGATTCTTGTAAGGGGCAGACTCGCTGACTTCAATGGCCTCAGCGCGAGCAGAGGTCACCCCTGCGAGGGGGATCTCCTGGCGTTGAACGTGCAGCCTCTGCGGAAGGTCTATAGTTAACGACCTTGGGGAAACACCGAAAAACCAGGTGATGCCATGCAAAACATCAAGCTGATGCTGTCGCTCGCTGTATGCCTGCTCGGTGCCAACGGCGCCCAGGCCGATGACAGTCCGATGCAGACGCAGACCTACAACAGCGAGTTTAGCTACTACGGCACGGACCAGCCCTTCGCCCACCCCTCGCCTCCGTCCATCAGCACCGTGCCGCCGGGGTCATACATCTCGACCTCGCCGCAGGACTTCATCCCGATAGCCAGCCAGCACGAGTTTACCGACTCCCGCCTGCCGACCATCGCGGACGCCAGCGTACGGGTGTTCATCCGCTCCTATGACCCCCAGCGCGGGGTGTACGTCAACGAAGAAGTCCTCGACCCCACGTGCCTGCTGGCCTGCCTGAGTCGCCAGGGCCCGGCGTTGTAGCCCGGCTACCACTGGCGCTTGTCCGGACGCGAGAGGCCGAGCTTTTCGATCCGGTAGCGCAGCATGTCGCGGCTCAAGCCCAGCAGGCGCGCTGACTTGGTCACGTTCCAGTCGGTCTTGTCGAGCATCTTGCGCACCATGTCACGCTCGACCTCAGGCAGGTTCATCGACTCGGTGCCGTTGTAGACCGGCCGCGGCTCGTGGTGTTGCGCTTCCTGGAGGATCGGTGGATCGTCCACCAGGCTCAGGCACACATTCAACTGATGAGCCGCGATGGTGTCACTCTGGGCCAGCAGCACGGTCTGTTCGAGCATGTTGCGCAGCTCGCGCACGTTGCCCGGCCAGCTGTAGCTGAGCAGCAGTTCCTCGGCCTGGTCGCTGAAATGCAGGTTCGGCTTGCCATAGCGCTTGCCGTGGGCCGCCAGGAAATGCCGGGCCAGGAGCAGGATGTCTTCGCCGCGGGCGTACAGGCGCGGCACCTTGATCGAGATGATCCGCAGACGGAAGAACAGGTCGCGGCGGAACTTGCCTTGCTGCACCATCTGTTCGAGGTTGCAGTTGGTGGCGCTGATCACCCGCAGGTCGACCTTGCGCTCCTTCACCGAACCGACCCGGCGGATGGTCCGGTCTTCCAGCAGTTTAAGCAGCTTGGCTTGCAGCAGCAGGTCCATCTCGCCCACTTCATCGAGGAACAAGGTGCCGCCATCGGCGGCTTCGACCAGCCCGACCCGGCGATCCTTGGCATCGGTGAAGGCGCCCTTCTCGTGGCCAAACAGCTCCGACTCCACCAGGTTCGATGGAATCGAGGCGCAGTTGAACTCAATGAACGGGCCCTTGCTGCGCGGCCCGTCGAAATGCAGCGCCCTGGCCACCAGTTCCTTGCCAGTGCCGGTCTCACCCTCCACCAGCACCGGCGGCAAATCGGTGTTGGCCATGCGCCGCTCGGCGTCGAGCAGTTGGGCGATGGTGCCCTTGAGGTATTGCATGGGTGCCGACTCGCCGATCAACGCCTGCACGCCGGACTTCTGTGCTTCACGGTCCTGATAAAACGACAGCGTGCGCTCCATTCGATCAGTCGCCAGGGCCTTGTCCAGCAGCAGCTTGAGCTCCGGCAGAGCCACCGGTTTAGTGACGTAGTGGAAGGCGCCTTCTTTCATCGCCACCACGGCGTCTTCGACGTTGCCGTAGCCGGTCATCATGATCACTTTCAGATCCGGCGCGCTGACGCGCAGCTTCTGGATCAGATCGTGACCGCTCATGCCCGGCAACGAGTTGTCGGTCAGTACCACATCAGGCGCGAACGTACGCAATTGCTCCAGTGCATCTTCCGCCGAGTGGCAGACCGTGACCTCGAAGTCTTTGCGCTCCAGGTAGGTCTGAATATTCTCGGCGAGAAGTTCGTCATCCTCGACCAGCAGTATGCTGTGCTCCATATTCCCCTCCCGTTGCCACTTTGAAGTTGAGACATACGCGGGTTCCTTCCAGCTCCCGACTGGTCAGTTCGACCGAGCCTTCGAAACGCTCCATTATTCTTTTGACCAGCGCCAGGCCCACGCCCAAACCGCCTTGCTTGGTAGTGAAAAACGGCTTGAAGACCATTTGCTGCTGCTGCGCGGTCATGCCTTTGCCGGTGTCGCTCAACGTCAGGCTCACCTGCCCCGGCTGCGACGAATCGAAGCCGATCGTCAGCACGCCGCCCTTGGGCATGGCCTCCAGGGCATTGGCAAACAGGCTATTGAGAATTTGCGTGAGGAGCACCCGCTGACTGACGACCGGTTCGATCAAGCGCGCAGTGAAGCGCACCTCGACGTTCGAACGCCGGATCAGCGGCTCAAAGGCGTTCAGCGTGTCCTCGACGGCGAGCAACAGGTCCACGGCTTCGGAGTCGTCATTGGCCGGGCGCAAGGACACCAGCAATTCGCGGACCCAGCGCGACATGCGATCGACCTGGCTGATGATGTCGCTTATGTTTTTCTGTGCACTCTGGCTGGCAATGTCCTGGGCCAGTTCGGCGCTGGAGCGGATGTTCGCCAGGGGATTGCGCAAGCTGTGCGCCACCGCGGACGACATCTCCCCCAGGGCTACGAAGGTCTCGTTGGCGATCAACAGTTTCTGCTGGGTTTGCAGCAGCCTGGCAGCGCGCCGCACGATCCAGAACAAGCCCAGGTAGATGGCCGCGCCGCCCAGTGCAGTGGCCAGCCAGATGGCCTTGAACCCACGCTGGATGCGCGCTACCAGGTCTACGGGCTCCTTGTAGATTTCCACCATGGCAATGACCTTGCTCCTGTCGGCGTTGAACATCGGGATGTAGTTCTCGACGAACAGATAAGCCGGCTCGCGCAGGAACCGCTGCTCGGGACGCTCATCATCGACCTCGTGATAGCTGGTGGACACCGCCTCCTTCATCATGAAGGATTCGTCCAGCTCTTCGTCACCGGTGATGCGCTCACGGATCAGGTCGGGGTTGGTCGACCACACCACCGTGCGATCCAGCGCAAAGACGTGGGCCAGCAGGATGTCCGGCAGGTGCTCCACGTGGTCGAGAAATTCGATGCGAGCCGCAGCGCGCTTCTCGGGGGGAACATCTGGATAAGCGTTGTCATCACGCGGGTCAAGCATCTCGCCCATGGTCCGGCGCGGATTGATCGAGGCATGGCGGATTTCAGCGTCACCGATGGCCTGGATGAATTGCGCAGTCAGCATGGAGTCACGCTCGATGCTCTCCTCGACCACAAAACGCGTGGAGATATAACCCAGGCCCAGGGCCACGGCGGCGATGATGACGAAGCTGCCCACGGAAAACCAACGCAGCAGATTGAACTGACCAGGCCAGCCCTCACGCATTGCGGCCAAAGTTGGCGCAGGTGCTTTTAATTGTTGTGGTCTATGCATGGGCCTATCCCGCTCTACAGGGGCGCGTTCCCAATCAGTGTAGGTGGCAATCATTGCCTCCGACGGCCCAATGATGGTAAATCGCCGCTATTGTGTTTGTGCCGCCAGCGCCTGCTGGCGTTCGGTCTCTTGCGTTAGAAAATCAATCACCGCCTGGGCCGAGTTTTCATCCAGCCGCAGGTTGGGCATCGGGATTTTTTCGAAGCGTTCGAACAGCGCTGTGGCGATCGGGTCTCCCTCCGCCAGCATCCGGTCCGGCTCACGAATCCAGCGACTCAGCCAGGCCGGGTCGCGCTGGCGGGTCACGCCGATCAGGTCCGGCCCGATGCTGCGCATGCCAATGCCCTGGCCATCCTGCGGGCCAAGGCTGTGACACGAAGCACAGCGGGTGCGAAACAGTTCTTCGCCGGTGCTCGGCGGGCGGATCTGCGGCGCGTCGGCATAACTTTGTTCAATGCTCGGCTGCTTCCAGTTCTGCAAGGTATTGGCCAGTTGATCGGCGAGGATCCACGGATTTTCAAAGGGCGAGGCCTTCATCCAGCGGCCGGTTTCCTGGTTGCCGACGATCAGGCTCAGGTTGTGGTCCTTGTTGCGGCCGTTGTCGACGCCTTCGATGAACAGCCCGAGCTTGTGCCGAAGCTCGGTGACATCGTCGAATTCACCGGTCAGAAATTGCCAGCCCGGCCCGACCCTGAAGCGTTGCGCGTAGGCCTTGAGTACGGCGGGTGTGTCGCTTAGCGGATCGATGCTGATCGAATAGAAGAAGATGTCCTTGCCGACCCGATCCCCCAACAGCGTCTGGACCTGGCGCAGGCGCGCGGTTTCCAGCGGGCAGGAATCGCTGCAAGAGGTGAAAATGAAGTTGATCACCACCACCTTGCCCTTGATCAGGTCGTCGAAGAAATGCACCTGCTGACCGTCCTGGTTGGTCAGCAGGGTGTTGGGGAAATAATCGCCGCCCCAGGGCGTCACCGAGCCATTCGTCGCGGACGCCGCCTCGTGTGCCAGCAGCAACCGGCTGGCCAGCACGCAGGTCACCAGCAGCAGCACCAGGTGCATGCCCAGGGCCCGGGAGCGCGGCGTGTACAGTGGCCGGTCGACCGGTAGGCGGTTCATTTTTTCACCGTCACTTGCGGGCCGAAACCGTCGCCGGTGCGGAAGGTTGGCAGTGCGGCGGAGTTGACATAACGCACTCCGTCCCAGCTTGGCAGTGGCGTCGGCATCAGCTGCAATTGCCCGGGTTTTTCCAGGTCCCAGCGCAGCAGCATGGAGTTGTCTTCGTGCTGGGTGTTGTGACAATGCTCCATGTAGGTGCCGCCGAACTCACGAAAGTTGATCGCAAATTCCACGCTGTCCAGGCCGTCGTTCTCCGAGCCGATACGGTACACGTCCTTGCGCGCCCATTTTTCCCATTCAGGAGGCGCCTTGCCACCGCGACTGAGAATGATCCCTTCCTCGAAGTGCACGTGCACCGGGTGGCTCCAGCCCTTGCCGCCGGCCTTGATATTCCACACTTCCAGAGTGCCGAAACCGCTGACTCCAGCGTCGGTAGGCCCGGTTTTAAGCTGGATCGAGGTATTCAGGCGCCGCGGGTCCATGTGGAAGCCGAAACCGCCATCGGTCTTGACCGTCCAGGGCGCGGCATCAGTGCCGTCCGAGCGGCCGTAGGTGAAGGTGCGGTGACGGGCCTGGGCCAGCAGTACCTTGTCGGCGGCGTTGTCACGATGGATCTTCAGCGGAATCATCACCAAACCTTCCGCCTTGCCCGGCTTGGCCGGCTCGTAGGCTGCCGGGTCCATGGCCAGGTCCTGGCCGGTGTAGGCCTTGACGTTAAACTGGAGGATTTTGCCGACGCCCGGGTCACCCTTGTCCCACTGCGGCCCCTTGCTCGATTGTTTGAGCACCGCCAGGTATTTTTCCGACAGCACATCGCCAAGGGGGATTGGCTCATTCGGCCCCTTGCCGTCGTCGTGGGCCAGCAGGTTGACCACGAACAGCTTGTCCCCCGGCTTGATGCCGTTTTTCGCGAAGTTGACGATGATATCGAAACGCTCGGCGATGCCCTGGGTCGGCAGGATCGCATTGTGGTTCTGTTTATCGCCGTCGGCATCCAGGTCCATGCTGCCGTCAAAGGGCACGCTGTGCTCCATGATGTTGCCGTCGTTGGCAATCATGTGGAACGGCACCCGGCTGTAGGACACCCCGGAGTTTTTCGGCCCCTGGAACTCGCCGCTGCTGCCCTTGATTTCGCGCACGATGGCCAGCTTGAAGTAACGCGACACCGAGCCGTTGAGGACGCGCAAGCGATAGCTGCGGGCGCGTACATCGAGGGTGGGTTTCCACTGCCAGTTGACCAGGATCTGGTCGCCAAGGAAGCCGTCGGTGTTGAACGGGTTGAACCACAACTGGCCGGACTGATCCCAGGCCTTGTCGGCGATCACCAGGTTGACGTCGTAGTCGCGATTGCCCCACGGCAAGGCGCTGCCGCTGGGCAAGCGCAGGTTGACGCCGTCGTTGACCGACTCGTTGCCGCGGTCCAGGGCGCTGTAGTAGTTCATCATCGCCGCGTTGCCCTTGTAGACGTTCTGCGCGGTGAAATCGAGCATGTGGTCGTGAAACCAGTGGGTACTCATGGTTTCGCGCCAGTCGCCACGGATCTTGATCGTACCGTGGTCGCAGGTCTTGCGGCTGGGGGCCAGGTCGTTGGTCCAGAGGGTCTCGCCCGGCGAGCAGGGGAACGCCGCGCGCGGATCCTGGGCGTCGGTGTTGATGCTGTCATAGCCGGCCAACTGGATCGGCCAGCGATAGTCGTAGTACTGGCCGGGGAAGAAGAATGCATTGGCATAGCCATCGCTTTCCGCTGGCGCGTGGCCGTTGTGTTCGTGGGTGCTGATGGTGTGCAGGCCGAAGCCCATGTTGGCCGCCGGGTCGATGGGCAGGCCGTTGTAGTGCCTCATCAGGACGGGCTGGCCGTAGCGAACCATCAACAACTTGGGCGGCAGGGTGCCGTCGAAGGTCCAGATCGAATTGTGGTTCTGCACCGGCATGTTCGGGTGAAAGCGCGGGTCGACGCCCTTGGCGGTGCCGTCGGTGGCCGGTACGCCGGCCACGTTGTGGTAGAGCCCACCGGGGCCGAACTCGCCCAGCGCATAACCATGCATCTGCCGGCTGTCACGCAGCCCGCCATTGACCCGGGCACCGGTCTGCACGGTCTTGTAGGCCAGTTGCGGGTAGAACTCGTTCCAGCGCTGGTGGGACCAGCCCTTTCCAGGCGGGCGCCCTTCCGCCGACGAGCCGATATGCCGGTTGAGGAAATATTCGATCTGCGCCTGCCAGGGGTTGCGGTCCACGACGTTGGCGAACTGACTGGGGAACGGTGTCAGCCCCGGTTGACGCAGGAAAGCATCGAGCGCGGCGCTCGGAGGCGCACTGCGCGCTGCACTGGCGGGGTCCTGTTGCGGCGCCGGGCCGATAGCCACGGGCGGAAACGGCAGGGGCGCCGCCGGTGTGGTCGGGTCGAGCTTTTCCGGGCCGAATTCTTCGAACAACAACAGTTGCTGGGTAAATGGCTGGGCGCCAAACAGTGGGCTGGGCTTACCATTCGTGGGGTAGTTGAAACTGGTCTGCACCGTCGGCGGCAGGATGTTTTCCTGACGCGGCGTGTCGCGGCTGCCTTTAACGCCATCGGGCAAATCGAAGGAATCTTCGTTGGCCTCCGGCATGGTGAGGATCGCATTCAAGGCGCCGGCCCTGTCCTCGGGTTCGTCGTAATACGCCGAAGGGTCCGAGGGTTCGGGCTGTCGCTCGTCGTCGATCGGGCTGGCACGCAAGGAAGATGCACCCAGGGTCATCAGGAGGATGCCCACGGGCGTAAACCACTTGCAGGTTCGTTTGAAGGGGTACGTCGATTGCCTGTTCATCACCAGCCGCCTCACAGTCAGAAGGGGTACTGGTGGAATTGCAAGGAGCTCGCCATATTTGTAACAGATTAATACAAAAGAACTAACGCCATTCAATACAATGGCTTAACAACATCAATGTGCCATGACTGACCGAAGTGACTGGGGAATGGCACCCGCTAGCGGGGAAAGTTCATCCCCAGGTTCAGGGAATCAGCTTGAACCACAGGCGCACGCTAGTGCCCTCGCCTTCGCGACTTTCCAGCTGCACCGAGCCGCCAAAACGCTCCATTATCCGCTTGACCAACACCAGCCCGACGCCAAGCCCGCCCTGCTTGGTGGTGAAAAACGGGCGGAAGGCCATGGTGCGTTGTTCGGCGTTCATGCCCTTGCCAGTGTCGCTGATCACCACGCTGACGCTGCGGGCATCACCGGGATCCAGCCGCACGGTCAGGGTGCCCCCCTTGTCCATGGCTTCCAGGGCATTGGAGACGAGGCTGTTAAGTATCTGGTTGAGTTGCACCTGCTGACTGCGCACCATCGGCGTCTGTGTGGGCTCGAACACGACATTGATCTCGCCCTTGGCGATCTGCTGCTCGAACGCCGTCAGGCTGTCGTGCAACGCCGCTACCAGGTTCACCGGTTCCGCTTCTTCGCTCAGCGGGCGCAAGGATTGCAGCAACTCGCGCACCCACTTCGACATGCGGTCGACCTGGCCGATGATGTCGTTGATGTTCTTGTGCGCCGCGCCAGTGTCGAACTCCAGGGCCAGCTCGGCGCTGGAACGTATGGTCGCCAGCGGGTTGCGCAAACTGTGGGCAACCGCCGAGGACATCTCGCCAAGGGCCACAAAGGTTTCATTGGTGATCAATTGCTTCTGCTGGGTCGCCAGCAGATTCGCCGCGCGCCGCACGATCCAGTAAAGCCCCAGGTAAATCAGCCCACCGCCCAGGGCCGTGGCCAGCCAGATCAGCAACAGGCCACGCTGCATGCGATCAATCAGATCCTTGGGCTCCTTGTAGATCTCGACCATCGCCGTGACCTTGTCGCCGTCGGCATCGAACAATGGAATGTAGTTCTCGATAAAAATGTATTCCGGGGGAGTGACGAACTTCTGCTCCGTGCGGCTCTTGTCCACTTCGTGATAACTGGCGGACACGGGAATTCTGGAATTGAAAGCCTGGTCCAGGTCATCGTCGGTGTGGATGGAGGTGCCCATCAGGGACGGGTTGGTCGACCAGATCACCGTGCGGTCGGGGGCATAGATGTTGGCCAGAATCACGTCCGGCAAGTGCTCGATATGGTCGAGGAATTCGCCGCGGGCTTTGGCCCGGGCCAGAGGGTCGACGTCGGAAAAGTTGCGATCCTGACGCGGGTCAAGCAGCTCGCCCATGGTCCGCACATGCGGGATGGACACGTGGCGCACTTCGGCAGAAGCGATTGCCTGGATGAACTGCGAAGTCAGCAAGGCGTCACGCTGGACGCTTTCGGTAATCACGAAGCGTGTCGACACTGCCCCCAGGGCGATCGCCACCGTGCCGATCACAGCCATGCTGATCAGCGAAAACCAGCGCAGCAGGTTGAACGGCTGTTTGCGCGAGCCCAGGCGAACATCGCCCTGGTGGGACGCGAGTGTTTGAGTCGACCTGGCCATGGATAGCGTTCCGCACGAATTCCCCTATAGGGTTATAGCCCACCCGCCAATCTTTGCCCGATCCTGGGGGTGGCTGCCCCCCATTCCCCGCCGCCCCCATCTACCCCCAACTCTGGGGGCTGGGGCCCGATGGGATTTTGCGCAAGACGCCGCCCTCTCTCACCTGCACGCCCGTGCGCCGGGCCTATGCGGGGCATTTTCGCTTTCTGGTACGGAAGTTGCCGAAACCCCTCTCAACTGACCCATCCCCAGGGGACAGGTCTCCAATAGAGGGAATACTCATGCACCCTTTACTGTCCAAAACTGCGGCCGCCCTGGTCGTCAGTGCTCTGGCTCAAGGCGTCGCCCAGGCGGCGCTGTTTGCAGTCGATCCCGGACCCTATCTACCTGGCAACGGTGGCTTCGCCGCCTGGTATCAGGACACGCACGGTCGAACCCTCGACCTGTGCCTGTCCAAGGCGGTAAGTTCGCGGGTTCCCGGCGCGCCGGGCGCGCCGACCTACATGTGTAGCCTGCTGCCCACCCCCGGTGTGTTTGACGATGCGCAGCCCATCGTCTTCCCCAGCAACTTCCCGGACGAAGCCTTCTGGTTTACCGCCGACACGGCAATCGTCGACGCCGCACGGGGGATTAACCTGTCATTTGGCACGGCCATTGAAGCGGCCTTCGCTGCCGGAGACCCGATGGAAGGCGACCAGGTCAGCTTTGCCCGGGTGCGGATTCGCGTCGACGTGCCCCTCGCCGGCACCTACGTGATCACCCACCCCTATGGCGTCGATGTGTTCAACATCGACACCCCCGGGCGGCGTGCGATCAACATGACCCGGGACATCGGCATCGGCTCGCCAAAAACCTACGACGGCGCCCTCAAGGGCGATGTCGGGCCTTTTCTGCGCAGCGTCAACGGCCCCTACTCCGAGACCAACCCGCTGACCGGCAGCGCCGAACAGTTCGTCGGCGACCCCAACCTTACCGAAGCCGTAACCGGCAGCCCGTTCAACACCAACTTCGTGCGCATCGAAGGCCCTAACGGCCTGGACCTTCGTACAACGCTGTTTTCGATCTCGGGCAAATTGTCGACCTTGGTTCGCCCAACACCCATGATCGCCCAGCGGAGTACCTACTCACGCACCGCCGGTGAAAGCGCGCCGGTGGCCCAGCAGGACGTGTTCGTAATGGCGCCACCGCCACCGGCGAGCGTGACCCTCTCCAGCAGCACCCCGGTCCTGAACCTGAGTGAAGCCGACACCACCGGCAACTGGTACGCGCAGTCGTCGGCCAACCCGACCTTGCCGACCACCTTGCAAGTGACCGCCGACAACCACCTGGCCATTCCCAGCAGCACGCCGACCACCCTGCCCATGGCTCTGACCGACCTGGTGGTGATCCAGCGGGCCGAGTACAGCCTGAGTTCCGGGCAACTGACCCTCGTAGCCTCCACCAGCGATGAAACCTCGCCGCCAGTGCTCACGGCAACGTCAGGCAGTGGTGCCGCCATCGGCGCCCTCAGCGGCGAAGGCGCGGTGAAAACCCTGGCCACCGGTATCTCGCCGATTCCACCGTCCCGGGTTCGTGTGACGTCATCCAATGGCGGCAGCGACACCGAAGAAGTGGTCATCGTGCAATGAACGCTCACATGCCCAGATCCTCATCAGGAGGCATCATGAACAATTGGCCACGCCTGGCGCTCAACGCCCTGGGACTGACTCTATCGCTGTCCGGCAGCGCGTTCGCGCAACTCGCCGCCGTCGACCCGGGCCCTTATACCTTTGCCACGGGGAAATTCCCCATGTGGTACCAGGACAACAATCAACTCTCGATGGAACTGTGCCAGTCCCGGGCCGCCAGCTCGCGAGTGCCGGCCTCGGTACCGCCGGCCTACATGTGCACCCTGCTGCCGGAACCGGGTATTTACGATGACACCCAACCCATGGTGTTCCCGGACAACTGGCCACCGGAAGCCTTCTGGTTTCTCGCCGAAACCGCAATCCCCGATAACGGCGCCGGCTATGGCGTAGACGCCTACGTGGCCGGGATCGAAGCGGCATTCGCTTCAGAGAACCCCATAGATGGCGACCAGCAAAGCTTTGCTCGGATTCGCATCCGGGTGAACATTCCCACGGCGGGTGTCTACACCATCACCCACCCTTACGGTGTGGAAACGGTCAACGTGACGGCGCCTGGCCGTCGTGCGATCAACATCACCCGCGACATCGGCATCGGCGCACCGGGCAATTTCACCGGTGCGGTGAATGGCGCCATAGGCCCATTCCTGCGCAGCATCAACGGCCCCTATACCGAGGTGAACCCGGACACTGGTGGCGTGGAAACCTTCGTCGGCGACCCGAACCTAACCGAGCAAGTCACCGGCAGCCCGAACGACACCAACTTCCTGCGGGTCACGGGGCCTGCGGGCACCATCCAGACCAACCTCTTCACCGTGGCAGGCAAGGTACTTGACGCTCGTGCGCAAACTCCGGTCGAGTTGGACCGCGCGACTTACCGGCGCACCACCTCAGGTGGCAGCAGCAACGTGCGCGTCGAAGTGTTCGCCAAGGCCGGCAACGGTTCGTCCCTGTGCTTCCGAGAAAGCGTGGCGCTGGTTCCTGGACCACCGCTGTCGCCCTGCCAGACCAGCCTGCTTGGGGACAACACCGGGCTATTCTTCGGTCAACGCCAGGCCATTGGGCCGGTGCCTCCGGTCATAGTGGTCACCGCCTCCAACCCGGCAGGCACTACCCGGCCGACAGCCGTATCGAGCAAGCTCACCGACGTGGTGAAAATCCAGACCGCACGCTACAACTGGTCTAACCACAGCCTGCTGATCGAGGCCACCTCCACCGATGAAGTGGCCATTCCGGACATGGTCGCGCAAGGCTACGGACGCCTGTCGAAATCAGGCACCCTGCAGAAAATCACCATTGCCGACCTGACTCAGCCGCCCGCCGCGGTGACGGTAAAATCCGCGGCCGGCGGCAGTGACACCGAGCCAGTCGTGGTGGTCGGCAGCGCGCCGAACGCCGGCGAAAACCAGCCTCCGCTGGCCGTCGCCGACAGTGGCAGCACCAGCTTCGGCGTACCCATCACCCTCAACCTGCTGACCAACGACAGTGACCCCGACGGCAACGTGCCGCTGAGCATCACAGCGTTGACCCAACCGGCTGCGGGCCAGGGCACCGTGGCATTGAGCGGCGCAACTGCAGTGGTCTACACCCCCCCTGCGGTGGTCAATGCCCCGCTGACCACCACCTTCACCTACAAGGCCCAAGACATCAAAGGCCTGGCCTCGACCGCTCCGGCGACCGTGACCATCACCGTTGCGCCTAACCAGGCACCGGTGGCGGTGAACGACGCCATCGCCACCCTGGGCGTGGCAGTGCCGATCAACGTGCTGGCCAACGATACCGATCCGGAAGGCAACCTGCCGCTGGCAATCGCCGGCTTCACCCAACCACCAGCGACTCGCGGCAGTGTCACCAGTAACGGCACGGTACTGACCTACACCCCACCGGCCACCGTGACCACGGCTTTCACCACGACCTTCACCTACACCGTGCGGGATAGCTTCGGTGCTGTCTCAGCGGCCCCGGCGACGGTCACCGTGCAAGTCTCGCCACGGCCTGCGGCGGAGAACTTCACAGTGACCACGGCCACGGTGTCGGCACGCTCCAACAACCGCTTCACCTGGGACTTTGCCGGCACCAGCTCGGTGATCACCGGCAACACCATCACCGTCCAGGTCAGCACCCCGACGGGGCTGGTGACCCTGGGTACCACCACGGTGCCGGTGACCGGTCGCTGGCGGTTGACGGTCAGCAACAGCACCACGGTGATCCCGTCGGCGAACCCGACAGCCACCATCACCTCGTCCCAGGGCACCGTGCGTACGGTGTCGGTGACGGCGAACTGAGCCCTCGCCCCGTCAACTCCTCGAGTTGACGGGGCCAGCCTCTTCTCACAGGACAACGCCATGAAAACGTCGACCGCCACCCTGCTCTGCCTGCTTCTGCTCTGCAGTGGCGCTGGTGCGCGCGCAGACGACCTGATGGACAACGACGACCTGGCCCCCGCCACCGACCTCGGCGAGCTGCCACCGCCGGTTGGCCAGCAGGCGCTGATCGACCAGAACGGCCAGGCCAACGTTGCGCTGCTGCAACAGAACGGCCAGTCGCTGCTCGGCAGCATCGTCCAGTCGGGCAGTAATCAGGAGGCGTTCATTCTTCAGCAAGGTAACGACCTGATGGCCCTGATCACCCAGCAAGGTTCGGGCAATAACGCCGGCATCACCCAGACCGGCAGCCACAACCGCGCGCAGATCTCCCAGAACGGCAACAACAACGACGCCACCATCGACCAGGCCGGCACGGGGCTTTCCAGCGCCGTCACCCAGTCGGGTAATGGCATGAGCGTTTCGGTCAAACAATATCGCTAAAGCACTGCACTACCCGGAGGTTTCATCATGTTCAAACTGACGCCCCTCACCGCCGCCATCCTGGTCATTGTCAGTGCCCAGGCCATGGCCGACGACAGTGTCTCGACCCAGAGACAATTCGGTGATGCCAACATCGCCAATGTGAAGCAGACCCAGGCCCCGTTCAGCACCGCAACCGAGCAGCAGTTCGGCCAGGGTAACGACGCGATGGCGGTGCAGGACACTGCAAGCAGTAGCATCGACCAGAATCAGGTCGGTGATTACAACGCCGGCTATGCCGAGCAACTGTTCGAGGACGGCAGCACCATCGTGCAACGGCAGGTGGGTACGTTCAACAACACCCATGCCAGTCAGTCTGTTGGCTTGACCGGCAACGAAGCGCTGCAACAGCAACAGGGTAACGGCAACTTTTCGTTCATTTACCAGGACAGCCAGCAAGGAGCCTCGGGCCAGACCTTTCAAAACGGTGACAGCAACGTGGCTTACATCGAACAGATGGAAGTGGGCGATGCGAATGTCGCCACCGTGGTGCAGTACGGCACCGCCAACTATGGGACCGCCGAACAGGTCGGTCACTCGGGAGGCCAAATTGCGATCAACCAGAATGGCGGCGACAACTATGCCTACGGCGATCAGCGCAGCGGCGTTGGCGGCACCGTGACCATCAGCCAGTTCGGCGACATGAACGGCAGTGAAGTCTGGCAGTTCGGTCAAGCCGCCAGCCAGGTTATCGTCGATCAATACGGGCAGGCCAACGAAGCCATCGTCGACCAGAGCTTTGGGCAAAACAACTACGCCCAGGTCGTGCAAGTCGGCGACCTCAACGCCCTCTACGCCGACCAGTTCGAATCCATCGGCTCGACCCTGGCGTTGTACCAACAAGGCACCAACAACATCCACTTCACCTACCAGAGCGGCGACAGCCACGTACTCAATGCCAGCTCCGTAGGTAACGAGAACAAGGTCTACGCCAGCAACTGGAAAGGCCCACAATCCGGTGGCCAGTTCGGCACCAACCAGCGCGCCACCGTCAACCAGACCGGCAATGCCAACATCGCCAACTTCACCCAGACCGGCGCCGGTCACATCATGACCACCAACCAGAGCGGCCTGGGCAACAAGACCACGGTCAGCCAGGCCGAGTCCTACAACGAGCTGTACTTCGACCAGAACGGCACCGACAACATCCTCATCGCCGACCAGCGCGGCACCACCAACCTGATCCAGGGTTCCTCCACCGGCACCGGCAACAGCAGCGAGTTCGACCAGTCGGGCAGCGGCAACCAGGCATTCACCACACAGATGTATGGCAGTGACAACCAGATCACCGTCAAACAGGCCGACAGCATGAACGTGGCATATGTGACCCAGGGCGGAACCGGGAACATTGCCAATGTTGATCAGAGCGGCGTGTCGCAGATGGCGACGGTGCAGCAGTTTGGGGGGGCTAACCAGGCGACTGTATTGCAGCAATAACTGATAGGGGGGTACCAAAACCGCGGCCTGAAGGTCGCGGTTTTTTTGCTTGCGCGGTTCTGGTCTGCCCCAAAAATATCGAACATCAATCATGACTTTTGGAGGGCAGACCATTCTCCAGGAGCTGAATGTAGGAGCTGGATGTAGGCACTGACCGTAGGAGCTGACCGTAGGAGCTGACGAGTGAAACGAGGCTGCGATCTTTTGATCTGGTTGAGCCACCACCAAGATCAAAAGATCGCAGCCTCGTTTCACTTGGCAGCTCCTACAGTTTGGTCGCGTAGGAGTCGCGTGTGCACTGCAAATTCGCGTGGGAGCAAGGCTTGCCCGCGATGGTCTTTGAGTTGAAAGATGTGTTGGCTGACACTCTGTCATCGCGGGAAAGGCTTGCTCCCACAGTACTGTGACTGTGGGGTCAGGGAAGACTGGGGCTGCTTCGGTTACTCTTCCTCGCCTTCCGGTACTACGCGGTTCTGCGACAGGTAGCGTTCCATGGTTTCGTTCTGTGGCGGTGCCGAGTTGTCGCCGGCGACCTGCCACATTTTGCGTTCAATGCCCTGGGACAACAGGTGGCCGACCGCCGATTCGATGGCCGACAACACGCACAACTGCGCCGGCTCATTGGTGGTGTAGCCCACTTCGGCCTCGAGCAGTTTCTTGAACTCGATGAACTTGAACACTCCCGCACTGCGGGCCACGGAGTAGATGGTCTTGCTGGTCATCACGTTGGCCAGGACCTGGCCGCTGCGCACGTCCACCGCCCGCAGGTTGACGGTGACCTGGTCGACCCGATACTCGCGGGAGATGTCGATGCCCAGGTAACGGGCCCCTTCCCCGCCGCTGCGCACATTGGTGTCATAGGCGATGATGCCGCCTTCGAGCATCATGTTCGCCGCCTGCAACGGCGGCAGTTCCGCCTGGATGTTCATCGGCGTGTTCGGCTTCTTTTGCGAAGCGCGAATGATCTTGCGTTCGGTCAGCAGGTTCTGCAGCCCTTCACGCTCCAGCACCACGAACCAGCCGCTGGATTGCATGGCGTCCATCAGCATGCTCGCCGCACCCTGGGTCACGCTGGTGGAAAAGGAGCTGGCCGGGGTGGGTTTGTACTGCCCGGTCTGGTCGCGAAAACCGTAGACTACGGCCATCAAGCGGCCCTTGGGACGCGGCAGCTTCATTAAGTCGTAGTAGGTTGACGCCCTGGGTGTCAGGGTCGGGGTTTCGCTGTCCTGCTCGGCCGGCATCGGTTCGCGCAGGCTGCAACCCTGCAAGGCCGCCAACAGCATCCCTAGCACAATTATTTTTTTCATGTCCGTTACTCCCCATCAGTCCTTGGCTCAAGGAGCCAGGCCGTTCACCAGGATTTCCGAAATTTCGCCGGTCGCTCGGTCCGTCACTTCAATGGTCAGTGCGCCCGAGTCGTCGATGACGTTGACGATAAAAGCGTCGGTGGACAGGCTCCCCGCGTTGCCGGTGGAGATGTTGTCCAGCAACTGCCCCAGCAGGCGCGATTGCAACTGGCTGCTGAAGCGCTCGAGGGCCGAGGTGCCGGCGATCGCGGTGCGATCCTTGAGGTCCGGGTCGTCGTAGTCGTTCTGCGCCTGGGCGTTGTTAAGTAGCCAGGTGCCGTTCAGCGGGTTGCCGCCGAACGAGGGGTTGACCGGCGTGTACACCAGTTCAGTGGCCTGGACCACACCGCAACTGGTAATCCCGAGCAGCCACATGCCTGCCCACGCGAGGCCGCTGCGCTGCGAAAACAATGTCGTCTTCATAATTCGTCCCTCTCAAGGTCCGTGGTGTCTTGCAACAAGGCTTCCAGCTTGCGCTGGACAATCTGTCCGCGAACCCAGTCGGCGGCGTCATAAGCCTCGTCCTTGAGCTCCACGGTATTCGGCGGTAGAAAGCGCCGGTAAACCAGTCTCTGTTGGTATTCCACGGTCACCAGGCTGCCCCAGCGTGCCGAAGGTCGTTCGCGTACCACCAGGTTGAAATCCATCGGGCTGGTGGCTCGCAGGCGTTCACTGAACGAGTAGTAGAATTCGTGGCCGATGTGCGAGATCGTGTCATCGACGATGAAGCCCATCATTTCGTCCTCTTCCCCTGCCGAGGCGAACGGCAGCACCAGCACCAGGGCCATGGCGGCCAGCCATTGGCGGTTCATGGCTGCAACGCCCCGGGTGCGCTGGACTGACCTTTAGCCGGACCCGACGCGCCATCGAGGAAGGCTTTCTCGGCGACAAACTGCCAGTCCTTGTAACTGGCCATGCCGGTGAAGTCGGACCACTGGCTGGGGAAATCGACCTGTTTGAGCGGCTTGTCGGTAGACGGGCTGTTGAGGCCGGTGATGCGTCCATCGAAGCCCCGTTGAAGGCTCCACTCACCGCCGCCGATCGGGTCTGGATAGAGCTGGCGGATATGGTGCCTGGGCGTTGGAAAACGCTGGTCGTCCAACAGGTCCTCGAGCTCCTTGGGGTACTGCGCCAGGCCCGGCGAACTGCGGTAATAGCTGCGCAGCGCCTGTGCATATTGGGTGCCGACCCAGAGCAGCTGTTTCTCGCGGTCACGCCGCGATGCGGTCGACCACAGCTCGCCGGCGCTGGCCAGGCCCATGCCCATGACCATGATCAGGAACAACACGCCCAGGTAGGTGAAACCGCCCTCTGCGGACGGCCTACCACTCGGAATAAAGGCTGCCATCACGTGCCCTCCCTGTGGCTCCACTCTTGATGTCGGCAACACCGCCCGCCACACCCTCCGGCGGCGCGACCATGACCCAGGCATCCTTGCGCTCGACGATCGGGTCCATCGGTGGGTTACGCAGGTAACGCTGCTCGACCAGTTGCTCGATGGAGTCGGGATAACGCCCGGTATCGCCGTAATAGTGGTCCAGCGCCTCACGCATCGCCGACAGGCTCTGGCGCAGGGTGGTCTCTTTCGATGTTTCCAGGCTGTTGAAATAACGGGGCAAGGCAATGGTCATCAGGGTTGCGATGATTGCCATGACCACCATCAATTCCAGCAGGGTAAATCCCTTTTGCCGACGCATGATTTCACCACTCCCTATAGGCGACGCCGTTGAGCCCCTTGCCGCGAGCCTGGGAATAGACGTCAAAGACGTCCTCCCCCTCACGCGGGTTCTGGGCCGAACTGTCATAGGCGCGCAAACCCCAACCGCCCTCGTCGTCACGCTTGACCGACGCCAAAGGGTCGTGAGGAATGCGCCGTAAAAAGTAGAACTTGGCGCCCTTGGCACTGCGCACATCGCGCACGCCTTCCACCAGCACTTGCAGGTTCGGTGGGTAGCCGCTGCTGTTCAGCGACTTCTCGATGTAGCCGGCATCGAATGCGCGCTTGTAGGCATCGATGGCATCGCGAATCTGGTACAGCGCGGTGCGCAGGTCCTGCTCTTTGCCCCGGCGCACCACGGTCTCGGTCAGCGGCGCGGCCATGCCGGCCAGCAGGCCGATCAGGGCCAGCGTCACCACGACTTCGATCAGGGTAAAACCGCGTTGCGAGGCGTTCATGATCAAGGCTTCTCGACGACGACACGGGTGGCGACCACCGGCGTGCCCATGGTTTCGGTGCGGATCGCGGTGTCCATCGAGCGGTCCGGGGCCTGGATGTGCATGCTGGTTTCGGTGCCGGTAGGGAACTCCATGTCCGAGGGGCTCTGATATGGCAGGTTGCGCACGATGCGCGGGGTGATGGACAGCACCAGCTCCGATTTGCTGACGTCGTCGCGGTTGCTGCCGAACAGGCGGCCCAGGCCTGGAATATCGCCAAGGCCGGGGATTTTGTTGCCGTTGCTGCCATGGTCATTGCGCACCAGCCCGGCGAGGATCTGCGTTTCGCCGTCGTGCAGGCGCAAGGTGGTCTGGGCATTACGGGTGTCAACCTGAACCGGGATGGTGCCCTGGCGGGTCGGTTCCAGCGGGGTCGCGTTGCTGACCTCCAGGGCGATCTTGATCGCCACTTCGTTGTTCAGGTGCACGATGGGCTGCACTTCGAGCTTGAGACCGACATCCAGGTAGGTCACGCTTTCGGTGATCACCGGGCCCTGGGTCGAAGGCACCGAAGTGGCGCTGATGATCGGCACACGCTGGCCAATGTGGATGCGTGCCTGCTCGCGGTTGCTGACCCGAATCACCGGGCTGGCCAGGGTATTGATGTCCTTGTCCTGGGCGTTGATCTTGGCTTGGGGCGAAGGCGAAATCGAGATCCGGCTGGAGTTGATGCCTCTGAGCTGGTCGAGCACCGACACCGCCTGGCCGTCACTGGTGAGCACGCCAAAGGTATTGGGCCACTGCAAGCCGAGATCGAGGATGCGCTGGCGAGCGACCTCCATGACTTCCACTTCCAGCACCACTTCGGGGTTGGATTGGTCTTGCGATTGCAGGAGTTTTTCCGCCATGCGAATCGCGTCTTCGCTGTCGCGCATGGTCAGGGTGTTGAGGCGTTCGTCGACGAACACGTCGCGGGTCTTGAGCATGGTCTTGATCATGTTCAGCGCGGTGTTGGCATCGATGCTGGTCAGGTAGAAAGTGCGCATCACCAGCTCTTGATAGTCCTTGAGCTTCTGCGGCGAGTCGGGGTAGATCAGCAGGGTGTTTTCGTTCACCACTTTCTGGTGCAGCTGGTTCTGTTGCAGCAGCAGTGCCACGGCGTCTTCGATGCGCACGTCACGCACGAAGATGGTGGCTTTCATGTCCGGGCGCAGGTCCTTGTCGAAGATGAAATTCAGCCCGGCGACCTGGGACAGCACTTCGAAGATGGTCTTGAGGTTGGCATCGCGAAACTCCAGGGTCACCGGCCGATCGAGGCGAGTGCGCAGCTGCGGGTACTGCACGACGTTACGGCTCTGCACCAGGCGGATGCTGCTTTGCAGCTCCAGGGCGCCTTCGTTTTTCGGGTCCAGCTCGAGGATCTGCTTGACCTGGCGGTCGGCGGCGTAGATGTCGCCACGGCGCAGGTCGCCCCGGGCCAGCTCGAGTTTTTCATCCTGGCTGCGCATGTGTTCAAGCTGGCTCAGGGATTCCTGGGCGCGCCGGTTGTTCGGTTCGATGGTCAGTACCCGGCCATAGCCCATGCGGGCGGAGGCAAAATCACGCTGGGCGCGGTCCATGTCGGCCTGGGTCAGCAGCGCCGTCACCGCCCGGGCGCGGCTGCTGTTCAAGGCCAGGTGCAGCTCGGTATCACGAGGATTTTCGCGCAGGCCTTCCTCGATTCGGGCCAGGCCGGCTTCGTACTGTCCCGACTCAATCAGGTCGGATGCCTCCTGCTTGGCTACCTGCGCGGAACTGCACGCGGCCAATCCTGCACACAGGCAGACAAGGCTTATAAGCAAACGGGATCGGTTCATTGCGTGCTCCCCACAGACAGCGTCTGAGACAAATGCAAAGGCAGGTAAACGAAGCTCAGTTCCACATCGGAAATGCCCTCGATCCGCCACGTTTCGTCGATCACGTCCCCTTTGCGCACGACGTATATTTTTTCGCCGTTCTGCAGAAATACCTGCAGATCGGTACGGTCATCCAGCCTGCCCACGAACTGGAAAGGCATGGGCGGTGCGCTAGGGGCTTGCACCACCGGGGTGACGTTGACGGGTTGTTCGGTGACGACGGCGAGGGTCGGCGCCGCTTTCCAGCTGCGGGCGGCGAACAGGTCGCCGGCCGGGCTCAGGTCCTTGATCTGCACGGGTTTGCCAGCAGCGGGTGCAGCCGGCAAGGCGCCGCTAACCCTGGCTTTGGCCGGGCTGCCTACAACAGCGACGGTGTCGTCGCCCTCCTCAGTCGACTGGAAGAACTCGCTCCCCCAGGTGAGCGCTGCGGCAACCCCGAGGAATGCCAGCCAGCCCACTACGCGTTGGCTTTTCATCACGACCTCGACAGGTAAAGGGTCATGCGGATCCGCCCGGTGAGGTCGGTGTCGGCGATCTTCTTGCGCTGGAACTCCACGTCCTCTACCACCACGGCCGGCAGCTGGCCGAGCAAAGCGTGCAGGAAGCGCCGCAGTTGCGGATAGCTGCCGCGCACCGGCAGGAGGATCTGATAACGCGCCAGGTGGGTCTTGGGATCGATGCCCAGGGAGTATTCACCGCGGGCCAGGGTGATACGTTCCTGGGCGGCCAGGGCGTAGATCTTGTCGATGGCAACCGTTGCCTGGGGCTGTGACGGCAGCTTGCTGCGGAAGTCATCGAGCTGGCGCTGCGGCACCACTGGCGCAGCCACGCTGCCCTCTTCAACCTTGGCCAGGTATTCGCCGGCTTCCCGGGTCTGCTGGCTGAGCTGTTGCAGCGACTGCCAGTCCGGCAGCAAACCTGCCAGGCCATACACCAGCGCCAGCAGCACCAGGGCAATCCCGGCAAGCCCGGGCACACCGAGGCCTTGCAGGTATTCGTGGACGATCAATCTAGGGATTTGCATCGCCGATCTCCCAGGTAGCCGACAGGTTGAATTGCACCGGATGCTCCGGCACGTTGGCGACGATTTCGTGGCTCAGCAGCGACACATCGGACAGCTCGTCGCTGGCTTCGAGGCGCCGGTGGAAATCGAGCATCGCTTCCAGGTCCCGCGCTTCAGCAGTGATGCGTACCTGGCCCTTGCGAGCGTCGGGGGTCAGGGTCAGCAGGGCAATGTTGTCCCGGGGCATGCTTTCCAGGGTGGCGAACAGGTGTTCCCAGGGGCGGCGCAATTGCTGCGAGACCTTGCGCATTTCGGCCAGGTTTTGCGCCTGTTCGCGGATCTGCGCCGGGGTCAGGCTGAGCTTGGTACCCGTGTCACCGGTCAGTACTCGCTGGGCCGTTTGCAGATGACCTTGCTGCTGGCTGGATTGGTCGCTGACGTGCTGGCCGAGCGCCACGCAAGTCAGCGCCAGTACCACGCCGGCGGCCAGCAGGCTCCAGCCCAAAGGACCGGAACGGCGACGTGGCTGGAAGTCGAGCATCAGGGCGCGCATGTCAGGCCACCGCCCGGGACATGACGTACAGGCTGTCGCGTACGGCTGTCCGGTCCTCTTCAAGGGTGCGCAGGTGAACACCCGGCACCTCGGGGTGCGAATCGATGCGTGCCGGCGCATGCAGGTAAACATTCAGCGGGCGGTCGCTGGTGGAGGCTTGCAGCTGGCTTTCGCGACCGATCAGCGCCGCCAGCGCGGCATCGCTGTCACTGCTGCCCACCGAACGCACCGACGCCCAACGCCCTTCCCGCGCCACCAGCAACACGCTGCGCACCGGCTCGGCGACCACGAAGAGAAAATCGCCGGCGTCAAAGCTCGAATCGAAGTGATTAAAAGCGGCCATCAGGTAGGGCTGCACCGAACGCAGCTTCAGGCCCCGGGCGCCGGCCAGCGTACGCAGGCGCTCGAGCAGGTCCTGCGGCAGCGCGGCAGCGATACGGTCGTAACCCGCAGGCTCGGCCGACAACACCAGGTTCCAGGGCTGAGTCGGCACACCGTAAAGGTCTTCGAAGCACAGTTGGGCGAAGCCACGCAGTTCCTCGGGGCTGTTGATCTGATCGCTCCACGGCACCAGGCAGAAGCGGCTGAAGTGCCCCGACACGACCACGCTCAACTGCGCACCGGCAGCGGCATGTTCGCCCAGCAGGCGGTCCAGGGTTTCCAGAGCGACGGCCCAGGCATGGAAGCCTTCGTCGATGAAACCGACGCTGCCAAGCCACAGGGTGTCGCTGCCCTGGCGCCGGCCCAGGCCAACGCCACTGGCGCCGAGTACGGCGACAAAACGATCACGAGACAAAAGTGACACGATTGATCTCCTCAAGCGTGGTCCGCCCTTCCTGCACCAGTTCCAGGGCCGACTCGCGCAGCAGGCGCAAGCCACGTTTGCAGGCATGGGCCTTGATTTTCGAAATCGGCTGGCGCTCGACGATCATCTGCCGCAGTTCGTCGTCCAGGTGCAGCAGCTCGGCGATCGCGGTACGCCCGCGATACCCGGTGCCCCGGCAGTGGCCGCAGCCCTTGCCGTGCACGAAGTGGAAATCGGTCACCTGCTGCGGGTCGAGACCCGAGAGGTGCAGCTCGTCGTCAGTGGGAAAATGTGGCGCGCTGCAGCTGGCGCAGACCAGGCGGATCAGCCGTTGGGCCAGCACCGCGTTGAGCGCCGAAACCAGGCTATAGGGGTCGATTTCCATCTGGGTGAAACGGCCTATCACGTCGAATACGTTGTTGGCGTGGATGGTGGTGAACACCAGGTGCCCGGTGAGTGCCGATTGCACGGCGATCTGCGCAGTGTCCGGGTCACGGATTTCGCCGACCATGATCTTGTCCGGGTCGTGGCGCAGGATCGAGCGCAGCCCCCGGGCGAAGGTCAGGCCCTTCTTCTCGTTCACAGGAATCTGCAGCACCCCCGGCAGTTGATACTCCACCGGGTCTTCGATGGTGATGATCTTGTCCACGCCGTGGTTGATCTCGGTGATCATGGCGTAGAGCGTGGTGGTCTTGCCGCTGCCGGTGGGGCCGGTCACCAGCACCATGCCGTAGGGTTCGGACGCCAGGCGGCGCAGTTGGCGCAGGGTTTCGTCTTCAAAGCCCAGGGCCTGCAACTGCACGCCACTGACCTTGTCGGCCAGGTCCTGTTTGTCCAGTACCCGCAGCACCGCGTCCTCGCCAAAAATGCTGGGCATGATCGACACCCGAAAGTCGATCTGCCGCCCGCTGATACCGATTTTGAAACGGCCATCCTGGGGCACGCGTTTTTCGCCGATGTCCAGTTCAGCCATAACCTTGACCCGCGAGAGCACCTGCTCGGCGAACTCAGTGCCCTGGATCTTGCTGATGTTGTTGAGCACGCCGTCGATGCGGTACTTGATCACCAGGCCGCTGCCGGTGGTGCCCAGGTGGATGTCGCTGGCGTGCATCTTCAGCGCGTCGTAAAGGGTAGAGTTGACCAGCTTGACCACGACGCTGGCGTCCTCGCTGATGCTGGTCAGGGACAGGCTCTGCAGCTTGTCGATTTCCACCCCTGAGTCGGCCTGGGCATTGAGCGATTCAACCGCATGGAAGCTTTCCTCGTGGCGGGCCAGGTAGGCCTTGAGGTCGTCGGCGTGCACCAGATAGAGCGGCGCGCCGTGCAGGCAGTCGTCGATCCAGGCCAGGCGCGCGCTGTCGAAGGGGTCGGCGAACACACCAATGACCGTCTCTTCGTGACGCAGCAGGATAAATTCGCGCTTGAGGCATTGGGCCAGGGTGACCCGGTCGAATACCGGGGTGGCCTTGAATAGCGTGTCGGTGTCGAGCACCGGGTAATGCAGGGTGGTGCCCAGGCATTCGATAAACGGCATGGGGGCCAGTTCACACAACACCCCAAGCGCTTCCAGCACCCGTTCGCCGGAAGTGGCCGCGCGGGAGCGGGCCTGGGCCAGTTGTTCACTGGAAAAACGCGACGGTACGGTGTCCAACAGCGCCGGTTCTACGGCTAGGGATAGACGGTCCATGGCATGCTCTCCAACGCCGGGGGCTTTGAGCCCTGTCGACGCGGCGAGCAGTTACGGAGGTCCGGAACGACTTGTCGCGTCATTACTCCCCGGTGAGCAATTGTTCGTCGTCTGGTGCCATGGAGTTCGAGTTTCTTCGGCGATCCACCAGCACCCAGCTTCCGTCGTACAACTGCAGCGGGAAACTTTCGGTCCTGCTCTGGCGTCGTTCGACGAATCCTGTAGCAATGTTCGTTCGGCGCTCCATCCCCAGAAGGTCACAAACGGCCCGAGCCAGCTCCGCCAAAGGAAACGGCTTGAACAGGATGTGACTGACTCCAAGTTGCCGGGCCCGCTCACAGACTTCAGCGGTTGGGTGCCCTGTAATCAGTACACAATGACAATTCCTGTTCTGGCGGACTTGTTCGAGAACGTCAAAACCTTCCATATCGGGCAAGCGGTAATCGAACACCATCACATCGGGGGCAAAATCAGCGGCTTCGCCGATGGCTTTGGCACCGTCGTGTGCTATCCGGACTTCCAGCCCTTGCGCCTGCAGGTAATCCTGGAGGTTATGTGCGAGGAGCTGTTCGTCTTCAACAACCAGTACTTTGTTTAACAAGGTGGACTCCTTGTAACCGCAGGTCCGAATCTCGAACCTGGCAGAGTGCCGCCTCAATCAGGCTAACGCACACTTCATGCCAGACTCGGCGCGGAAGTTTTCACCACTGCATGTAGTTGATATTCATGAAAAACCTTTTTCGCCCGAGCACACCACCGCGAAGTGCCCCCCAAAGCCGGGGCAAGTGCACGGATTCACCCTGAAGCTTTTCCCCATTATTGGGGAACAATCTTCAATCGTCGTCAATCCGTTCAATTCGATTGCTCGAGCGCAACTTCGCAAGCACTTCGCCACGAATGGCAACCTGTTGCTTTCGAGCAAGGTAAGCCCTGACCATTTCCAGTCCCTGTTCTTCTGAGACATCGGCGGGCTCGCTGCGGTTCTGTAAATAAATGAGGTGCCAGCCCACCGGGGTGCGTACCGGCTCGCTGAGGTCACCAGGAGCCATGGCAAAGGCTGTCGCTTCGAATTCAGGGAACATGCGACCCTTGGGGAAATAGCCCAGGTCCCCGCCGCTGCTGGCGGAAGCATCCTCTGAAGCACTTTTGGCAATACTGGCAAATTCGGCACCGTTAACGATTTTCAACCGCATGTCTACTAAGCGTAGACGCGCTGCTTCAATTGTCGCGGTATCTGCGCCTTCAGGTACCTTCACCAGGATATGCCGCGCCTGTACTTCCTCGGGCCGGCCCATTTCGCTGCGGTGTTCCTCGTAAAAGGCCCGCACCGCTTTCTCGTCGGGCCCGGCCACCGTGGTCAGTTCGGCAAACACTTGTTGCGCCGCCATGTCACGCCGGGTGTACTCGACGAAGCTCGCTTCATCGAAACCGGCATCGTTCAGGCGCCGGGCGAACACCTCGGGGCCGCCGATGGCCTGGCGAGCCTGGTCGACCTGGCCCTGCACCTGTGCGTCGCTGATCACCACGCCGCGCTTGACGGCTTCCTGCCACAGCAGTTCCTTGTCGATCAGGGCATCCAGGGCCTTTTGCCGCAGTTGCTTGTAGGCCTTGGGATTGCGGATGCTGCCCAATGCCCGGCCCTGATCCTCGAGGAACTCGGCGAAATAGCGTTCGAGGCGAAACTCGGATATTTCCTCGCCATTAACCTTCGCCGCGATCGGGCCGGTGCTGGCGTAACTCACCGGCACCGACAGGGTCAGCAGGAGCAACCAGGTGTTGAGTTTCATGATGAACCTCCGTTCAGGGCATCGCTGCTATCGGTCTATAGGGCGCTACCAGGTAGAAACGCTGGTCAGGCAGATCCACGGTCACCACATGGGCGCCGCTCAGGCCCTGGCGGCGGCCAGGGCCAAAGCTGATCAAGGGCGTCAGCCCGGTATCGAAGTCATGCAGGCCTTCGAGGGCGTCGACCAGCTTCTCGCGGCTGGTGTCGCGCCCGGCCTGTTTCAGGCCCTCGCTGAGCAGCAGCATCGAGCTGTAGGCGCCCACTTGCAGCACCGCGTGCTGGCCGCCCAGGCCCTGGTTGGCGCGCACCTGCGTCAGGGCCAGGCGGCCAGCTACCGTCCAGTCGCTGGGCACAAACGGATACGCCAGGAACACTCGCCGGGAAAAACCACTGGGCACTTGCAGCAGGTCCCCCGCCACCTGGTTCGAGGTGGCGAACAGATACGGCACCTGCCCGGCCACTTGCAGGCGCTCGGCCAGGCGACTGAAACCGGCGCCGCCGCCCAGGTAAAACACCGAACGCGAGCCTAGCGGCACTTCTTCGCTGGCCGGGTCGTAGGCTTGCAGGCGTACTTTCTGCCAGGCGTGATCCTGCAGATACCGGCTCAGGTTCTGGGCCGCCAGGCGCTGGCCGGCTTCGTCCGGGTAAGTGATCAGCGTGGGCCCCTGCAGCACTTTGAGCTGTTCGGTGGCGTAGTCGGCCAGGGCGATCAGTTGCTCGCGCAAACCCGGCAAGGGCTCGAAAATCTGCCGGCTGGCCTGGGCTGTTCCCAGCAGCGACAAGGGACCGATCAGCGGCACGCCGGCGCGTTCCAGGCGAGTTGCCAGGTCTGCGTCCAGCGCCGGCACCAGGGGCGCGATCAGGGCGAATACCTGTTCCTGGTCGATCAGGCGATCCAGCGCCTGCTCGGCACTGGCGCGGTCCGGCCCCGGGTCGAGAATGGTCAGGCGCAGCTGCCGGCCGTGGATGCCGCCGGCTTCGTTGATACGCGCCACACTGCCCTTGAGCACCGCCGCGACGGTGGTGCCCTCCTCGCTCAACGGCCCGGAACCTGGCAACAGCGTACCCAGGTGCACGGTGGCCGGGTCGAGGCCGGGGTCGCGGTCTTCGGCCACGCGCTTGAGATAGGCGGTAAGGTTGCGCTGATCGTTCATCGACATGACAAACCTGGGCATCGCCGGGTCGAGTCGATTGTCGCCGGGGTCGCGGCCTTCCTGAATTGCTTTGGCCAGGCTGGCATCGGTATAGGCCGGATAGTCGCGGCCGTTGACCTGCTGCTGACCATAGGTACTGCTGAGACGCGACCAACTCAAATCCGGCGGTCGCACCCCGCCTTCGGGTCGTCCCACGCCGTCGGCGCCATGGCAATTGGCGCACGGCAGGCTGGTGGCGGGCAACAGCATGCCCGCCGCCCCGACTCGCGCCATGATGGGCTCGCCACTGGCCGACAGCCCCTCGCGATACAGCCGTTTACCGGCACTTTCGCTGGGGGTGAGCGGCAGCGCCTGGACGCCGAGGTGCACACCGCAAAGAAGCAGCAGGCTGAGGACAAGGGACGTTTTCATGGCGCGCGCTCAACGGCCGACCAGGGGCATTGTCAGCAACTGCAAGCGCTGGGCAATGGCGGCGGCCGGGGCATCGGGGCGGATCTTGCTCCAGCGCTTGTTGGCCACGTCACCGACGATCAGCTGCGTGGAATGCTGTTCCGGGGTGGGCACGATCTGGCCGATGCGCCCCAGTACCAGGTCCATCTGGGCCTTGTCGCCCGTCAGAAAAAGCCAGTGGGGGTCTTCTACCCCTTGTTTCAAGGTGTAAGCCTTGAGTACCGCCGGGGTGTCCCGCAGCGGATCACTGGTAAGGGAGATAAAGGTGATGCCCTCCGCCTTGTCGCCCAGGACCTCGCGAACTTCCTTGAGTTTTTGGGTGATCAGCGGACAGGCATCATTGCAACTGGTGAAAATCACGTTGAGCAGCACTACCCGGTTTTGCAGCGCATCGCTGTAGAACCGCAGGGTCTGGCCATTCTGGTCCTGCAACGGGGTGTCGGTGAACCAGGTTTTGGCGTCGCGCGTGCCGCTGGCCGGTTGCGCGGCGGGGGTGGCAGGTGCGGGCTCCTGGTGGCCCTCATGGGCGAGCGCCAGCGAACTGAAAATGCCCAGGCACAGGCTCAAGGCAATGCGGTTGAAAGTCCTCATGGGTGCTGCTCCATGGCGATGGCGGTGTGTTTGGCGTGGGCATTACGTTCGCCGCTGAGTTTTTCCACTTCGCGGGTGAGCACGGCCGGGTCGGTGAAACCGTAGTAGCGGGTCCAGTGCCGGCTGTTGCCATCGCCCACCAGAATCAGCGGCGCGTGGCTTTTCAAGTCGCCATTGAACGTGCCCAGGCCCTTGAGGGTTTCGGCGACCGACTGGGTCGAGCCGGTGAGCCAGCTCCAGCCGGGGCCGTTCTGGAACGAGCGGGCGTACTCATTCAGCCGCTTGGCATCGTCGCGTTGCGGGTCGATGCTGATCGACACCAGCTGCACCTCGGTGCCGACCCGCGCGCCGAGTTGCTTCTGCACCTTGCCCATGATCGACGACACCACCGGACAAACCGTGGTGCAACTGGTGTAGATGAAACTCATGACCACGATCTTGTTGCTCACCAGGTCTGGTTCCAGGCGCACTGCTTTGCCGGTCTGATCCACCAGGGCGACGTCGGCGAACTTCACCTGGGCACTTTCAGAGGTAGCACTTTTGGCGGGCATGTCATGGCCGGCGTGTTCATCCGCCGAGTGGGCCATGGCCTGGCCGATACCGGCAGCCAGCAGGCCCAACGTCAGCAGTGTGCAGGGTACGAATCGATTCATGTCCATATCCTCTTCAGTGTGCAGCGCCCGGGACTACCCGGACGCTGGCAAAGGTCTTGTCGTCAAAACTCGCGCCTAGGGATGCCGCACGCACGTGCAGGTACCAGGCGCCGCTCTGGTCGAGGGTTACCGGTGCTTCGTACACGCCGTTGCCCACTTCAAGCGCCGCTACGGTCTGGGTCTTGGATGACGGCGCGCGGAAGTAGCGCACTTTCACGTCCTTGACCCCGCTGCGCTCGGTCTTCTGCTTGCCCTGAACGATACGAAAGCGCACGACATAGGAGTCGCCCAGGTCGGCGGTGGATTTATCGAGCATGAATTCCACTTTGGGCACGCCAGCGTGCCGGGCAACCTTGTCGTTGGGCTCTACCAGCGCGGTGAAGCAGTGGATGATGTTCGGCTGGTTGAGCAGGAAGGCCACGTCGAAACGACCAGCAAGCGGCAGTTTGATGCGTGCGCTGTAAAGCCCCGGTTCGTCCTCGCGCAGGCTGCGATTGATGACCAGCGCCGCCCGTGCCACCTGCCCGCGATTGGGGTAGCCGGACATCGGCGCGTTCATGCCTTCGGCGTAGAAGTAGGTGGTGTTGTCGACCGGGTTGACCACGAACACTGCGTTGTCATCGCGCGACACCGCCAGGCTCGACGCCAGTGGCAGGTCGCCCGCCAGGCGCGGAGCCTGGGGGCCGGCTTCGAAACCTTGGGTGATCGGCTTGCGACCCTCGCCCAGGGAAGCCAGGTTGATCATGGTGACCTTGGCCGAGGCCAGGCCGCGAATGTAGGCGTAGGCCTTGGTGAACACCACCTGGAACGGTTCGGCGGAAACGTCCAGGTCATGGATCAGCGAGTTGGTCGCTGCGTCGATCACCGAGGCCTGGTTCTCCAGGGTATTGAGTACGATGGCGAAGCGTCCATCGCTGCTGAACCCCATCGGGCCCAGGCCCTGCTTGAGCTGGATCACCCGGCGCACGGCCAGGCTGGCGCTGTCGATGACCGTGACCGTGCCGTCCTTGCCGTCGGCGACATACACCGCCTGGGACAACGGCGAGTAGGCCACGGACAACGGGTGCGAACCGGTCTTGAGCTGCTTGCTGAGGGTCAGGGTGGCAATGTCGATGATGCTTACGGTGCCGTCATCGCGGTTGCTGACGAAAGCCTGGCGGCTGTCCTTGCTGAAGGCGATTTCGTGGTGCCCGGCGCCGGTGGCCAGGTGCTTGAGCGGTTTCAGGCTGCGTGCGTCGATCACCGTCACGCCGGACTCCTCGGCGCTCTTGGCGTTGTTGCCGACCCACAGCAGGCGCTCATCGGGCTGCAGCGCCACGCGCACCGGGTTGCTGCCGGCGGCGACCGAGTCGATCACCTTGAATTGCTCGCTGTCGATCACGGCGACTTCGCCGGCCGTGGGCATCGAGACGAACACTCGTTTATTGTCCTTCGGGGTGACCCAGTCCATCGGTGGTTGTTTGATGTCGATGCGCGCCATGGTGCTGGTGATGCCCCCCACCGAGACCGAGGGATCGACCACCATGACGCTGGCATCGCGGTTCATCACCAACAGGAAGTAGCTGTTGAGGTCAAGCAAGGGCCGTGCGCCGATGCTCGATTTGAGGAACACCCCGACCCGGGATTTGCAGCTGCGTTCGCGGCCCTGGGCCTTGTCCGCCGCCACGGTTTCCGGGTCGAGCCAGGCCCCCGGGGCCACGCCGGCCAGGGGTTGGCCGGAAGCGCTGTCGGTGATCCGGAATCGCACGTCGGCAAATTCACCTTCGCGCAGCACACCGTCTGCGGCCAAGGGGCGAACCTGCATTGCCACCGACACGCCGTCACGTTCGAGGATCTGCTGGCCGTCTTTAGCAGTGCTAGCCGCGACCGGACTCTGGCTGGCGGGCTGAGCCGCCTTGGCGGGCGGACTGGCGTTGGCAGACCAGGTATTTGGCAGCGCGATCTGGCTGAGCATGTCTGGCGGCATGGTCTTCCACACCCCCAGCCACACCAGCGCCACCCCGACAACCAATGCACCTGCGATGACCTTGATGTTCCTGTTCATTCCACTCTCCCCTTACAGATCTGTGCCTGCCTGTGCACTGTTGCTCTTGCTTATGCAGCGGACCCACCCTGGTGTTGAGGGTGTGGCCCATGACTCCATCGCGAGCAAGCTCGCTCCTACTGGGCTGGCGGCGCCGGTTCCGGTTCGTTGGTCACCCGCAGCAATCCCCACAAGCCGGAGGTATTGCCGTAGGCGCCGTAGTCGCGGTACAGGTAGTCACCCGGTATGGCGTTACTGCCCCCGGCACTTGGGTGCATGAAGCTGAAGTGCGCGGCCGGCAGGATGCTTTCCCGGGCGCCGATGTACATCGACATCGGGTTGTAGCCGAACCGCACCGAACCCACGCCCGGGGTACCCATCGGATAGCCACCGGTATCGCTCTTCTCCGACTGGAACGGGTTGACCGACCACACGTGGCCATCCAGCTGAAAGGTCGTGCCACGGCTGCCACCGGTTGGCAACAGGATGTGCGTACGGAACGGTTGCCCCGGTTTTGCATAGAGCACCGGTGTCTGTGGATCGCCGCCGATCAGCGCATTGCTGTAGGCCATGTGCGCGTTAGGCACGTCGCCGTAGCCGGCACCACCGGCGTGACCGAAGGGTGCATCCGGCGCCAGCCCGAAGCGGAACCACAGCGGCTCGGCCTTGTAGTTGATGGCCATGCTCGAGTTGTCCTGCGGATCGTTCGGCACCCCGAACCCTTCGGCCGCAATGCCTTCCACCGGCCGACCGTTGGCCCAGCGCATGTTCAAGGCTTTCTGCCAGACCATCGCAAAGTCGCGGTATACCGCCTGCCCTGGCGCCGTAACCGTGGCGTTGGTCTTGCGGGCGTCTTCGACCCAGGTCGCGCCGATCGGCAGGATGGACATTGCCCCACCCAGGCCTTTCTGCCCTTGCTTGATCACGTCCGCCGGGGTGATGTTCAGGCCGCCGAACTCCACCGCCGTAGCGTTGATGTTGTCGACACTACGACCCAGTTGCGTCACCGGCTTGCCCTCACGCTCCAGATGCCCGGCGTAGTACTGGTAGGTACGAGTCGGGTAGGCCCCGGTATTGCCGACCCGTGGTGGCACGGTCTGGATCGGGTTGGCGCCGACGTTGACACCGTCGGACTTGGTGATGTCGTACGCCAGCAGCTGGGCATGCAGGCCTACATGGCTGGACGGCCGAATCAGGTTGTTGCTGAAGATGGTCGAGCCCTGGCCACTGTTGCGATCGCGCTTGACCAGGCCTTGCACCGCAGCAGTCTGCGTCAGGTCGGGCATGACCAGCGGCAGGCGGTTCTCCAGGGTGACGTTGATGCAGTCACCCGCCGCAGCACGCAATACCAGCGGCTCTACCGGAACGCCGGGTTTGAGCTTGCCGGTGTTCGGGTCGAGGTCGGACTTGCGCACGTACAGGATGGCGGTCGGATCATGCAGCGGCCCGCTTTGCCCGCCGATGGTGATGGTTTCGCCATCTTCAGGATCGGTCACCGTGACCTGCGGGATGTTGACCGTCCGCGAGTTGAACACCAGGGTGCCGCCCGCCGGATTCAACGGCCCGCCGACGTGCTGGCCGAGGCCGGCAGGATCGCCGATGGTCAGGTTCAACGGGTTGCGCAGGATGTCATTGGCCAGCGCCGCGACCACTTCATAGTTGCGTTGCACGGTCGGCCGGGTGCCGATGCCGCTGGGGTTGGCGCTGATCCGTGGGCAGGAACCTTCGTAGGCCACGGTGTTGCGCATGCCCGCCGGTTTCGGGTTGTTCGGCAAGGCGAACAGGTCGCTGCGCTGGGCGGTGTAGTTGCGCATAACACCCCAGATACCGTTCCAGTAACCCTCGATGGAGGCATCCATGGAGTACAGGTAGTCACCCGTGGTCGCCGCCGAACTGGAGAGTATCGATACCGGTGCGTTGAAACCCATCTGCTCGGAGATGCCGACCATTTGCGAGGCGCGCCAGCCGGAGTTGGAGCTCATGCCGAAGCCGGAACCGCTCTGCAGCCATTTCACCCCGTGCAGGGTCACGTTGTGCTCCTCCTCATGGCCACCGGCATGCAGGCGCAGCCGTACGTTGTCACCGGTATAGGTGCGCAACATCGGGGTGAACGGGTCGCCAGGTTCGGCGCCGCCACGGTTGATGTGCGGTGGGAACAGCGTGGTGCCGCCGGTTGGGCCGGTCGCCGAGGTGACCAGGTTGGGCGCCAGGTTCATCGCAGCGATGGCACGGTCGGTACGGCTTTGCATGGCGTACGCGAGGTCGCCCCCCAGGCCGTCCGCCTGCATGCCGCGCTTACCGTCAGGGCCGAGTTTGTTCGGGTCATACACCCGCAACGCCAATGGCTCGTTGCGATAGTTGACGACGAACATGCCTGGGTCATCCACCGAGATTGCCTGCGGACACGGCCGGGTCGGGCAGCCTGGGACCATGCCGCCCTGCACTTCGATGATGCCGTCCAGCAGGTTGCTGGCGTTGTTGCGCACAGGCGGGTTGATGGCGTAGCGGAAGCTGTCCGCAGTGGCCGGGAACGCCGTCGGGTTGGGCACGCCATTGGGGCCGGCGCCCACGTACACACCGGCTTCATAGGCGTGCTGGAAGTCGCTGTACTCAAGGAAGAACTCGCGGAAACTGTCGTTCTTGCCGTCGCCATCCAGGTCGCCGGTGGACACCACTGCTTGCCACGAAGTCGGCCCGCCGTCTTGCCGAGCGCCGCTGTACAGCTGCTCGCCGGTCTCGGCGTGGAACCAGGTGGAGCCGGCAGGTTCAGCCAGCACGGTGGCGTACAGGCCAATCTGTTGGTGAGTCGATGGGCCGAGGTGGTCGTGGGTGAAGATGGTCCCCAGGCCACGGTCGACGCCTTTGGTATTAACCACCGGATCGACGAACCAGCGCTGCATTGCCGTCCGTGCACCGACCCAGTCCGCCCGACCGTATTGACCGAAGAACGGATGGTTCTTGGCTTTCGGGCAGGCCGGCGTGCCGTCACGCGGATCGGCGCCCAGGCACTGGTTGAATTCGCGAATGGCGTGGATACGCTCCTGCACGGCGCCTGGGGAGAGCACGCCATCTTCGTAGTTCCAGCCGTTGGCCGAGCCGTCGGCCGCCGTCAGGTCCCATTTCGGCAGGTGGATATGCTGGCCGATCACGTCGGTTGGGGTGCGCACCTGATAATCGTCCATCTCATAGGTGGCCGGCACCAGGTTGGTTTGCTGGTACTGCACGCAGTCGAACGTGTTCATGCGCATTACCAGAGGCTCTGGTGGCCGCTGCTTGGTGATCACCGGCCAGGCGTCTTCCCACAGGGCCAGAATGCGCGCTTGCGGGAAGTGGTAACCGACCTTGTTGTACACCGCATCGAACTGGATGTTCGCGGCTTTGTAGACCCTTGGACGGTCGGCAGTGAAGGTCGACGAACCGGTGTAGGACATGCCGTCGATACGCTCGCCGCTGGCAAACTCGCCAGTACCGGCGCTGCTGGTCAGGCGTTTTTGCCGGTCGTCCATGCAGGGTTCGTAATAAGGCGCGCCGGCAATGGGCAAGGCGCCATTGGTGCGGAAGGCTCGCGCCACGATCTGGTTGCCTGGCAGCAACGCGTAGCTTGGGTGGTCTTTCTTGGCATGGAAGGCCATCGCTGCCTGTTCCACCTCAGTGCCCTCTTCCGGCATGTAGATGGGTTTGGCGCGGGTCACTTCCTTGGAGAAATCCAGCGAGGTGGTGATGGTGTTTGCTTCACCGCCAGCAGAAAAGCCGTCCAGCGAATGCCGGCCCAGGCCGCCATCCCAGCCACCGGATTGCGCCGGGTCGAGGTTGGCCCACAGTGAATTGCCGCTGGTTTTCAAGGCCTGGGCCTTGGCTGCATCAAGCATGTCCAGGGGTGGGGTCGGTGGGCGTTGGCCGACCGACGTTTCCATGCCGCCGATCCAGAATGGGTAGCCAGGGTTTTTCAGGCTGCCATCGGCATTGCGGTTGGCTTCGCTGCGATCCACCAGGGCCAGCGAACCGATGGCCTGGGCACCACCGGTGCCACCTTGGTGGTCATCATCGTCGTCTTCTTCATCGTCATCGTCGTGACCGGCCACCAGGGTTTCACCGATTTTCGGCACGACCGCGACCTTGCCTGGCATCGGCGCCATAGCCTTGCCGGGCAGCGGCACTACCGCTGGAATCGGGGTACCGGCGATGATCTCGCCATCAGGCAGGGCCCGGGCACCCGCCGCGGGTTTACCGCTACGCAGGGCATAGGGTTCGCTGTGGTAACCGTCGTCGCCTTGTTGCGAGACTTCGAGTTTGGTGCCTTCTTCAAACACGTCATGCACCCGCCACATGGCCCACATGCCCTGGGCAAAGTGCGGGTAGAAGTGGCAGTGATAGATCGCATCGCCGGCCACGCGGTTGCGGTTGCCCGAACCACCGTTGGCGATTTCATAGGTGTAGCCGGCGCCCGGGCCGATGCCCTGGGCATCCACGTAGTCGGAGTTGTCGTCATTGGGGTTGAACAGCCACTGGTGCCCGTGCAGGTGGAAAATGTGCTGCTCGTGACCGTTGTGGGTGTTGCGGAATTTCACGAAGTCGCCGATGTAGCTGTGGTTGACGTTGGACGGCTCAGACGGGTATAGCGCCATGGTGGCCTTGACCCCGATCTGGTCGGCGCGCGGGGTTTCCCCGGGACGAATGTTTTCCAGGCCGGCGTTGGCCGGCACATCCACCAGCATCGCCACGTCGCCGACGGTGTGCGAGCTGAGGAAGAACTCTTCGTAGGCGCAGGACAGGCAATCGTGCATCGGCCCGACGCCCAGGCGGTTGGCGACCACTTCGGCGCCCATGCCGCCGGAGCCATAGTTGATCATGAACGAATCGCGGGTCGGTTCCAGCACGTGGGCCATCACCGGGTCTGCCCAGTAAGCGGGGAATGCCTGGGTGGCCGCGGTTTCATCCTGGAATTGCGAGGCGAAATCGCGGAACGGTTCCAGCCGGTTGGGCAGCGCCGGGTTGCGTTTGCCAATGGCTTCCAGGGGATAGGTCGAAGGCGGGAAGCTGCCGTCGGCGTTGCTGCCCATGACGATCGCGTCACTCTCGCTGGAAATGATTTCGCTGCCGTCGACCATATTGATAATCGGCGTGCCGGCCTTGCCTTCACGGATCCACGGCTCGCGCTGCGGGTAGCGTGCCTGGTAATCAACGATCGGTTGTCCGGTCGGTGTACGCCCGGTGCTGGCCAGGCGCATCTCTTCTTCCGTCACGGTGTTGCGATAGGAGCGGCCGCCCTTGGGCACTACCACCACTTCGCCGAACAGGCCATTGGCGACGTTACCGGCAGCGCCTTCACCACCGAAGGTGGCGCCACGGCTGCTGGCGGCGAAAGCGCCTTCGCGTTCGGCATACAAGGTATAGGAGCGGCTTGCGCCGGGGGCGACCAGGGTGTTGGCATTGCGGCCGGTATAGGAGGAAATGTCGTCGATACTGTTAACCGCCTGCATGCCGTTAACCTGGAAGCCGACATGGCGGTCCGTGACCTGCTCGTCGACCTTGAAGTCATCGACTGCACCAATTTCAACTTCGCCTTCGATTTCCCCTTCTTCTTCCTCCCCGCCGTCATGACTGCCGGGGTTGGCTTGATAAGCCAGCAGGTTCTGCAGGTTGATGGTCAGGCAATCACCGGCTGCCACGCGCAGCACCAGGGGCCGCGGACGCTTGTCGGGCCGCAGCGAGACCTTGCCTGGCACTGCCGTGCCACCCTGGGCCAGTGATCTGTTGTGGTCGTCGACCACATCGCGGCGCAGGGCGAACATCATGCCGTTGACGTTCTGTGCGCCGAGTCGGTTGAACATCAGCGGCTGGTCCAGCGCCACGACGTTTGCCACCAGATTGCGCTCGCAGCGCAGAGCGGCCTGGGCCGCTTCCAGGCCGAACATCGGCACCAGAAACAGCAGCAGATTAAGCAGGTGATGAGCGTTGGGTTTGCCGGTCATGATCACGGGCCTCGGTGGGGTGCTCATTGGGAATACGTCTCGTCAAAAATCACTTCAGCAATCGCCATGCCATAAAACTTTTTGTTATTTTTCAGAAGGTTATACGGACGATTTGATAAGTCGGGGGAAATCCCCCACCCATTCCCCGGTTTGCGGGTTAACCGATGCCTGTCGGTTTTCCCCACAATTGGGGAATCCCCCAATCACAGCGGAGCATCCACGGCCAGCCCCTGCAGACGCCGGTATTGGCGCAGGACGCTGGGCACATAGCGCTGGGTTTCGGCGAACGGCGGGATCACTCCGCCACGGCTGATCACTGCCTGTGGCCCGGCGTTGTAGGCCGCCACGGCGAGGGCGATGTCGTTGTCAAACAGGGTCATCAGGCGCTTGAGGTATTTGGCCCCGCCCTGAATGTTCGCCTTGGGGTCGTAGACATCCTTCACCCCCAGCTCCCGGGCGGTGTCGGGCATCAACTGCATCAACCCGCCCGCGCCTTTGGGCGAGGTGGCGCCGGAGTTGTAGCTGGACTCGGCCTGGATCACCGCATGCAACAGCGCCGCCGGTAACTGGTTGGCCGTGGCCGCTGCCGACACCAGTTCGGCATAGGGCCGCGCGGCAACCATCTGCGGCTGCTGGTCGAGGCTGACCTGGGCCACCTCAGGCTCACGGATCACCCGTTCATAGTGGCGGCCGGGACGGTGGACGTTGGACAGGACGTAGCTGCCCTTGGCGTCGACGGAAATGAACACATCGGCGTGCGCGAACCCGGCCAGCAACAGCACGCCCAGCAGTCCCGCAGTGAATGACTTGATCATTGGTACCTCCCCTGACCTGCCCCGAAAAATGGGGGTAATGCCCCAATGACAAGTCGTGAACCAGACGTACGCAAGCACCGTGCCGTAACTGTAAAGCCCCTTATTACGGGGGTTGCAGGGCAATGACCGAGCCTGTGCATGGCAATTGCATAAGGCTTTCGCGCGACCCTTCCGTCTATGTGTGAGGTCATCATGAAACAGCGTCAGTGCTGTATTGCGCGTAGCTATATCCCCCGAGCTCAGCGCGGGTTCACCCTGCTCGAATTGCTTGTGGTGCTGGTGGTGCTTGGCCTGTTGGCCGGCATCGTCGCGCCGAAGTACTTTGCCCAGCTCGGCCGCTCGGAAGTGAAAGTGGCCAAGGCGCAGATTGAAGGCCTGGGCAAGGCGCTGGACTTGTACCGCCTGGAGGTCGGGCATTACCCCTCGACCGAACAAGGCTTGCAGGCGCTGGTGACCGCGCCCAGCGATGAAACCCGCTGGACCGGCCCCTACCTGCAGAAAAAACTGCCCCAGGATCCGTGGGGACGTAATTACAACTACCGCTACCCCGGGGAAAACGGCGAGTACGACCTGCTGTCCATGGGCAAGGACGGCCAACCTGGCGGCGAAGGCGAAAACGCCGAAGTCACCAGTTGGCAATGACGGGAGTGGCGACCATGCGGTTTCATCTCAAGGCAGTGGGAAAGGCCGGCGTCGTGTCGGTGACCGTCGAGGCCCAGGGCGACAGCGAGGCGCGGCGCATGGTCGAGGACCAGGGCTTGCGCGTCGTCAGCCTGCAGGCCGACCGGCGCTGGCAAGCGCTGCGCCTGCACAAACGCGAAACCTTCAACCTGGTGTTGTTCAGCCAGGAGCTGACCACGCTGCTCAATGCCGGCCTGCCACTGATCGATGCACTGGAAAGCCTGGCGGAAAAAGAAAACGCGCCCCAGGCCCGCAAAACCTTGAGCGAGCTGGTGCGCTTGCTGTACGAGGGCAAATCCTTCTCCCAGGCATTGGGCCAGTTGTCTGCGGTTTTCCCGCCTCTCTACGTCGCCTTGGTACAGTCCAGCGAGAAGACCGGCGCCGTGGGTGATGCACTGGGTCGGTATGTCAGCTATCGCCAGCGCATGGACGAGGTTCGCCAGAAGATCGTCAGCGCTTCGATCTACCCTATGCTATTGCTGGTGGTAGGAGGTGGCGTGGTGTTATTCCTGATGGGCTACGTGGTGCCGCGCTTCAGCCTGGTGTTCGAGGGGCTGGGGTCGAACCTGCCGTGGTTGTCCCAGGTGCTGATGAGTTGCGGGATGTTCCTGCATGCGCATCAGGGTGAATTTTTCGGTGCCCTGGTGGCCATCGTCGTCGCCCTCGCCTTTCTCCAGCGCCAGCCGGCCTTTCGTCGTGGCGTCGATCGCGTGATCGAACGACTGCCGGCGGTTCATCAACGTATTTTCATGTACGAACTGGCACGCTTCTACCGCTCCCTGGGCATTCTGCTGCAGGGCGGTATCCCGCTGGTCACCGCCATGGGCATGGTCCGCGGCCTGCTCACCGTGCCCTCCCGCGTACGCCTGGACCAGGCCTGCGAACGGGTACGCGAGGGTCAATCGCTGTCCGCCGCGCTGGAGCTCAATCACCTGGTGACACCCGTGTCCCTGCGCTTGCTGCGTGCAGGCGAACAGTCCGGCAACCTCGGGCAGATGATGGAACGCAGCGCCGACTTCTATGACGAAGAAATCAGCCGCTGGATCGAATGGTTTGTACGTCTGTTCGAACCGCTGCTCATGACGTTCATTGGCCTGTTGATCGGGGTGATCGTGATCCTGATGTACATCCCCATCTTCGAACTGGCCTCGAGTATTCACTGATACACCCACAACAAGACGGAGATCGATATGCACATGAAGAAGCTTTTGCTCGCAGTGGCTATTGGCGCAGTTCTGTCGGCATCGACTGTACTGGTTCCCGATGGATTGTCCGGGATGTCCAGCGCTCAGGCTAAGGATGGTGGTGGTGGCGGAGGAAGTGGTGGCGGCGGTGGCGGTGGCGGTGGCGGTAATGGTGGTGGCGGCAGTGGCGGAGGAAATGGCGGTGGTCATGGCGGCGGCAGCGGCGGCGGTAATGGTGGTGGCGGCAGTGGCGGAGGAAATGGCGGTGGTCATGGCGGCGGCAGCGGCGGCGGTAATGGCGGTGGCGGCAGCAGTGGCGGCAACGGCGGCAGTCATGGCGGCAGCGGCAGCGGCGGTAACAGTGGCAGCGGCCACAGCGGCAGCGACCATGGTTCGGGTCATTCCGGCAACTCCGCGTCATCCTCGTCCGGACGCAGTGGCACCCATAACGAGCCAGGTGACGACCACGGCGTACACCGCGCCGGCGAAGTAGGTGACGACCACGGCGTGCACCGCGCCGGCGAAGTAGGCGACGATCACGGCGTGCACGTCGGCGGCGAGCCAGGCGACGACAAACGGTCCTGATACCCACCCTCCCCCTGTGGGAGCGAGCCTGCTCGCGATGGTCGTCAACGATGACGCGGGAAACCTGAATGACCACGTCCTCCCGAAACGATCCTGCAATCCGTTGATCTTGTTTGCCCTACAGGAAAACAAGATCAACGCACCACCCTAGACAACCCCCTCGGCGCTATCCAGTCGCTCACGCAAAAACTCGATCAACGCCTGCACCGGCCTCGACCCCTGGCGATGCTGCGGATACACCGCCGACAACGTCAAAGCATCTGGACAAAACTCATCCAGCACCGGCACCAGCCTGCCCTCCCGCAACGCCGCACCGACGATAAAGGTCGGCAGATAGGTGATCCCCATCCCGGCAATCGCCGCATCCCTGAGCAACTCCCCGTTATTGACCCGCATGCGCCCGGTGACATTCACCGACAACGGCTTGCCCGGCCCCTCGAAGCGCCATTGCACCTGGCGACCGTGGCCGTAAGGCAGGCAATCATGGGCGTGCAACTCCTCCGGCCTGAGCGGCGTGCCGCGCTCCTCAAGGTACGCCGGGCTGGCGCAATATACGCGCCGGATCGAGGCGATACGCCGGGCAATCAGCGTCGAGTCTTCCAGTATCCCGATGCGCAGCGCCAGGTCGTAGCCCTCACCGAGCAGGTCCACGGGCCGGTCACTCAGGTCCACCTCGACCGTGACCTCGCGGTAGCGCTGCAGGAACAGCGGCAGCAAACACCCCAGGTGCGCCAGTGCAAAGGACAAGGGCGCACTCACGCGGATAGTGCCGCGTGGCTCCGTGGTCTGGCCGGCAATGCCCTGCTCCACCTGCTCGACCTCACCCAAAAGGCGCAGGGCCGACTCGTAGTAACTCTGACCCAGGGGCGTGACATCCAGGCGCCGGGTTGAACGGTTGAGCAACCGTACGCCCAGGCGCTCTTCGAGCTGCATCAACCGACGGCTGACGAACTGCTTGGACAAGCCCAATTGATCGGCCGCAGCCGTGAAGCTGCCGGAGTCCATGACCTGGCAGAAAATGCGCATATCTTCGAAAGGGTTCATTGTCACTTCCTGGTTGACAGTCAAACACTTTATAGCCGCTTTTTCCCTTTTTGACATCCTATTAATCTGTGCTCACCCCGGACATGCAGGCGCTGCCGGAGGCTCCGATCTTTTGATTCTGGGTCGTGAAAACCAGGATCAAAAGATCGCAGCCTTCGGCAGCTCCTACGGACCGTACCTACCAACGAAAAGGAATTACTTCATGAGCATCGTCACCCAATCCCTGACCGCTTCCCTCCTCGCCCTCGCCCTCGGTAATGCCTTCGCTGCGGGCAGCCCAGGCGTTGAACACAACACCCAGGCCTTTCTCGAAGCCCTCGCGGCAGGTGGCGGCAAGCCGCTCGAACAGTTGAGCCCCAAGGATGCCCGGGCAGTTCTGAGCGGCGCACAGAATTCGGTGAAGGTCGATGTGTCGGGTATCGCCGTCAGCGACCGGGCGATCAAGGTCGACGGGCAGACCATCAACCTGAAAATCGTTCGTCCGGAAAAGCTTAAAGGTGAGTTGCCGGTGTTCATGTTCTTCCACGGTGGCGGTTGGGTTTTGGGGGATTATCCAACTCACCAGCGACTGATCCGCGATCTCGTGGTGGGCTCCGGTGCCGTTGCGGTCTATGTCGACTACACGCCGTCCCCGGAAGCGCACTACCCGACCGCGATCAACCAGGCCTACGCGGCCACCCGCTGGGTCGCCGAGCACGGCAAGGACATCGGTGTCGACGGCAAACGCCTCGCCGTGGCGGGCAACAGCGTCGGCGGCAACATGGCGGCGGTCGTGGCCTTGATGGCAAAAGAACAGAAAGCACCGGCCCTGCGCTTCCAGCTGCTGATGTGGCCAGTAACCAACGCCGATTTCGACAGCGGCTCGTACCAGCAATTTGCCGAGGGCCACTTCCTGACCAAGGGCATGATGAACTGGTTCTGGGACAGCTACACCACCAACCCCGCTGAGCGCGCGCAGATCCACGCCTCGCCATTGCAGGCCAGCGCCGAACAGCTCAAGGGTCTGCCGGCCGCGCTGGTACAGACCGCCGAGTTCGACGTGCTGCGCGATGAAGGTGAAGCCTACGCCCGTCACCTGGACGCGGCCGGGGTGCCGGTCACGGCGGTGCGGTACAACGGGATGATTCATGACTTCGGTTTGTTGAACCCGCTGGGCCAGATCCCGGAGGTGCAAGCGGCGGTGCGGCAGGCGGCGCTGGAATTGAAGACTCATCTGAATTGAGGATGTACCTTCTGCGATGTTCGTAGGCGCCCGGCTTGCCGGCGATAGCGATCTGGAATACGCCATCGCCAGCAAGCCGGCGGCTACGAAAAGCGGTTTCGCATTATCAGTCCAGCCTTTCGGAGTTCTCCATGTCCTTTGTCCTCGCCCACCTGTTGTCCTTGAGTGCCTTGCTACTGGTCATCGACACCCTGCTCTGGCACATCGCGCCATTCAAGCATCGCGTGGTGCGTGTCGGGGTGCGCCTGGGGCTGTTCATGGGGTTCAGCGCGCTGATCATCAATGCCGGTGTCAGCCCGTTGCAGGCTCCGTTGTTTGCTGACGATAGCGTGCTGCAGTTGGGCGCAACGGCCCTGGGTATTCTCTGGTGGCTATACGCGGCGCGGGTGTTGACCGAGGTCATCGGCCTGGTGCTGGTGCGGCGCATCGGCCACAGCGGACGGTTGCTGCAGGACGTGATCGGCGCCCTGGTGTTCCTGATCGCCATCGTCGCAGCGGCGGGCTATGTGCTGGAGCTGCCGGTGAAAGGCTTGCTGGCGACTTCCGGGGTGGTGGCAATCGTAGTCGGCCTGGCGTTGCAAAGCACCTTGAGCGATGTGTTCTCCGGGATCGTGCTCAACACCACCAAACCCTATCAGGTCGATGACTGGATCATGATCGACGGCGTGGAAGGCAAGGTGCTCGATATCGACTGGCGCGCCACCCACCTGTTGACCAGTGCTGGCAGCACGGCAGTAGTGCCGAACTCGGTGGCGGCGAAGGCGAAAATCGTCAACTTGAGCCGGCCGGGCAACATGCACGGCGTGTCGATCAGCATCCAGGTGCCCAATCATATCCGTCCGCGCCGCGTGCTGGATGCCCTGGATCGCACCCTGCAAGGCAGCAGCAGCCTGCTGCTCAATCCGGCGCCGAAAGCCGTGCTCAAGGAAGCTGGCGAATCCATGTCGGAGTACGTCGCCAGCGGCTTCATTGCCGAGTTGGGCAAGAAGAGTGAGGTGCGCAACCAACTGTTCGACCTGGCTCATCGACACCTTGAGGCGGCGGGGATTTCCCGTCAGCTCGACGGCGTGATCGAACCCACTACCCGGGCCCGGGCGTTGCTGGATGAAGTCAAAGTCTTCCGCTCCCTGAGTGACGCAGAACGCGACGAAATGGCACGTTCGATGGTTGCGCAGCAATACGCCGCAGGTCAGGTGGTACTGGAACTGGGCGATGTGCCGGACAGCCTGATGGTGATTGCCACCGGTGTCGTCAGTGCCAGCGTACCCGATGGCAGTGAGCACACCGAAGCCGGGCGCATGGGCCCGAGCGAGGTGATGGGCGAGCAGAGCATCCTCACGGACTCACCGTCCCAGGCCACGTTCACCACGTTGACTTCGTGCATCATTTACCGGATCGACAAGTCCCTGGCCCGCCAATGCATGGAGGCGCGTGTGGAAGTGGGTCAGGCGTTGAATAAATTGCAGGCGGTGCGCCAGCAGAACAGCCGATTGGCGCTGATGGCCAAGCCGGCGCCAATCCGCAAAGGCGGGTTTCTGGGGTGGTTGCAAAAACGTCAAGGCTGACGCAAGAAACAGTGGAAGCGGGGTTGCCCGCTCCCACAGGCAATCGGTGTTGGCTGAAAATGCTTACTTCGAGCTCAGCACCGAATAGCTGTTCATCAGGTTGCGGTAGTTGGGAATGCGCGGCGACAGCAGGTTGGCCAGGCCTTCCATGTCGTTGCGCCAGTCACCCTGCAGCTCACAAGCCACCGAGAACCAGTTGACCAGTTGCGCGCCAGCGGCAGCCATGCGGGCCCAGGCGGCTTGCTGGACGGTTTCGTTGAAAGTGCCGGAAGCGTCGGTCACCACGAACACTTCAAAACCTTCCGCCAGCGCCGAGAGCGTCGGGAAAGTCACGCAAACATCGGTCACGACGCCGGCGATGATCAGTTGCTTGCGCCCGGTGGCCTTGACCGCCTTGACGAAGTCTTCGTTATCCCACGCATTGATCTGGCCAGGACGAGGAATGTACGGCGCGTCCGGAAATTGCTCCTTGAGCTCTGGAACCATCGGGCCGTTCGGGCCATTCTCGAAGCTGGTGGTGAGGATGGTCGGCAGTTTGAAGAACTTGGCCACGTCGCCCAGGGCCAGCACGTTGTTCTTGAACTCGTTCGGCGAGAAATCCTGGACCAGCGAGATCAGACCGGTCTGGTGGTCGACCAGCAGCACCACGGCGTCATCTTTGTTCAGGCGCTTGTAGGGAACATTGCTCATGTGAAACTCCTCGTTGGATGGGCATTACGTGCCGCGTCGAAGGGGAATTCGGCGCAGCGTGGATAGTCGTCAGAACGCGAAACACGAGCAGCCGAAGGCGCCCCAGAAGCCGGCAAAATCACTCACCGGAGCGTTCGACAAACGCGCCCGGTCGTGGCTATGGGCATGCACGCCACAGGGTCCGCTGCAGTGATGCACCTGGGCCTGGATTGGCGAGGTCGGGCGCCAGTGGCCGGGGACCTTAACCACCGGAGACCAGTCGGGCAGCACCGGCACGCTCGCCGGGCCAAGTTTTTCAAAGTCACCGGCGGCATACACCACCTTGCCGCCGACCACGGTCAACACCGACTCGATCCACTTGATGGCTTCTTCATCAACGCTGAAAAAATCCGCACTCAGGGCGGCCAGGTCAGCCAGTTGGCCGACCTTGATCATGCCTTTCTTGCCCTGCTCGGAGGAGAACCAGGCGCTGCCATGGGTGAACAGTTCGAGCGCGGTCTGCCGGGAGAGGCCTTCGCTGTGCAACTCCAGGCCACCGACGGTGCGACCGCTGACCATCCAGTACAGGGAGGTCCAGGGGTTGTAGCTGGACACCCGCGTCGCGTCGGTGCCGGCGCCGACCGGTACGCCTTCAGCGAGCATGCGTTTGATCGGCGGCGTGGCTTCGGCGGCTTTGGCACCGTAACGCTCGACGAAATACTCGCCCTGAAAGGCCATGCGATCCTGAATCGCAATACCGCCGCCCAGCGCCCTCACCCGCTCGATGTTGTGCGGGGTAATCGTTTCGGCGTGATCGAAGAACCATGGCAAGCCGTTGAATGGAATGTCGCGGTTGACCTTCTCGAACACGTCGAGCATGCGGCTGATGGATTCGTTGTAGGTGGCGTGCAGACGAAACGGCCAGCGTTGCTCGACGAGGTGGCGTACCACCGGCTCGAGTTCATCTTCCATGGTCTGCGACAGGTCCGGACGCGGCTCGAGAAAGTCCTCGAAGTCGGCTGCCGAAAACACCAGCATCTCACCGGCACCGTTGTGTCGCAGGAAGTCGTCGCCCTGGTGCAGGGTCACGCTGCTGGTCCAGTTCTTGAAGTCGGTGAGTTCTTCCTTGGGCTTCTGGGTGAAGAGGTTGTAGGCGATGCGGATGGTCAGTTGCTGATCCTTCGCCAACTGCTCGATCACCTGATAGTCGTCCGGGTAATTCTGGAAACCGCCGCCGGCATCGATCGCGCTGGTCAGGCCGAGGCGGTTGAGTTCGCGCATGAACTGGCGAGTCGAGTTGACCTGATACTCCAGCGGCAGCTTCGGGCCCTTGGCAAGGGTCGAGTAAAGGATCATCGCATTGGGACGCGCCACCAGCATGCCGGTCGGCTCACCGTTGGCATCCCGGACAATCTCGCCACCTGGCGGATTCGGCGTATTGCGGGTGTAGCCGGCCACTCGCAGGGCGGCACGGTTGAGCAAGGCGCGGTCGTACAGGTGCAGCACGAACACTGGCGTGTCCGGCGCGGCCTGGTTGAGTTCTTCCAGGGTCGGCATGCGCTTCTCGGCGAACTGGAATTCGTTCCAGCCGCCCACCACCCGGACCCACTGCGGGGTCGGTGTACGGTCCGCCTGCTCCTTGAGCATGCGCAAGGCATCGGCCACCGAGGGCACGCCTTCCCAACGCAGCTCAAGGTTGTAGTTCAGGCCACCACGGATCAGGTGCAGGTGCGAGTCGTTGAGCCCCGGAATGACGCAGCGGCCCTTGAGATCGACGACCTGGGTGTGTGCACCGCGCAGGGCCATGGCCTGGGCATCGGTGCCGACAGCGATGAAACGGCCTTCGCTGATGGCCACGGCACTGGCGCGCGGGTTCTCCCGGTCGACGGTATGAAATTGGCCGTTGAACAGAATCAGATCGGCGTTCATGGGTTTTCCTTGGGCTCGGAGGTGGGAGACAGCCAAGGCGCGAACAGCCGCGTCGCCATCGGCATGAACAGGTACACCACCGAGACGACGATGGTGAGGGTGATCAGGAACGTGGCCACCACGTAGTTGGAGAGCAAGGGGTGGAGTTGCAGCAGTGGCCCCCAGATCAATGGCACCAGCAGGGTGTGCGGCAGAATGACCAGCAACGTCACCACGGCCTGCTTCCAGCGTGGCGGTGGTGGTGAGGCGGCGTCGGCCTGGGTGAACCAGAATTCGTTGACCGGGTTGACCTCGGTCTGGTCACCGTCTGCCAGCATGGGCGTGGCTTCGTTGACCAGCGCCCGCCGTTGCGGCGAATCGAGCCAGCGCTGCATGGCTTCGGTGGAGCAGAAGCGCAACACGCAGGTGTACAGGTCAAGACCGGCGTTCTTGCCGCGCATCACGTCCACGCCCAGATGCCCATCCTGCTGTCCGGCGATAGTGACGATGTTGCGCAACCAGGCTTCGTAGGGCACTTCAAAACCGGCCTTGACCCGGTGTTTGATCACCAGGGTCACGACTTCTTCGAAGCCGCGCACGGGAGTGTGACGTGTGGTGGGTTCAGACATGGCGCAAAGCTCCGCACAATCGACCATTGAACGCCAGATGTCCTGGCCGGCAATAAGAGAATAGTGCAGGGAGTTTTGCGCAGGGAATTGGATGTATGTGCTGTTCTCGCTTGCTGAGCTCGACCAGCGAAAATCCGCTGTGGGAGCGGGCTTGCTCACTAAGGAGCCGGTACCTTCAACATTTGTTCAACTGCCCCACCGCTATCGCGAGCAGGCTCGCTCCCACCCTGGTCCCGTGTCACGCGAAGATTCCAGGGGTATGGGGTTAAGCCTCTATTGGAAGCGGACGGGACATGAAGTCGCTGATCCGCGAGCGCAGCCAGCGTTCTGCCGGATCGTTATCGTGCACCCCGCTCCAGGCCATGGAGAGCTGCGCCGCCTCGATCGGGAATGGCGGGTCCTCGGCGCGCAGGGCGCAGCCTTCGACCAGTGCGCAGGCCGCGTAATCCGGAACGGTTGCAATCATTTCGGTACCGGCCAGCAAGGCGCGCAGGCCGCTGAATTGCGGCACGCCCAGAACCACCCGACGATTGCGGCCAATCTTGGCCAGGTCCAGGTCAATGTTGCCGCTCAGGTCCCCGGAAAACGAGACCATGGCATGAGGCCGCTCGCAGTACTCATCCAGGGTCAGCGCGCCCGGCCGTTTGTCTGCACGCAGCACTTTGCAGGGAATATCACGCAGGGTCTTGCGCTTGGCGTTGGCCGGCAGATCCGTGGTGTAGCTGACCCCGACGGAGATTTCACCTGAGGCCAGCAGCGCCGGCATCAACAGGTAATTCGCCCGGCGTACCACCACGATGATGCCTGGCGCCTCCTCGCGAAGGCGCGTCAGCAGTGACGGAAACAAGCCAAACTCGGCATCGTCCGACAGGCCGATGCGAAACACATCGCAGCTGCTCGCCGGATCGAACTCCTTGGCTCGGCTGACCGCGCCAGAGATGGTGTCCATCGCCGGTTGCAGCTCTTTGAGAATCGCCAGCGCGCGGGCGGTGGGCTCCATGCTCCGGCCGTTGCGCAGCAACAACGGATCATCGAACAGGTCGCGCAACCGCCCCAGTGCGGCACTCACCGCCGGCTGCCCCATGAACAGTTTTTCAGCGACGCGAGTCAGGTTCTTTTCGAACATCAAGGCCTCGAAAATCACCAGCAGGTTCATATCGACTCGGCGCAGATCGTTACGGTTCATGGGTCACGATTCCCTGAAGTGTGAACTCCCGATTGTGGCTGATTTTTTTCCAGGCTGCCTGGTGTTAACACGCAATTAACAACGATTAACTCGCCACGCAGAGCCTCCCGTCCAAGAATGCGGTGTACCAACACGGATATTGCTTATGGCTCAATCTCAGCAAACTATCGCCTGCGTGCCCGTCGTCGAACCGCGCAAGAAGAATACTGGCGGCCTGATCCCGTGGCGTGAAAGCCTGGCCAAGCGGTTGATCCTCGACCGTTTGAGCGAGACCGTCGAAGTCGCCGACCTGGCGCGTGCATGCGCCCTGTCGCGCAGCCATTTCTCCCGCGCGTTCAAGTGCAGCACCGGTTTATCACCCCAGGACTGGATTCGCCAGCAACGCCTCGCCCGCGCCAAGCAACTGATCCAGAGCACCGACATGACACTGACGCAAATCAGCCTGGAATGCGGCTTCTGCGACCAGGCGCATTTTTGCCATATCTTCACCCGCAGCGAGGGCATCAATCCGTTCGCGTGGCGATGCCGGATGGTGCGTTCCCTGACCAACCTCAAGCCTGGAGCAATGCCGGTCTGTCAGGGTTGAGCCGCTCGTTGCGAGTCTCGGTCACGCCATAGAGTGTCCGAATCGAATCGCGATGGCGTCGAGTTAAACGCCGTTAATTCTGCACCGCAAAGCGCACTCGCCCGGCGTACCGTTGCGTTGACGCGCAAACCTCTGGAATATGCTCGCAAACTGCGTACCAGACGCACGCAAGCAGGAGTGAGCGCGTGACCCTTTCCCCCGAACTGGCCATCCATTTCGGCCCCTACCGGATCTACCCCGGCCAGCGCCTGGTGCTGGAGGGCGACCAGCCTTTGCGGCTGGGCCGGCGCGCCCTGGATATCCTGTTGATCCTGCTGCAACACGCCGGCAACGTGGTCAGCAAGCAGGTGTTGATCGCCGGGGTGTGGCCCGACAGCGTGGTGGAAGACATCAACCTGCGGGTCCATATGGCTGCGTTGCGCAAAGCCCTGGGCGACGGCCAGACCGGGCAGCGCTACATCATCACGGTTGCGCAGCGTGGCTATAGCTTTGTCGCGCCCTATTCGATGCAGGCCTTCGAGCAACATCCGGCGCCTGCCGCAGTCGAACGCAGCCGCCACAACCTGCCCGTGCGGCGCACCCGCCTGATCGGTCGCCAAGCTCTGGTCGAGCGCCTGGTGACACAACTGTCGCGCCAGCGTTTTATCACCCTCGTCGGCCCCGGCGGCATCGGCAAGACCACCGTCGCCCTGCGCGTCGCCGAGCAATTGATCGGGCAATACCGCGATGGCATTCGCCTGCTGGACCTGGCGCCGATAAACGACCCTTCGATGATCACCACGCACCTGGCCACCCTGCTCGACCTGTCCGTGCACGACACCGAGCCAATGGGCAGCCTGGTGAACTTCCTGAGCGAGCGGCAGATGCTGTTGGTGATCGACAACTGCGAACACCTGGTCGACGCCGTTGCCCTGCTCTGCGAAAACATTCTGCGTGGTGCGCCCAACGTGCACATCCTGGCCACCAGCCGCGAGGGCCTGCGGGCCGAGGGCGAGTTCGTGCAGCGCCTGGAGTCGCTGGACTGCCCGCCGCCCTCCACGGTGCTGGACCGCGCCCAGGCGCTGAGCTTTTCCGCGCTGCAACTGTTCGTCGAACGGGCCATGGCCAGCCACGACAGTTTCGAGCTGCACGATGCGCAATTGCCGGTGCTGGTCGAAATTTGCCAACGACTCGACGGCATCCCGCTGGCTATTGAACTGGCAGCGGCGCAGGTTGGCCGCTTTGGCTTGAGCGGCCTGCTGACCCAGCTGCAGGGCAGTTTTCGCCTCCTGGCCCACGGCAGTGACCTGACCCTGGCCCGCCATCAGACCTTGCGCGCCACCCTGGACTGGAGCTTTGAACTGTTAAGCCCCTGCGAGCAGGTGTGCCTGCGCCGACTCGGCGTATTTCGCGGCGGCTTCACCCTGGCCTCAGCCGCAGCGGTGATCGTGGGCGAACACATCGAGCCCGATGAAGTGTTTGCTTCGATCACCCAACTGGTGGCCAAGTCATTGCTCAACGTGGAAGTCGGCGACGAAGAGGTGTTCTACCGCCTGCTCGATCTCACCCGCGGCTATGCCCTGGAAAAACTCGAACAGGCCGGTGATCTGCTGGACACCCGCGCCCGGCACGGCGCACGGTGCCTGGCCCTGATGCAACAGGCCCGGACCGACTGGGAGTTGATTCCGACCAACCGGTGGATCGAGCGCTATGCCCGCAGCCTGGCGGACATCCGCTGCGCCCTCGATTGGGGGTTGCATGCCGCCGGCCCGCAGGCGCTGGCGATCACCCTGGCGGCGGCTTCCACGCCACTGTGGCAGGAGCTGTCACTGCTCAAGGAACACGGCGCCTACGTGCGCAAGGCGCTGGCATTGCTCGACGTAGAACCGCAGCCCTGCCCGCAACTGAAGATGAGCCTCAACCTTGCACTCGGCAGTTCCGGCTATCACACCCAGGGCGGCACTGCCGAGACCATCGAAGCGTTCGTCAGCGCCAGGAACCTGGCCAGGGCGAGCAATGACGTGGCCGGGGAATTGCGCGCGGTATCGGGGTACATGGCGGTCAACCTCAGTTGCGGCAATTATCAGATGGCCCTGGAGCAAAGCCAGCAATTCGACCGTCTCGGCCGCCACGGTGACCCGCTGCTGGACTTGAGCGCGCACCGCCTGCGGGTGCTCGCCCTGCACTTCGTGGGCAATCAGCGCATGGCCCGGGTCAACGCCGAAGAGGTGATCCAGCGCATGGCCCAGAGCGGGCACCTCAACCGTTTCACTCATGGTTTTGGCGTGCAATACGACCAGAGCGTGGCGGCGCTGACGATTCTGGCGCGCATCCTCTGGGTCCAGGGTCAGCCCGAACAAGCCTGGCGTTCGGCCCGGCAGGCGCTGGACGTAGCGCTGCAGATCAATCACGGCACGTCCATCTGCTACACCCTGGCGCTCGCCGGCTGCCTGATCGCGCACTACAACGGCGATACCTGCAGCGCCCGTGAACTGTTGCAACTGCTGCTGCAGCAAGCGCAGAAACACTCGGTGCTGCTGTTCTACAACTGGGCGCGCGAGTATGCGCAGGTGATCGCCCCCGACGTAGCACCGACTGGAGCGCCGGCAGGTTCCGGGTTGATCCGCGAGATCATGCTCACGCTGGATGCCGGGCTGATCGATGAAGCACTGGTGCTGCGGGCGGAGACCGGGATGGCCGGTTGGTGTACGGCGGAAATCATGCGCGCCAGGGCTGGTACCTTGCTGGTGGGCAATGATTCAGACGAAGCGGCGCGCGAGGTCGAGGCGCTACTGATCAGGGCGCTGAATGTGGCGAGAAACCAGGGCGCCCTGGCCTGGGAACTGCGCAGCGCCACCGCCCTGGCGCAACTCTGGCAGCGTCTGGGACGACCGCTGCAGGCGCAGGAACTGCTCGCGCCCGTTTACGCGCGTTTCACCGAGGGCTTCGCCACACCGGACCTGCAAAAAGCGCGACGTCTACTCGACAACCTCCAGCACGCTTGACTCACGCCGGGCGCGGCGGATGTGATGGCCGTAGCGCACCTCGAACAAGCGCAGGCAACCGCTGTGCGCAAGCTTCTCCAGCGCATAGCTGCGAGTAGTGTGCAGCAAGCGATACCGCGCGCTGCCGTTGACCTGTTCCAGCGACAGCAGCGATTTGGCCACCAGCCCCTCCAGCAGCGTCAGCAATTGCGCGGGACGCAGCACCGCGCAGCTGATCACGCCGATGGCCGCCTCCAGGGTGAACGACATCTTGAACACGGCCAGGCGCTGCAGCACCGTCTGCTCGCGGTTGCTGAGCTTGTCGTAGCTCCAGTCCAGAGCCGCCTTGAGGGTCTGATGGCGCGGCACCGCAGTACGCCGGCCCTGGGTCAACAGCTGGAAGCAATTGTCGAGCTGGGCCTGCAATCCCACCAACGCCAAGGCATCGATTTGCGCCGCAGCGAGTTCAATGGCCAGGGGCAAACCATCCAGGCGGCGACAGATTTCACGCAAGGCCTTGAGGTCTTGTTCGCGCAGGGCAAAACCTTGCTGACGCGCCCGCGCCCGGCTGACAAACAACTGCACCGCCGAATAGCCCATCACCTGCTCGACGCTGTGCAGCGCGGACACCGGTGGAACGACCAGTGGTGCCACGCGCTGGACGGTTTCACCGGCGGCCTGCAGGGGTTCGCGACTGGTGACCAGGATCGATAACCGTGGTGCGCCCAGTAGCAGCGCCTCGACCAGGTGACGACAGCGTTCGAGCACGTGCTCGCAGTTATCCAGCACCAGCAGGGCATGCCGCGCCTTTAGCGCCTCGAGGGTCGAGCCAACTTCCAGACCAAGGCTTTGCAGCACATGATCGACCACTCGCGTCGGATCATCGAGGGTGGAAAAATCCACCCGCCACACGCCGTCCCGATAGTGCTGCAACAACAGCTCGGCCACCCGCAGCGCGACCGTGGTCTTGCCAATGCCGCCGGGGCCGACAAGCGTCAGCTGACGCCGGACCGGCAACTGCCGCACCAGGCTGCCGACCACCGAGTCCCGGCCGGTTACCGGGGTCAGCCGGGCGGGCAAGTTGTGCTGGGGTGGCAGGCAAGTTTCAAGGGCAACTAGCGTGCTCGCCGGCCCCTGCACCACTGGCGCGACAAAACAGTAGCCCTTCTGGGGAACATTGATGATGTAGCTCAGGCCGTTCTGCCCATCGCCCAGGGCCCGGCGCAAGGCGGCAATGTGCACCCGCAGGTTAATTTCCTCGACCACCGAAGTGGGCCACACCCGGGCGATCAACTGCTCTTTGCTCACCACTGTGCCCGCTTGCTCGACCAGTAGCTGCAGGAGGTCCAGGGCGCGACCGCCCATGCGCAGCGCCACCTCGCCGTCCAGGATCAGGCGTTGTTGCAGGTAGAAGGCATAGGGCCCGAAGTGCAGCACCGTATCGCTGTGCAAATCTCTGAGACTGTTCATGCCGTTTACATGCTGAAACCCGACCCTGCGGATTCCCGCATCTCCAGTGCAATTAGTTCTCATCTATCTTGGCAGGCATTGGTGACAGCACAACTGCGGCGATGGGAGTGTCACGGCCATCCGGGTGCGCGGGACGGACAATCAGCCTCAGCTGAACTGCTCGCGGTACTGAGTGGGGGTCAGGCCGAGCTTTTCACTGAACAGAAACCGCATGTGCCGCACGCTGCCGAAACCACTTTTGAAGGCGATGGTCTTGAGTGGCAAGTCACTGGTTTCCAACAGGTTTCTCGCGTGATCGATGCGCGCACGCTGAAGGAATTCCATGGGCGTCATGCCCACTTCCCGGGCGAACACCCTGGCGAAATGCCGCGGGCTCATGGCCGCCAGGCTGGCCATGCCATCAATGCTGAAAGGCTGGTCGAGGTGTTCCAGCACATGGTTCTGCACCCGGGTGATGGCCGTTTCCTGCGGCGCCACGGCGGCCATCAAAGGACTGAATTGTGCCTGCCCACCCTGGCGCTTCATGACCACCAGCAACACCTTGGCCACGTCCTGGGCGACTTTCTTGCCGTGGTCGGCGGCAACCACCGACAGCGCCAGGTCGATACCGGCCGTCACGCCACCGGAGGTGATGAGATTGCGGTCCTGCACGTAGATCTGATCGGTCTCGACCGTCGCCTTGGGGAAGCCCTTGATCAGACGCTCGGTGTAGTGCCAGTGGGTGGTCACCCGATAGCCGTCGAGCAGGCCCGCATGGCCAAGCACGAAGGCACCTGTACAGATCGAGCCGTACTGGCCGGCCCGGGCTGTCGCGGCCGGCAGCCAGGCGAGTAACGAGGGGTGCCTTTCGTTGTAGGCGCCGGGGCCGCCGGGGACCAGCAGCAGGTCATAGTTGTCAAAGGCCTGGTCGATGTGCAGATCGGCGCTGAGGCTGACGCCGTTGGACGCACGCAGCGGGCCGGGTTCGGTACCGATGGTAGTGAGTACGTAGGCGTGCTCGGCTGCCAGATAACGATTGGCGATGGAAAACACCTCCATGGGGCCGGCCATGTCGAGCAGGAGGAAATCGGGGAACAGCACCATTGCCACGGTTTTCATGGGATCAATATCACTGGAGTCATGGAAAGACACACCTTCCCCTGTAGGAGCGAAGCTTGCTCGCGATAGCGGAGTGTGATTGTCGAATGCACTGGCCGGACACCGCTATCGCGAGCAAGCTTTGCTCCCACAGAGTTGGGTCTAGGATGGTAGGCATTATGACCAGGTTCAGCCTGGATGTCGGGCGGGAAAAGGTGATCATCTGCACATTACTGTCAACCTGGAAGCGACAGTATTTCAATTTTCACCTACTTATTGCATCGAGCAGTAACCATTAACCTTCTCCTCACTCGGACGAATCACCGTCCCTCCAGGAGAATTCATCATGCTGACCCTTCGCAAAGCCACTGATCGCGGCATGGCCAATCACGGTTGGTTGAAGTCGTTCCATACCTTTTCGTTTGCCAGCTACCGCAACCCGAAAGAGCAGGGATTTTCCGACCTGCTGGTGATCAACGATGACCGCGTGGCGGCCGGGAAAGGTTTCGGCCAGCACCCGCACCGCGACATGGAGATTTTCTCCTATGTGCTCGAAGGCGCACTGGAGCACAAGGACACTCTGGGCACCGGCTCGGTGATTCGTCCCGGGGACGTGCAGTTGATGAGCGCGGGCAGTGGTGTTGCACACAGTGAGTACAACCACTCAAGCACCCGCCCGGTGCACTTTCTGCAAATCTGGATCGTGCCCCATGTCGCCGGGGCCAAACCGCGCTACCAGCAAGAGCACTTCAGTACGCAGAAAAAACGCGGGCGCCTGCAGCTGATCATTTCGCCGGACGGTAGCAAAGGCTCGCTGAAGGTGCACCAGGATGCGCGGGTGTACGCGGCACTGATCGACGGCGAGGAAAGCGCCACCCTGGAGCTTGCAGCCAACCGCTATGCCTACGTGCATGTGGCGAGCGGCAGTGTCGAGCTTAATGGCCTGCGGTTGCAGGAAGGCGATGGGGTGCGGGTGCGTAATGAGCAGGTGTTGATGTTGAGCAATGGTGTAGATGCTGAGGTGCTGGTGTTTGATTTGCGGGCGCAGGAGTTGCCGGAGATGCCGTGACGGCAATAGGGTTAAAAGATCGCAGCCTCGTTTCTCTCGACAGCTCCTACAGTAAAACCGTGAAAAAAATGGTCTTATCCATTACATCCTTAAAAACAGGCCACTGCCATGCCCCTGCCACAGACCATGACCCTCATTGAAATCACCCAGCCTGGCGGCCCCGAAGTGTTGCAGCCGCGTCAGGAAGCGCTGCCTGTGGCGGCCGCCGGCGAAGTGCTGATCCGTGTTCACGCCGCCGGGGTCAACCGTCCCGATGTCATTCAACGCACGGGCAAGTACCCGATGAAGCCTGGCATGAGTCCGATTCCCGGCCTGGAAGTGGCGGGAGAAGTGGTCGCGATCGGCGCAGGGGTCAACGAGTTCATCGTCGGTGACAGGGTCTGCGCCCTGACCAATGGCGGCGGCTATGCCCAATATTGTGTGGCGCCGGCCAGCCAGACCCTGCCTATTCCCGACGGCATGGACTGGATTCACGCGGCCGCCGTTCCGGAAACGTTTTTCACGGTGTGGGCCAACCTGTTCGACATCGGCGGCGCCAGCAAGGGCCAGCGTGCGCTGATTCATGGCGGCACCAGCGGGATCGGTACCACCGCCCTCATGCTGTGTCGCGAGTTCGGGGTCAAGGCGTTCGCCACGGCGGGTAGCGAGGACAAATGCGCGGCGATACGCCAGCTGGGCGCCGAGGCGATCAACTATCGTGACCAGGACTTCGTCCAGGTCATTCAGGACAAGACTGCCGGCAAAGGCGTGAATGTGATTCTCGATATCATGGGCGGCTCGTACCTGAACCAGAACATCGCGGCACTGGGCATGGACGGTCGCCTGGTGATGCTGGGTTTCCTGGGAGGCGCCAAAGCCAATGAAGTCGACCTGATGGCGATCCTCGGCAAGCGCGCAACCATCACCGGCTCGCTGATGCGTTCGCGCACCCGCGAGGAAAAGGCCTCGATTGCCGAACAGTTGCGCGAGTACGTCTGGCCGGTATTGTCCGCCGGGCGGTGCGTGCCGATGATCGACAAGGTCTTCGCACTGGCCGACGCATCCCAGGCGCATGCACGGATGGAGGCTGGTGATCACATTGGCAAGATCGTGTTGCAGGTGGCTTGATATTCCAATAGCGCATCAATCCACGTTCCCCTGCAGCAGCAAGTTCGCTCCTGCAGGGATGTGTGGGCAGTTGACGGCTGTCGATATTTTTCCCGCCTGCGCCACGCATCTGTTAAAACCCGAACTTCAGTTTTTTTGATGGTAAACGACCGTTATGCGCTCTTCCCTCCTCCCCCTGCTGCGCCGCCGTTGGCTCTCGCTGATGTGCATGGCTGTGCTGATTGTCGGCTTGCCGGTGGGTTGCGGGGTGCTCCAGCACAAGGAGCGCGAGTTGCTGTTTCGCATCGAACCGGGGACCGCCGGTTGGTACCGGGGCCTGCCCAAGGACGTTCAGGAGTTTGACATCAAGCCCTCCGGTTTCAAGGCCGGGCAATCCCTGCATGCCTGGTGGTGGCCGGCGGCGCGCCGCGATGCGCCGTCAATCCTTTACCTGCACGGTGTGCGCTGGAACCTGACCGGCCAGGCGTTTCGCATCGAGCAATTGCGCGCCATGGGCTATTCGGTGCTGGCCATCGACTACCGCGGCTTTGGCCAGAGCAAGGGCGACCTGCCTTCTGAAGCCAGTGTCTACGAAGATGCACGTGCGGCCTGGGAGCGGTTTGCGGCGATGCAGCCCGACGCCAGCAAACGCCTGATCTACGGGCATTCCCTGGGTGGTGCGGTGGCCGTTGACCTGGCTGCCGACCTGGCTGCCCAGGCAAAAAAGAACCGCGCCCCGGTGCCCGTGCGTGGCCTGGTGATCGAGTCCACCTTCACGTCACTGGGGGATGCGGTCGCCCAGGTGGCCGATAACAATTTGCCGGTGAAGTGGTTGCCGGTGCGCTGGCTGCTGTCGCAGAAATTCGATTCAATCGACAAGATCGTCGACATCGACATGCCGTTGCTGGTGGTTCACGGCCTGGCCGACCCTTTCATGCCGTCGCGCTTCAGCCAGCAGCTGTTCAACGCCGCCAATGAACCCAAGCGCCTGCTGCTGATCCCCGGTGGCACGCATAACAACAGCATGAGCCTGGGCGGTGCGCAGTACCGCCAGGCGCTGGAAAGCCTGATGAAAACCACTCCAGCGCAGGTGGCCGGCCCTGCCGTCGGCCGGGCTGCACACGATTCCTGAGGCTCAGCGGTAACCCTGGGCCTGCAGCTGGAAGAGCTGTGCATAGCGTCCTTCGGCCGCCACCAGGCTGGTGTGATCGCCGCGTTCGAGTATCCGCCCCTGTTCGAGCACGATGATGTGGTCGGCATTGCGCACGCTTGAAAACCGGTGGGAAATCAGCAGGGTCATGCGCCCTTCGGTGTGTTCGCTGAAGTGCTGGAACACCGCGGCTTCCGCCGCAGGGTCGAGTGCCGAGGTCGGCTCGTCGAGGATCAGGATATCGGCGTCGCGGCGCATGTAGGCGCGGGACAAGGCGATTTTCTGCCACTGCCCGCCGGACAGTTCCTGCCCCCCGGCAAACCAGCGCCCCAGTTGCGTCGCATAACCGCGGTCCAGCTGTTCGATGAACGGCGCGGCCATGCCTTCAGTGGCGGCTGCCTGCCAACGCGGTTCATCGTTGAAGGCCCGGGTATCGCCCACCCCGATGTTTTCCCCCACGGTGAACTGGTAGCGGATGTAGTCCTGGAAAATGACCCCGATGCGCCGTCGCAGTGCCTGTTCTTCCCACGCTTGCAGATCGCTGCCGTCAAGCAGGATGCGCCCCTGGTCCGGGCGATACAGACGGGTCAGCAGCTTGATCAGCGTGGTCTTGCCTGAACCGTTTTCCCCTACCAGCGCGACGCTGTGGCCCGGCACCAGGTGCAGGTCGATGCCTTCCAGGGCCGCGCGACTCGCCCCGGGATAGCGAAAACCGACATTCTCGAAGCGCAAGCCATCGCCAGGCGCCTCGCCCTCGGTCAAATGACCACTGTCGGCCACCACCGGTTCGCCCAGGTATTCGTAAAGGCTCGACAGGTACAGGCCGTCCTCGTAAAGGCCACTGATGGCGCTGAGGCTGCTGCTCACCGCCGACTGCCCCTGCTTGAACAACACCAGGTACATGGTCATCTGGCCCAGGGTGATGCTGCCGTGAACGGTGTCGACCACCACCCAGGCGTAGGCCAGGTAAAACGCCGCGGTACCCAACAATCCAAGGACAAAACCCCAGCCATCCCGGCGCAGAGTCAAGCGCCGATCCTCGGCGTAAAGACGGGCGAACGTGTCGCGATAGCGCTGCAACAACAGGGGCGCGAAGCCGAACAGCTTGACCTCCTTGATGTAAGCCTCGTGGGACAGCAGGGTCTCAATGTAATTCTGCTGGCGACTTTCCGGCGCGCGACGGGTGAATAACCGGAAAGCATCCCCGGAAAAATGCGCCTCGGCAAAAAACACCGGCAACGCCCCCACCACCAGCAGCGCCAGGGCCCACGGCGAGAAATGCACCAGCAGCACGCCGAAGCTGATCAGCATGATCAGATTCTGGATCAGCCCCAGCGACTTCATCACCAGCGCCAGCGGCCGGGTGGACGCCTCGCGTCGCACGCGCACCAGCTTGTCGTAGAACTCGGAGTTTTCGAATTGCACCAGGGACAGGGTCTGGGCTTTCTCCAGGATCATCGTGTTGACCTTCTGCCCCAACTGCACCCGCAACAGCGACTGCTGGACCGACAGCGCCCGCTGGGTCGCGGACAACAGGGCGAGCACACCCGCCTCGAACAACACGTAACGCACCACTGGCCACAAGGGTGCACTGCCCTGCTGGGCATGCAACTGCATGGCGAAGACCACCGCATCGACAATGCGCTGGCCCAGCCAGGCGGCAAGCGCCGGCAGTATGCCGGCGATCAGGGTGGCGATCACCAGGCCGATAAACAGTGCGCGGGAGGTGCCCCAGACCAGAAGCAAGGCGCGTCGGGCCTGGTCGAGCAAGGAGGTGACGCGATTCAGGGCAACTGGCATGCGGTGCTGGACCCGGCGTAGTGATGGCGTGAGTGCGCCATGTTACTTCAGCCAGGGGTCGGGGCGGTCACTGCAACAGCCGCAGTTTTTACATTTTCACGCGGACAGACGTCCACGCCCACCAGACCCGCCCGCGGGACAAACTGCACCGCCTTGGTATCGGACTTCCACAACCGCACGAAGTACGTGCCGTCCGCTTCGGCAATGACCCGCAGCGGGCGACTGAAACCGGGCCTGTCGGGATCAGTGATCGACTCGAAGCCTTTGCTCTCGGCGCCGAAATTCAGCACCGTGCAATTGCGTGCGCCGGAGGCGGACACCTGGAAGGCGAAGCCGCCGAGCCTGGCGCCCGAGGCAGGGTAAAACCCCAGCACCATGACCAGCACCATCACCGCGCACGCCACCATGGCAAGCGGATTGTCGTGGCTGCGCATCTTCACCACGAACAGGGCGCCCAGCAGCTGGATGATCCACAGCACCAGCAACTCCACCAGCATCAGCGGCACCATCCACCACAGATTGCTCACATAGCGGCCGGCGATGTCGATCGCCACGATGGTGACATTAAGAATCACGCCCATCTGCACGAAGGCCGACATCAGGCAGGCGAATCGGAAGTCCATCGACATGGGGCCGTCGACACCCAATGTCATCAACCAGTAGTAGGCGGCGATGGTCAGCACCGTGCCCACGACCGCCAGCAGGGTCCAGTACCAGGTGGCAGACACCTGGGAACCGATCACGCTCAGCAACGCGCAGAACGTCCCGAGTACCACCAGGCTGGCCGCCCAACGTCCCAGCATGCGCTTGTGGCGCTTGCGCTGTTGCGCGGTGGCCGGGCCGAGGGTGAGCTCGTCACTCAGGCGCCGCTGCGAATCATTGAATCGGTGAAACAGCACGAAGATCGGCAGCAAAACAAACGCCACCAGAATCGAAATGATGAAGATCAGAATCGCCGACATCACCGGCAACGCCGTGATGACCGCCGACGAGGTGATGCTCAGCGGGATCTTTTCTTCCTGGATGTATTGGTACAGGTAGACCCCGGCCATCAGCAGAATGCCCACGGTCAGCGGCCAGGCGCGCTCGTTGAGCCACAGCAGGCACTGGCTCAACTGTTTGAAACGATCGGGGGTTGCAGTACGCGGGGGAATGTTTTCGATATCGGTCACGTCGACAGGCTCCAGTTCCATGGGGGCAGGTACAACGACTGTACAGGCCGAAACGCAGGAAAACATCGGCGCCGAGCTTAATCAGAAGCGTCCGTCAGATCTTTCGCCAATGCCCCCTGGAAACGCGCCCGGTACTTGCCCGGGCTCTCCCCGGTCCACTTCTTGAACGCCCGATGAAACGCGCTCGGCTCCTGGAAACCCAGGCGTTCGGCGATGTCGCCGATGCTTGCACGGCTTTCGCGCAACTGCTCGAACGCCACGCCCCGCCGTACTTCGTCCTTGATTTCCTGGTACGAACAGCCTTCGCGCTCCAGCTTGCGGCGAAAGGTGCTGGGGCTCAGGTGCTGTTCAAGGGCAAAAGCCTGCAAGGTCGGCCAGTCGCTGTATGGGCTGTTGCGCAGGCGCTGGTGCACTTGCGAGGCCAGGCCATGCTGATTGCGGAAGCGGATCACCAGCCACTGCGGCGCCGTGCGCAGGAATACCTTCAGTGAGGCCAGGTCCTGGACCACAGGCAGGCGCAAGTAATGGCTGGCGAACTCGATCTCGGTGCGCTCGGCCCCCAGTGTCAGGTTGGGACCCCAGAGCAGTCGGTCATCGCTGAGGGCTACCCGGGCATGGCGAAAGTCGGCACGGTCGATCGGAATGCGCCGGCCACCGAGCCAGCACAACAGGCTGATCATCAGCACCAGGAAGGTCTCCTCGCCAAATCGACTGACTTCAGGGTTCTTCGCCTGGGACTCCAGGCTAATGACCGCACGCTTGCCACGTACGATCAGCGTGCCGCGAAAGTCGCGCAGGAACAGGCCGAAGTTGGCCAGGCACTGGCGCATCGCCTTGTGCAGGTTGGGTTCCTGGATCAATGCCCGACAGATCAGGGCGAACGCACCCGGCGGCATGCCATGGGAGTCGAGCAGGAAAAACTCATCATCGAGCTCGCGGATCAGGATCAGCCATAGCGCGGCAAACGCGCTGGCAGGCACTCGCGCTGTGGGCTGCAGCACCAGCACCGGGTCGATGCCGGCCTGTAGCAGCAGCGCTTCGCGACGCAACGGATCGGCGCCCAGCTCCTGGACCATGGCTTGCACAAAGTAGGCGGCGACCGAATCCTTTTCCCGCATGTGAACGCTTCACTCCCCAGTATTCGAATGGCAAAAAACACCAGTTGCGTTGAACAGTTGCGGCATAGGACAACTGCCCTGCCCGCTCTAGACTCGGCGCCAATAGTACGCTTTTGGCCGCCTCGACGGCCAAGGTATCGCACGGTTTTGAGCGCAAGGACTGGAACATGGATCTGCAAAATATTGGCGTAATCGGCGCGGGCACCATGGGCAATGGCATCGCCCAGGTGTGTGCCCAGGCCGGTTTCGATGTGATCTTGCTCGACATCAGCGAGAGCGCGCTGCAAAAAGCGCTGGCGACGGTGGGCAAGAACCTCGATCGACAAGTGGCCAAGGAAACGCTGAGCGAAGCACAAAAGCTCGCGACCCTCGCCCGGATCCGCACCAGCACTGACTACAGCAGCCTGCAGGCCGTGCAGCTGGTGATCGAGGCGGCGACCGAAAATCTCGAACTGAAACTGCGGGTGCTGCAACAGATCGCCGCACAAGTGGGCAGCGAATGCGTGATCGCTTCCAACACGTCGTCGCTGTCCATCACTCAACTGGCCGCCAGTGTCAGTAAGCCTGAACGTTTCATCGGCCTGCACTTCTTCAACCCGGTGCCAGTGATGGGCTTGATCGAGGTGATCCGCGGCCTGCAAACCAGCGACGCGACCCACGCTCTCGCGCTCGAGATGGCGACTACCCTGGGCAAGACCGCGATCACTGCCGGCAACCGCCCGGGTTTTGTGGTGAACCGGATCCTGGTGCCCATGATCAACGAAGCGATCCTGGTGTTCCAGGAGGGCCTGGCCAGCGTCGAGGACATCGACGCCGGCATGCGCCTGGGCTGCAACCAACCGATCGGCCCTCTGGCATTGGCAGACCTGATCGGCCTGGACACGGTGCTGGCAATTCTCGAAGCCTTCTACGATGGATTTAACGACAGCAAATACCGCCCTGCTCCACTGCTAAAGGAAATGGTCGCCGCCGGCTACCTGGGACGTAAAACGGGGCGTGGCTTCCATGCCTATGCCTGAGCGCTGTTCACGTTTTGCCGAATACCGGGACAAGGTGCTGGAGCTGTTTGCCAGCAAGGGTTTCGGCCAGGTCGGCATGCGTGAACTCGCCACCTGCCTGGGGCTCGCCCCGGGCTCGCTGTACCACCACTATCCGAGCAAGCAGCACTTGCTCCTCGATCTGATTGAGGAGTTCTACGAAGAGCTGCTGGCCACCCTGGGCCGCGTCGAACAGAAGGCTCCGGCCAAGCGCGAGCGCCTCAACAGCCTGATCCGCGCCCACCTGAATCTGCATGAGGACATGCCTTGGCATTTTCGCCTGGTAGAGCGCGACAGCGGTTGCCTTAACGATGAGCAGCAAGTGCGAGTGCAGCAGCTGCGCGAGCAGTACGAGCGCAAACTGCTGAAAATGCTTGGGGTGCGCTCGCGCTTCAGCGAACAGGGCATGCTCGCCGCCGGGCATGCCATCGCCTCGCTGCTCAACAGCGCCCCCACCTGGTTGACTCACCACCCGCTGGACGAAACCGAGCGCTACGAGCTGCTGGAGAACATGGTCAGCGGCGCCATCGAAAGGCTGCTGGCACCGCGTCGCTCGAGTGAGGCGATAAGCCTGGCTCTATCCATAGATAAAACATCTAAAAAAACCTCGGCAATCGCCGCGATTTAGCGCTTTGCTACCCGGGTCAATCATCTTCAATGACCGGGAGCTGAATCATGAAAATCAATCCCTATCTCATCTTCAACGGCGACTGCAAAGCCGCCTTCACGTTCTACGCCCAGGCGTTAAAAGGCAGTATCGACGTCATGATGACTTTCGGTGAAAGCCCCGCCCGCGAACACGTCCCCGCCGACCTGCACAACCTGATCATCCACACCCGCCTGTCGATAGGTGACCAGGCCATCATGGGCTCGGACACCACTCCGGACCGACCCACGGATGACATGGCCGGCTGTTCGATATCGCTGAACGTCGACAGCATTGCCGAGGCCGAGCGGGTGTTCAGTGCATTGGCCGAAGATGGCAGCGTGCAAATGCCGCTGGAATCGACGTTCTGGGCGGCACGGTTTGGCATGTTGCAGGATCGGTTTGGAGTGGCGTGGATGGTGAACTGCGAGAAGGATCAGTGATTGGCCGATTGGCTGATTGCCAGCACCTTGTGGTAGCAAAGCTTGCTCGCGATGACAGACCCCTATTCAACAGTGATGTCGGCATGCACACCGCCATCGCGAGCAAGCTCTGCTCCCAAAATTTCACCTCCAACAGGGGGGTAGTTTCACCTCCAACAGAGGGGTAGATATTCGGGCCGTGGGAACCCGCATCAAAGCTTGGCGATCGAAACCTCAGTCGATTTAACAAACGCAATCACCTCACTGCCCACCCGCAACTCCAGGTCCCGCACCGAGCGGGTGGTAATGACCGAAGTGACAATCCCGGAAGCTGTCTGCACATCAATCTCGGAGACCACTTCGCCCTGGACGATTTCCTTGATGACACCCTTGAACTGGTTCCGCACGTTGATCGCTTTGATGGTCATGTTAAGGCTTCCTGTCTGAGTCTTGTTGGCTGGCACACATGTGCAGGCCCCCAAAGTGCACCGAGCGGAACAACATTAAAAGGAATATATAATTATCCATCTATTCCTTTTTGGAATAAAAAGATTCACTTGATCCGATAGTGAAAGGTATTACGCACTGCCGGTACCGACACCGCCTTGCCATCAATCATCCGCGGCTGATAACGAAACGTATCGGCAGCGGCCAGAGACGGTCGCATAAACATCGGGTGACAACCTTCAAGCACCTTCGGATTCTCGATCTTGCCCTGCGGGTTGACTGTGTACTCCACCGTGCAATCGCCCTCCAGGTTCTTATCCAGCGCGCGTTGCGGATAGTCGGGCGCTTGCTTGCTCAAGGGCAGGTACTGGCGAGTGTCGGCAGCGGCCTGGGCAGCCGCCTGTTGACGGCTTCGCTCGGCACTCAGGCGCGCCTGCTCGGCCTGCTGTGATTGCTGTTGCGCCAGGCGCTGCTGTTCGACTTCGCGAGCGCGGTTTTGCGACTCCAGGCGCTCACGGTTTTGTTCGGCTTGGAGCTCACGCTTTTTCTCTTCGACCCGCTTGCGAGCCAAGGCCACCTGCTGCAACTTCTGCACCTGGACCTGCGGGTCGACAGCCGGCTTGCTCGGCGCCGGCGTCGCGGCCACAGGCTCGGGCGGTTGCACCACGGCAGGCAGCGGCTCAGGCGCCGGTATGGGTGACGGTATCGGTGCCTGAAGCGCAGGTGCCTCGGGCGTCGGCGCCAGGATCACCAGTTGGGTACGCAAGACCGCCGGCTGCTCGGCCGGAGCCATCTCGGCCACCCAACCCCGCACCAGCAACCCCAGCACGATCACGTGCAACCCGACCGCAAAACTCGCAGCCAGGCCATTGCGCCACAGCCCGCTGCGGTCGACCGGCGCAGCCGCCAGGTAAGGCCTGTGCAAGGTCATCGCCGTCATTGCGGGGCCTCGGTTACCAGTCCCAGGTTACTGACCCCGCCCTGTTGCAACGCCGCCATGGCTGCGACCACGCTGCCGTAGCCGGCGTCCTTGTCGGCGCGAATGTAGACCTGGGTGTCTCGCCGCTCAGCGACCACCTGCGCTACCTTGGCCTGCATGTCTGCAAGGCTCACCGCACTGTCGGTCTGGTTGCGGGTGTCGAGTTCGCCGCCAAGATTCCAGTAGTAACCGCCCTCGGCTTTCACCGACAGGGTGAGGATCTGCTGCCGGCTGTCATTGGCCAGTGCTTCGCTGGCGATCTTGGGCAGGTCGATTTTCACCCCTTGGGTGAGCATGGGCGCGGTGACCATGAAAATCACCAGTAGCACCAGCATCACATCGATGTACGGCACCACGTTCATCTCGGCCTTGGGTCCGTGTTTTCTTTGCGGTCTGACCAACATCGTCACTCTCCTTTCAGGCGGCGGCGGCCAGGTTGATCGGCGCGCCATGCAGCTTGCGGTGCAGGCGCACTTGCAGCTCGTTGCCGAACGCGTAGTAGCGCGTCAGTAACGTCTGGCTACGCGAGGAAAAGCGGTTGTAGGCAATCACCGCAGGTATCGCCGCAAACAGGCCGATGGCCGTGGCAATCAGCGCTTCGGCAATGCCCGGGGCCACGGTGGACAACGTCGCCTGCTGCACCTGCGACAACCCGAGGAAGGAATTCATGATGCCCCACACGGTGCCGAACAGGCCGATGTAGGGGCTGACCGAACCGACCGTGGCGAGGAACTGCAGGCCTTTTTCCAGGCGCACTTCCTGCTCGCTGATGGCGACATAGAGCGCCCGCTCCACGCCCTCGAGGACCACGTCTGCAGCATTGCCCGAGTGTTGGTTGAGGTGGTTGAACTCCTGCAAGCCGGCCTGGAAAATGGGCTCGACGCCGGCTTCGCTGTCGGTGTTTTTCGCCGTTTCGCGATACAACGCCAACAGGTCCGGCGTGCCGCGAAAGCGCTGCACGAAATCGTTGAGCTGCCGCTCGCGGCGCTTGAGCACGCTGCTGCGCAGGATGATCAGGTACCAACTGAGCAGCGATGCCAGCAGCAGGATAAGCATGACCGCCTTGACCAACAGACTCGCGTCGCTGATCAGCCCCCAGATCGTCATGTGTTCGAGTGTGGCCTGCATGGTGAAACTCCTTGTGCGGGGCTCGCGGGCCGTCGATGCGCGACGGCCGTTGAGCTATTCGATGAAAGTCAGATGACAGGGTGATGACGGATCAGGGCAGCTTGAGCGTCCTGGTGACCTCGGCCCAGGGCACGAATTTAAAGTTCTGGGTTTGCTCGGGCATGCGTTTGCGCCCGTCCTGCACCACCAGCATGCCCTCGCTCCAGGCTCCGCCGAGGTTGACGGAAGTGACCTCCAGGCCATCGGTTTCCGAGGCGCCGTCGATACCGAGGGCAGTATTCAGACCGACACGAAAGGCGCCACGGGCAGCGAATGGCGGTTGGGCATCAAGCACCAGGTAGCTGTCGTTGCCTTGGCTGGAGATCACCAGATAGTCATTGCCGGCGCTTTGATACAGCGCCAGGCCTTCCACATCGGCGTGCAATTGCGGGCCAACCTTGATCACGCTGCTGAGCGTTGCCGGTTGATCCGCCCGGGCATCCACCGCCCAGACGCCCACATCCTCCTCGCCGAGAAACAGCCGTTGACGCTGATCATCGGCAACGCAGCCCTCGGGCTGACTGGCGACCTTGAACTGGCGCACCAGCTCACCCTGGACCGTGCCGTTCGGCGCGCTCAAGCGGTATTGCAGGAAGGTCCCGTCCTTGCCGTTGGCGAATGCAAAGAGTTCCCCGCTGGCTGGCTGGAACAGGCAGATGCCGTAGATTTCCTTGAGGGGCGTGGCGATCTCGCCGGCCTCGCGCAGCTCGCCGCTCTGGCGATCGATACTGAACAGGCTGAGGCTGTTGTGATCGCGATTGCTCGCCACGGCCAGGTCGACCGTTTGCTGACCGAGCTTGAAGTTGGGCCGCACATCGACATTGTTCAGACGCCCGACCGGCAGTTCCTGAAGCAACTTGCCCTGCAGGTCGTACGCCAGCAAACCCTGCTTTTTGTTGGTGCCCAGCACCCGACTCAAGCCTGCCTGCTGCGGATGAATCCAGATCGCCGGATCATCGGCGGCGTCCCCCTGCCGTCCTACCGGTTCGGTCTGCGCCTGCGCCGGCACAACCGGCAGCTCCGCGGGCCGTGCGACCGGTGTGGCTTGCCAATCGAGCTGGCCCTGATACAGACGGCCATCGTCATCGTCGCGCAACAACACTTCAAGCCCCTTGGCCGTCGCGCGCACGTCGAGGTTTTCCGGCTCCTTCACCCCAGGCAATGCAAGGCTGGCCTGGGCCACCCAGCGCTCGCCCTGCTGCTGATACAGGTGCAATTGCGCGGCCTTCGGGTCAAGTGCAACCACACCCGCGGGGATCAGGGCCATGGCGCCAGCGCTGTGTTTGATCTCGCCGAAAGGCTCGCGCAGGGCAACGGGGCTGCGCGTCACGTCGGCCTCGGGATGTGCCGGATAAGCCCACCAGCCGACGTTCTCCTCGTTGACGACAAACTGATGGGCGCCATCGTCGACCCGACAGTCCGTTGCCGAAGGCGGCAACGGCAGACCGCGTACCCGTTGCGCCTGCGCATCAAGACGGGCACCGTTGCCAACCAGCCACTGTTCACCCTTGCCCTCCTCGCCCACCAGGAACAGGAACAGGTTACTGGCCTCGTCGCGGTACAGGCATAGGCCGTTCACCGGGTAGTCACGCGTCGGCAGATATACCGGCTGACCCCAGCTGCGCTGGTCAGCATCAAGGCTGACCAGCATCGCTTGCTGCCGCGCATTGTCGAGGCTCGCCACCAGCACGCGGGAGCCCAGGGCGCGGCTGTCCAGGCTGGCGAATGATCCCTGCAGGCGCGCCAGTTCCGCGCCTTTGGGGTCGAGTAACAGCAAGCCATCTCGCTGACTGACGGCCAGGCGGTCAGCGCCGGTCGGCAGGAAAGCCACGGCGTCGACCTTGAGGTTCGGCGCCCAGGGCGTGAGTGTCAGGTTCGCCGGGCCAGCCATGGCCTGGGTGACGCTCAGGCTGATCAGGGCGGCGAGCAGGCAACGGGAGGGTGATAAAAAAATGCTCATGAACAGGCAAGTTCCTTGTGGTGCGTACAACCTGATGGCAGCGGCGGCCATCCCGGGCTTAGAAGTGGGTGAAGGTCAGGCCGAGCTTGAAGGTCGGGCCGTACTCTTCGTACTGGCCGTTGTAGGCGCGCTGCCCGGTGTAGACGAAGTACGACTCGTCCGTGAGGTTCTGCGCCTCGAAGCTCACTTGCAGGTCCTTGGTCAGCGAATAGCGCGCGCTGAAATCGACGAAGGTCTGGGCGTCGACGTGCAGGTCGTGGGCCTTGTCGTTGATGGACGCCAGTTCGTAGAGGTAATCGGACTTGTAGTTGGCAGACAGGCGCAAGCTCAGCTTGTCGTCCTCCCAGCCAACCATCAGGTTGCCGACGGTGTCCGACTGGCTGGGCAGGTCGATGCTGCGCTTGCTGTTAGTGCCGGTGGCGGCATCAAAGCCCTTGATCTCGGCGTCGGAGCGGCTGAAGGTGGTGTTGGCACCGATCAGCAGGCCGTTCCATGGCGCAGGCAGCCAATCGAATTTCTGCGAGTAGGCCAATTCCAGGCCATAGAGTTTGGCGCTGTCGCCATTGGCGAACGTGTGCGCCTCGGCGAAATCGACCCACGCACCGGTACCGGCAAGGTCGGTGTTGTAGACGAAGTTCTGGATGTCCTTGTAGAACACGAACGCCGAGACGGTACCGGCGCGGCCCATGAAGTGCTCGATGCCCAGGTCGAGGTTGCTCGACTCCAAGGGCTTGAGGTCCGGGTTGCCGAAGGTAGCCTCGTCATCGTCGATGACAAACCCCGGGGCCAGCTGGCCGAAGGTCGGGCGTACAACAGACTTGGTCCAGGCCGCGCGGACCTGAGTGTTCTTGTCCAGCTGATAACGCGCATGCAGCCCCGGCAGCCAGTGGTGATAACGACGCCTGGTGTCGGTCGCCTGAAACTCACCATCGGTGGCGCCGGTGCCCTTGGCTTCGAACTCGGTGCCTTCGTAGCGCATGCCGGCGATGAAACGCCAGTCGTCGATGTCGATGGTATTCATCAGGTAGCCGGCGTTGATGTCTTCGCTGATTTTGAAGTCGTTGACCCGCGACTCGGTCTCGTCGTAGAAATCGTCGCGATCGAGGCCGCCGATCAGGTTCTTGATCGCACTGGGGCTGATGCCCGGCCCGAACTGGCCCAGGCGGTAGTCCACGGTGCCTTTCTGGAACTGCGCCAGGTTGAGCTGCTGGTCGTTGAAACCCAGCTCATCGAAGTCTTCATAGACCCAGGCGTCGAGATCATTGTCCTTGTTGCGGCGACTGACCTTGCCGCCGAACTTGACCTGCGAGGCGTAGCCCTTGAAGTCATAATCCCGGGCCAGGTCCAGGCGCAGATTCTTTTCGGTATCGGTGGTGCGCTGCTTCTCCCAATCAACCTTGTCGAGGCTGAAATTGCCCGGGTCGTAGAAGCCCTGGCCGATGATCGGACGTGGCTTGTCGTTGTCGTAGAACCCACTGTCGGCAAAATCATCGGTGCCATCGAAGGCAGCGTTGGCAATGTGCCCCGGGCTGTCTTCGCTGGAACGGCTGTAGCCGGCCTGCCCGCTCAGGGTCCAAAGGCCGAACAGGCGCTCGCCGCCGAGCACGTAGGACTGGATTTCCTGGGTCTCTTCGCGCTGCTTGAGCTTGCGTGAGCCCTCGGCATCGCCGGTCTCTGCGGCGGCCAACGGGTCGGCAAATTCGAACGCCGTGGAGTTGCGCGTCTCGCTGTCCTTGTAGCGGCTGTAGAGCGTGCGCAGGTAATAGCTGCTGAGGTCGTCAGGCTTGTAATCGAAGTTGAGTCCACCGCCTGCCCGTTCTCGACTGATGTCGTAGTCCCGCTGCTCGAACTCCTGCAGCCGGGCGCCTTGCTCGAAGTCCCAGGCGCCGCCGGTTTCGACGTTGTCCGAACCGAAATCGCGCTTCTGCCAGCTCAATGCTGCGGCGACGCCGAAGTTGTCGATGCCGTCACCGAGGCTGAACCGGTTACTGGCGGCGCCGGAAAATTTCGGGCTGGTCTGGTGGGTGTTCTTGTCGTAGCTCGCTTCAGTGCTGCCGGTATAGAACAGCCCCTTGTGATCGAAGGCCGAGAGGCTTTGCACATCGACCGTGCCGCCCAGGGAGTTGGCGTCCATGTCCGGGGTCAGGGTCTTGATCACCGACAGCGACTGCACCAGCTCGGAGGGCAACACGTCCAGGGCTACGGCGCGACGCTCACTTTCCGGCGAGGGCACCAGCGTGCCGTTGATGGTCACGCTGTTGAGGTCGGGGCCCAGGCCGCGCACGCTGACAAAGCGGCCTTCGCCCTGGTCGCGCTCGACGCTGACCCCGGGCAGGCGCTGCACCGCTTCAGCGACGTTTTCGTCGGGCAGCTGAGCCATGCCGTCGGCGTGCACCACGCTCTTGATGCTGTCGGCGCTGCGCTGTTCCTTGAGCGCCTGGTCGATGCTCGCGGCCTGCCCCACGACCTGCACGTGCTCGGTGGTGGTCGCCGATTCGGCGGCACTCAGCCGTTCGCTGGCGATCGCCATGGCCAGAGCGGTAAGCGTGAAACCGACAAACCCGGCTGTGCTGCTGCGCTTGTACATGAATGTCCCCCCCAAGAGTCCGTTGACGCCGGGCAAGTGGCCCGGCAACTGGGAGGGCAAGCTAGGGTTGCGTGATGACGGTTCTGTGACAGGGGGTGGCAGGGAAGGCTTCAAAACGCGCTTTTGCGCGAATCGGCGGGCGCAAATGAGCTGAAATGACCTGCCCCGCCTGACGCAACTTCTGTGGCAACACAAACTGCCTCGCCACAGGGACTCTTGATCAGATAAAAATGTGGCGGCATCACTGAGCTGATTCGACCCCCCGCCCCCGTCACCCGCCTGTCACAAACATCTGCTGTGCTGACGCGCACTGTCACTCGCCAAAGGATCGCGGCCATGTTCTCTGTGCTCAAACCCCATCGCTGGAAACTCGTCCTGCTGCTGGTGGCGGCCAATCTCGGGTTGCTCCTGCACCTGGCCTGCGGCGAACTGAAAAGCGTCAGCGAGTGGGTGTGGCTGGACATCATCGGCGAAGGCGGCTCGGCGCTACTGGCGCTGGTCTGGCTGGGGCTGGTGCTCAAGAGTCGCCCCGCTGGCCGCGTGACCAACTACCTGGCCCTGGGCCTGAGCTGCATCTTTTTCTCCTGGTGGATCGACAGCCTCGACGAGTTCATTCGCCTGCCCGACAGCATTACCTGGGATCACTGGCTGGAATCCGGGCCGATGCCGGTCGGGATGATTCTGCTGACCATCGGCATCTATCACTGGCATCGCGAGCAGCTGGCGATCAGCGCGCAAATGGAGAAGCGCGAGAAGCTGTTCCGCGAACACCGTCTGTTCGACAAGCTGACGCCACTGGGGGGTGCCGATTATCTCAAGCGCCAATTGACTGCCAGCCTGGCGCAGAGTCTTGCCCAGGAGCAGCCGCTGTCGCTGATGGCCGTGGACCTGGACAACTTCACCGCGATCAATCAGGCGTTCGGGCATGCCGAAGGCGATGCGGTGTTGCAAGCCATCAGCCATTTATTGCTGCTCAACCTGCGCCGCCAGGACCTGCTGTGCCGGTTGGCTGGCGACCGTTTCGTGGTGGTGTTGCCCAACACCGGGGAAAGCCAGGCGCGGCTGTTAGCCCTGGAACTGCAGCAGGCGGTGCATGGCCTGGCCCACAAAACCCGTCAGCATGGCGAGCGCTTGCAACTGTCCGCCAGCACCGCCGTGGTGATGGCCATGGATGAGGCACCTGACGTTTTGCTAAAACGCCTGAACCTGGCACTGGCGCGCGCCAAGCAGCCCCTGGCAAAAACAGCCTGAGGCGCGGCGATGACCCTTAAAAATACCTGGTACGAAAGCGACAGCCGTTTCATTCCCGGGCATTACCAGCCGGCAACCCTGATCGACCTGGCGCTGTCCCGGGACATCGACAGCCATCGCCTGCTGCGCGGCACCGGGCTGTTCCACGACGACATCCTGGCCGGACAGACGCGCCTGAGCCCGCAGCAATTCCTGGCCCTGATCGACAACAGCCGGCGCCTGCTCGATGCCGACGACAGCAGCTTTCTGTTCGGCCAGCGCCTGCTGCCCGGGCACTACGGCCCTGCCAGCCACGCCCTGCGCCATGCACAAAACCTGCACCAGGCACTCGATACCCTGGTGCATCAACAGGCGTTGCTCAGCCCGCTGGCCGCACCACGCCTGGTAATGGACGACAAGCACGCCTATTTCTACTGGCTGGACAGCTGCGGCGCCGGCGAGCAGTGGCGCTTCCTGCTAGAGGCGAGCATGACGTCGATCGTCGCCATGAGCCGCTCCCAGAGTGGCCAGCGCCTGCCGTGGGAGTGCAGTTTCAGCCACGCCGAGCCGCGTTACGTCGAGCAGTATTGGGTGCACCTGGGCGAAGACACGCAGTTCAAACGTCCCCTGGACCTGATGCGCATCCCCCGCGAGGACCTCGTCCGGCCCTGGCCCAACTGCTCGGCAACGGTCGGCCAGGTCGCCCGGCAGGAAGCCCAGGGGCAAATCGATCAGCTGGGTTTCACTGCAAGTTTTGTCGACTGCGTCTACCGCTACCTGCAGGCCCACGTGCGCGAGGCCCCAAGTCTTGAACAGGCCGCGCACGCCTTTGCCGTGAGCCCCGCGACACTCAAACGCAAACTGCAAAAACACCACACCGGGTTCCAGCAACAGGTGGATCTGGTGCGCAAGCACGTGGCGCTGTACCTGTATCAAATCAAAGGCTTCAGCAACGAAGAAGTGGCCGAGTACCTGAGTTTCAACGATGCGGCAAATTTCCGGCGTTCTTTCAAGCGCTGGACCGGTAGCACGCCTAAGTTGATTCGTCAGTTGTTCGGTTCCGGCATGGGCTAGCCGCGTCCGCCATGACCATCGTGAGATAGACAAAGGCATTGATCAAGATGCCGACGAAATGGATAAAGCCGATAAGCACGCTGACGAAGAAATAGATAACGAAGCTACCCACCTCGACAAAGAGCGGCACAAGGGCGACAAACACCTGGAAAAGGAATTCAAGAAAGATCTTTAGACTGCCGAAGTGCAGGCCCGCCCTATTGACCGGGCCTGCAGTTGGTTACTTGGCGGCCAACCGGGTACCGCGCGGCGTTTCAAGTTTAGCCTGTAATAACAGCCATTCGCGCTGAATGATCGAATACGGAATAAACACACTGATGCGCTCGGCGCCTTTCACTCCGGGATGGGCACTGACATCGTGTAACGTCGTGGAATAAAAGCCCATGTTGATCCCGACAATGTTGCCATCGTTGCCGATGACCGGCCCACCGGACATGCCCTTGACCAACGGTGCATCGTGGATGGCGTACAGATCGCCGCTGTTCTCATCGGTATTGATAAATGGCGCCTGATACACCTTGCCCTTGCCGGTCGCGGTGGCCATGTAGGGGCTGGAGCCCACGGCGGTGATGGCCTCGCCTACCCGTGGCGCACGCCAGGCGGGATAGCGGCCGTTGGCTTTGTGACGGATGAACACCAGGTCGCAGCCGGTACTGCAGCTGTATTGCACATTGGGGATCAGCGGAGTGTGACGCGTCGTCACGGCGTACTCCTCGTTCCATTGCACAGCCGAAGCCATATACATATAGGGAAGAGGAAAGCCTGAAAAAACGGTGAAGTATGAGTCGTTGGCGGGCCCCGAAAAATCGGGTTTCACCATGCCGTTGCATCCTGCGAGTACAGCTCCTATTAAAAAGCAGGCCATGATCTTGATCATGATGAGTCACCGACTTAATAGGGAGGACGAGACTGTTTTTTGTCGTCAATTTTTATTTTTTTAGTTGTAGTGATCCTTGCCGAAGGCTCTGCACCGGTACTTTGTTATTTATGGCCGATGTTCTTTAAACGTGAGCAAATGAATTGTGCTAATTCCAATTGCTTTTGGTTACATACACTAAGACTGATTATTGGCGCCTAAATAACGCCATATAAATATCACTTCCACGGTTTTTTCTATGACGCCGTTTTACAAAATTCACAGGGTGTTTCACAATCTGGCCTAAGCTCAAAATTGTCTCGGAGACGCGAGCGCGAGTACCGATCATCCGGTCGATGATCCTCTCCTGATTTCCCGGCCCCGACTGGCTCAAGGATTGCAATGGACGCCGATAGCTGCCCCAGAACAACGGATTTCTGACGCGACGGCAATTCATCAACGAACAAGGACGCCAGCACTACGCTTGGTCAGTCACCGGGAGACGTATCGTGTCAACTCTCAATGAAATCGCAGCGAACCACGCGAGAATGGCTAAGGCAAAGGAAGCGGAGATCATCGCCCTGGGGGAGCGAGAGGCGCAGGTGGTGGGCGGGTTTGAAGTCACCACCCTTGAGGTGCAGCACATGCCGCTGCACCTGATTGCGGGCGCGCAGGATAACCAGGCCGGTCAAGCTGCCGGTTACGGAATGTGACGGATATCCGCCGCTTCTACTGAATCGACAACCCCGCGTCCACCACGAAGTTTTGTCCCGTGCAGCCGCGGCTGTCATCAGACGCCAGAAACAGCGCCATGCGTGCGCAATCGCTGGCGTCGAGGCGGAACTTGAGCATTTGCTGGTCGATGAAATTCTGACTGGCCAATTCCAGTCCCGCCGGATCGCTGGCCCACATGGCATCCTGGCGGGCAGTGCGAATCGCACCCGGCACCAGACTGTTGACACGAATGCCACTGTCACCCAGTTCCCGCGCCAGGGTGCGGGTCATACCATTGATTGCAGCCTTGGCAGTGGTATAGCAGACCATGCCGGGACGGCCCCTCATCCACGAAATCGAGCCCATGTTGATGATCACCCCGCTTCCGCGCCGGGTCATTCCCGGGGCGACCGCCTGGGCGGCGAAAAAAGCGTGGCGCAGGTTGGTTTGCATACGTTCATCCCAGTAGTCGACGTCGACGTCCTGCATGGGATGGCGATCGTCGCGGGCAGCGTTATTGATCAACACATCCACCGCCCCCCATTGCGCTTCGACTGCCGCGATGGCGGCCTGCAACGCCGGGATATCGCGCACGTTGCAGGGCAGGAACTTCACCCGGTCCTGGCCCAGCGCAGCAGCGAGTGCCTGGCCACCAGCCTGGTCCAGATCCAGGAAAGCGACGCGGGCGCCCTGCTGGTGAAACGCTTCGACAAATGCCGCGCCAATGCCTGAGGCGCCGCCACTGATCAGGATGACTTTGCCGGTCAGGGACGGGTAACGCGTTTGGGTATGCTGGCTCATGATTCAATCCTTGCAAAAATAGGGAAACTCAACCGGCAAACAAAGGCTCGGGGCAACCGGCCACATCGACCTCTACCGAAAACAGGCAACCTGACAGCGGCCAGGTCGCCAGCTCCTCGGCACTGCGGTTTTCCCGGGAACTGGTGATGTACAGCGTGCGCAGGTCCGGGCCGCCAAAAGCAACCATGGTCGGCCATCGCGTGGGGACACGAATTTCGTCGAGTTGGGTGCCATCCGGTGCCAATCGCAGGATGCGGCCGCCGTCGAACTGCGCACTCCAGTAGCACCCTTCACTGTCGAACGCGGCGCCGTCCGGACGCCCACCCGGGCCGCGCTCGAAGGTGCGAACAGTCTGCCGGGGCCCCGGCTGGCCCTGGCCATCAAGGGGGTAGCGATACAGCACATGATTGGGTGTGTCGCTGTGGTACATCCAGGCCCGATCAGGACTGAACGCCAGGCCATTGGACACCATGACGTCGTGCGCCATGACTTGCACATTCATGTGCTCATCAACGCGCATCAGGACGGCGCCATTGCGGTCCCGGGGTTGCCAGATAGTCCCGGCCCAGAAACGCCCCCAGGGATCGACTCGACCATCGTTGAAACGACTGTCTGCGGGCCCGCAGGGGTTGTCCGCAAGCTTGCGGCCCAGTGTTCCGTCCTCGCCCAGCAAGTAGATGCCAGTGCGCAGGGCGACGATGAAGCCGCCTTGACGACGCAAGCCGAAACAGCCCAGGTGCTCGCCCAGCGGCAGGCTGGTCAATCCCCCGGTTTGCGGGTCCAGCCGATGCAATTGGCCGGCGAGAATATCGGCCCAATACAGCACCTGCTCCCGGACCGACCACACCGGGCATTCGCCCAGTTCACTGACTTGATCGACCGCGCATTTGACGGTGTAACTCATACGATTGCTCCTGATCCATCCAGCCTGATGCTCATGCGCAGGGTGCGCGTCATGTCCTGCCCGGGGCCCAATAAAACGATGCCGTGGGCCTGGGGCGCAGGCAGGTTGATGGCGTTGTTCAAGTGACTGACCGGTTCGACCGCAATGAAATCCTGAGGTGCCGGTGGCGTAAAAACCACCAGGTGATCCAGCCCTTCCTGCGCGGTGATCTCGACGCCGACCCCAGCGTGCGGCCAATACACTGAAGCCTGGCGATGCCAGCCTTCGAAACAGTTGTCCAGGGCGACGTGACCCACCGCCCGACGCCGGGCAAAGTCCCACGGTGGCGGCACCGGCAGGCGCTCCTGGGGCAACGAGTCGCTACCGTTGAGCCATACCGCCGATGCGGCAAATGACAGCTCGACCCCCTGGTGTCGGGGGAAATACGGATGCCAACCCAAACCGGCCGGCATTGGCTGCTGACTGGCATTACGCAACGTCATCGACAGGGAAACCCCCTGCTCATCAAGGCGGACATATTGATCGACCTCAAACGCAAATGGCCAATCCTCGCCGCCCTCCCCGGCAGGATCATGGGACAGACGCAGGTGGCATTCATGGCTCGTGCAATCAACCACCTGCCACTCACGCTGCCATCCCACGCCATGCAGCGGATGAGCATGCTCGCCGAAATTGCGTGGTAATTGATATTCGTGCCCGCCACACTGGAAGCGCCCTTCTGCGATGCGGTTCGAATAGGGCACCAGCGGATAGCACGCTGAGCGGCGAACGTTGGGGGTGCAATCCCACGGCCGCAACAGCGCAAAATCCCGGTGCCGCAGACCGGCCAGGGAACCGCCCAGTTGTGGCAGTACGTCGAGCTGCAGATCGCCGCTGTGCAGACCAAGAATGTTCATGGGTGGCGCCTTGTTCCAACTGTTCATCAATGCTCAGAATCCCCAACGGATACCTGCTGTCATGGCCCACGGGTCGTACCCCTTGGGCACGCTCGGGTAGCTTTCACTCAACAGCGCAAACCCCTGCCCGGAGTCGGCATTATTCTCGATGTGAGACACGTAGGTGTAGAGCTGGGTATTGGTATTAAGCGAATACAGGTAGCCCGCGTGAGTGGCCCAGGCCCGTGCGCCCTCGGCTTCGATACGGTGCGAGACGCCAAGCGTGATGTCACCGGGGCCGAAAGTGATGCGTGCGTTGACCATCTGCGCAGAGGCGAACCAGCGTACGTCGGTATCGCGTTCGGAGTAGACGTAGTTCGCGCCCCACAGCACTCCACCGAGCCGCACGGTGCCGGAGAGCACGTGGGTGTTTTGCCGGTACAACTCACCGGTCGTCAGCGAGGGAGCCGAATCGTGCTGGTTGAAGCCGTAGCCCAGCCTTGTATCACCATCGCGATAGCGCAGGTTGAAGCCGCTGGTGCGGTTCTGATCCGGACCGTTTTCAATACTGGAGTTACCGTAGGAATACCCCAGTTCGCTGGAAAACCCATGGACCTCCGGGGTTCGGTAGCGCACGGTGGTGTCATAAAAGCCGCCGGTGCCACTTTTGCCCAAGGTCGTGGTGTGTTCCAGGCTCATGATCGAGGCCATGTTGGACAGGCCATACATCGCCACGTCCGAATCAAGGAACACCCAGTAGATCGGCATGTACAGGCTGCCCATGTCGACCGAACCGAATGGCCCGGTCACCCCTGCACCATAACCACGGTTGGTGGAGATCCTGCCCTCGTTGTAGCCGGTGCGCCAGATGTTGCGCAGCACCAGGCCGCGCTCACCGAACGCCCGCACGCCATAGCCGCTGTTCCCCAGTGCGTAGTCGATCTTCAGGCCAATTCGCGACGCCTGCAGGTTGCCGTCCGAGACCATGGTATGACCCGGGTGATCGTCGGTAAACTTGCCGCCCTGCAGCGACAGATCAAGAATCCCGTAAGGGTTGATGCTCAGGTTTCCGGCCTTGAAGACCAAAGGTGAGGCCGCATTGGCAGAATTTCCCAGGAGGGAGCAGGTCATGGCAAAAGCAGCAAAAACGTAATTTTTATTATTCAAGTTCGCTTACTCGGGTACAGGTATTGGCGATCTCAAGGCGCAGGGAGGCCCGACGCCTCCCGTGAAGGAGGCGCACAAGGCGCTGCGTAGCGAGAAAGGATTCAACTCACAGAGCGAGGTCCGCCAGGGTTTCGAAGGTCGCCTGCCAGCGACTGCCGACGCGGATGAACACCGGAGGCTGACCCAGCGGCGCTGCAACCGTTACGCGCTGGCCGCCGGCATATCGCTCGCCACTCCACAGGTGCTGCCATTGATCGCCACGAGGCAGATAGGCCGTCCACTCGCGCTGACCTTCGGCGTGCACGGGCGCTACAAGCAGGTCTTTGCCGTACAGGTACTGATCCTGGATCGAATAGGTCTCGGGATCCTGCTCGTAGTGCAGGAACAGCGGACGCTGCAGCGGCAACCCGCTGGCCTCGGCTTCATCCACCAGGCTTTGCAGGTACGGACGCAGGCCGACATACAGTCGGGTCATGCGAGCGAAATGCGCGTAGGTGTCGGCGTCCTGCCAGAACTGCAGGTTCTGGTCCGGGCGATTGCCTTCATGGGTACGCATCACCGGAGTGAACGCCGCCATCTCAGCCCAGCGCTGGAACAGTTCGCCGTTGCGGCAATTGTCGTAGAGGCTGGTGTAACCGCCGATATCACTGTGGTGATAGGCATTGCCGAGCAAACCCGAGGACAGCGCACCACAGATGACCGTCTGCAATCCGTCATGGCGGCTGAAGTCTACTGACTGGTCCCCCGCCCACAGCAATGGGCAATGACGTTGCACGCCGCTGTAGCCGGCCCGCATGAAGAACAGCGCATCGCCGGTCTTGCCCGCGTTGGCAATGGCCCGTGCGTTGACCTCGGCCCAGCGCACCGGCCAGGCGTTGTGCTCGAGCATCGGGTCGGCATCGCCGGCCAGTTTCAGGTCGATGGGCAGGTACTCGCCGAAGTCGGCCATCCAGCCGGACAAGCCCTTGTCGAGCATCTCGCGCCGCAGGATTCGCTCTTCAAACCACTGCGCCGCTGCCGGCAAGGTGAAGTCGACCACGCCACACAGGAACTCGCCGAAGTCCACCAGATAGGTGCCGCCTTCGACTCGCGTGGCCAGGTAACCGGCTTGCTGCGCTTCCTGAAACAACGGACCGTCGTTGCACAGGTACGGGTTCACGTAGCCCATGAACCGGATGTCCTGTGCTGCAAGGCTGGCGACCCAGGCGGCGTGATCGGGGTAGCGCGTGCTGTTCCACTGCCAGTCCCAGAACAGGCGTTTGCCAAAGGAGGTGATGCGCAGGCCTTCCCAGTCCTCGCACCACAAGGCGCTCACCGCGACGCCCTGGTCGAGCGCATCGTCGAGACGCGCCTGGGCATGTTCGCGGCCGTTCTTCAAGCCCAGGATCGCCCCTTTCATGACCCATTCCGGCAGGCGCGGCTGGCGACCGAAATGGCTCGATACCTGGCTGACCAGTTGCACGAAGTCATCGGCCAGGAGGAATTCGAACGCCTCGGGCACCGCCCAGAACTGCAGTTCATGGAATTGCTGGTGGCGGAAATCGAAATCGGCGTAGGCCGTGGTCACCGCATGCAGGCAGTAGCGCTGGGAGGAAATGTAGGTCGGCTGCGGATAGTTGGTGTGGTAGTAGTCGCCGCCAGCATTGGCTTCGTTGTCCGCTTGCAGGGTCAGCCAGGTCGACTTGTCCCGGCCGACTCCGGGCTCCGAGGTCCAGAGCGGAAAATTGCGCCCGCGCAGGTCGAAATACGACATCTGCTCGCCGCAACCCCAGACATGCTCATCAGCTGCTGCCGGTACCCGCAACCACAGGCGGTTGATGCCCGCGTCAACACTCTGTGGCACCAGGCGCAACACGTTGTCCTGCACTTGCAGGCTCAGGCTGAGCAGCACCGGGCCGTCGACCCAGGCGCGCAAATCCAGGCGCGCTGCGGCCTGGTCAAGCCAGGCGTGACGCAAGGCCAGCCGTTCCTGGACATAGTCACGGATGGAGAAGTTGCCGCGCTGCATGCTGATGTCCGCCTCGCCCTGGCCGACGAAGATCGCCGGGTTGCGCTCGCTGTGACAGAACAACACGCGGCCATCGACCACCAGGCGGATGTCACCCTCGGTCTGGACGAAAGCGGCAGTGGCGAGTGAAGTTGAAGACGTCATCAGGATTGCACCTCGCAGGTTGGCAGGGAGGATTTGGCATCAGGTTCGCGCTGGCGCCAGCGACGGCGAACCACGCTGATGGCCGCCAGCGCCGCGACCCACACCGTCGCCAACAACGGCACGAACCAACTGCTCGGCCCGGCCGCACTGGCCACTCCCAGCGGAGAAAAAGTCAGGTAGATCGAGACCAGTGCGGCCAGCAGCACGATGCTGAAGCTGCCCGCATGGCGCCATGGCGTCAGGTCCATGATCCGGCTCGAGGTCTGCACCACGTAAGGCTCGGCCCGGGCGTAGCGGTTGCGCAAAGCGATCAGGATCAGCATCTCGATGGCGAACATGATCCCCATCACATGGATAAAACTGATGCCCAGGCGCACATCGATTTTCAGGCCCAGCACGAAGACCGCGTAGCACAAGGCGTGCAGGCCCAGCACCAGCTTGGCCGGGAACGCGCCGCCGCGGGCATTGAAGAACCCGAACAGCATGATGGCAATGATCGGCATGTTGAAAAACCCGGTGAAGCGGCGCAGCACCGCGTAGATGCCTTCCGGCGCATACATCAGCATCGGCGCCACGACCAGCGACACCAGGGCAGCGAGGATGCTCACGCGCTTGCCGAAGCGCACCAGTGCCTGATCATCGGCCAGGGGTCGCAACGGCTTGTAGAAATCGTAGGTGAGCAAGGTCGCCGTGCCGTTGATGATCGCGTTGAAGTGACTCATCACAGTGCCGAAGATCACGGCCACGAAGAACCCCTTCATCCACCAGGGCATCAACACCGACACCAGCGCCGGATAGGCCATGTCGGAGTTCGACAGCGGCTGATCGCGGAACAGGTGCCAGGCGATGACACCCGGCATCAGCATGGCCAGCGGCACGAGCAGTTTCAGGCAACCGGACAACAGCACGCCCTTCTGCCCTTCAGCGAGGTTTTTCGCCGCCATGCTCTTCTGCACGATCGCCTGGTTGGTGCACCAGTAAAACAGGTTGGCAACAATCATCCCGGTGAAAATCGCACCAAACGGCACCTTGTCCTGCGGGCCGCCGATGGCATTCAGCTTCTCGGGCGAGTCCTGCATGATCGTCTGCGCGCCGGACAGTACATCGCCCTGGCCGAGGGTCCACAGGCCAATGATCGGGATCAGGATGACCACAACCAGCAGGCCGATGCCGTTGATGGTGTCCGACACCGCTACCGCGCGCAGGCCGCCCAGTACCGCGTACGCCGCGCCAATCACGCCGGTGCTGACGATCAGCAGCGAGATGGTGGCCGGGTAGGACCAGCCGAGAATGCCTTGCAGGTCGAAAATCTGGTTGAAGGTGATTGCCCCCAGGTACAGCGACGCGGGGTTCAAGACCAGCGTGTAGGTGGCCACCATCAGCGCGCTGACCACGCGACGGGTGGTGACGTCGTAGCGCTTTTCAATGAACTCCGGCAGCGTCGAAAAGCCCCCACGCATGTAGCGCGGCAAAAAGAACAACGCCAGGGCGATGGTCGAGACCGCCGCAGTGGCCTCCCACGCCATCGAGCTCAGATTGTGGGCATAGGAGTCACCGTTGAGGCCGATCAACTGGTCGATGGACAGGTTGGTGAGCATCATCGAGCCGGCGATAAACCAACCGTTGAGCCCACCGCTGGCCATGAAGTAGCCGTGGGCACCGACATCCTTGGCCTTGCGCGTGAAGGACCAGGAAATGGCGGCCACCAGGCCGGTAAAGAACAGCATGCTAAGGAAGGTGAACAGGGACGTATTCATTTTTTATAGTTGTTCTCCAACACGGGTTGGGTAGACGCTCGGATAAAATCGCAGCGCTGCTAAATGGTACGCGCCGAGCATAAACCAAGCAAAATCGTAGCGCTACGATTTTTCCTTCGTTTTACGCGCATTTTTGTTCGCATTCGAATTTTGCCGAGCTGGCATGCTCGTGATTGACTTGAAAGCGCCCTGCTTTCATTCTCTTGGACTTTTGCACCCGAGGAAACAGATGAGCGACTTACCGGCAACCATCGCCAACGGCAATCCGGGCCGTCGCAAAGGCAATCGCGTAACCATGGACGAAGTCGCCGAGCGGGCTAACGTCTCGCCCAGTACCGTTTCACTGTTCCTGCGCGATCCTGACGCTGTCTCCAGCAAGCGTGCCGAGCGTATCCGCGAAGCCATCGCCGAGACCGGCTACACCATCAATCGCCTGGCAGGCGCCCTGGCCGCTTCCCACAGCCGCACCGTAGCGGTCATAGTGCCTTCGATGATCAACGCGTTTTTCTCGGAGACCCTGCAAGCCATGCAGGACGTGTTCGAAGCGCGGGGCTATCAGCTGATGATCAGCAACAGCAACTACGACCCCGACCGAGAACTGGAGCTGCTGCGAGCACATTTATCCTGGTCCCCTGCGGCATTGGTGCTCACCGGTAACCAGCATCAAGCCGCCCGGTCGCTACTCGAAGCCACCGGCATCCCGGTGGCGCAAATGTGGGAACTGGGTGACGAGCCGTTTCATCTGCAGGTCGGGTTCTTCCACGAGGATGTCGGCGCGGCGCTCGCCGAGCACCTGTACCAATCCGGCGTGCGCCGCTTCACCTATGTCGGCTCGCGCATGCACCTTGATCATCGCGCACAAAAACGTGCCGAGGGCTTTCGTGCCTGGCTGGAAAAAAAGGGTTGCACGGCGACGATCATCGCACTGGAGGAGAGTACTTCCGAGGTGGTGTTGACCCAGGTGTTCGACCAGTTGGCCAAGACTGCAGACCAGCCTCAGGGCTTGTGCTGCTCCAACGATGTGCTGGCGATCGGCGCGCTGTTCGAAGCCCGTCGTCGCGGCATCGATGTACCGGGCCAGCTGGCGATTGCCGGTTTCGGCGACCTGCCCCTGAGCAAGCTCAGCGCGCCGCGCCTGACCACCGTGCGCCCGTACCCGCTGGAGATCGGTCGTACGGTCGCCACTCGCCTGCTGCAGTGGATCGAAACCGGCACCCTGCCCGCCGAGCCGGAAACCGTGGACCTGGGGTTCGAACTGATCGTGCGCGAGAGCACCTGCGCAGTGCCAGATTGATGCAGGCGGCACACAGCCGCCCGCATCGCTTGCAGCCTGGCGCTGTCAGCGATTGACGCCACCCAGGCACACGTATTTGATTTCCAGGTAGTCCTCGATGCCGTAGCGCGATCCTTCGCGGCCCAGGCCGGACTGTTTGACCCCACCGAACGGCGCCATCTCATTGGCGATGGCCGCCGTGTTGACGCCGACCATGCCGTACTCCAGCTCTTCACTGACGCGCATCACCCGCCCGATGTCGCGGGTGTAGAAGTAGCTGGCCAAGCCAAACTCGGTGTCGTTGGCCCGCTCGATGACCTCTTCTTCGGTGCTGAAGCGGAACAACGGCGCCAACGGCCCAAATGTCTCTTCCTGGGCGACCTTCATGGCAGCGGTAACACCGGTCAGTACGGTGGGTTCGAAGAAGCTGCCACCCAACGCCGCACGCTGCCCGCCGGTGACCAAACGGGCGCCTTTTTCCAAGGCATCGCCGATGTGCTCTTCGACCTTGCGCACGGCGGCCTCGTCGATCATCGGTCCTTGGGTGACGCCCTGCTCCATGCCATTGCCCAATACCAGTTTTTGCGCGCCGGCGGCGAGTTTTTCGGCGAATTGATCGTAGACGCTGTCCTGTACGTAGATTCGGTTGGCGCACACGCAGGTCTGCCCGGCATTACGGAACTTGGACAGCATTGCGCCCTCGACGGCCTCGTCCAGATCGGCATCATCGAACACAATGAACGGCGCATTGCCACCCAACTCCATGGAGACTTTCTTCACCGTGTCGGCGCATTGCCCGATCAACAGGCGACCCACCGGAGTCGAACCGGTAAAGCTGAATTTGCGCACCAATGGATGCCGCGTCAGCACGCTGCCAATCTGAGTCGCGCTACCGGTCACGACGCTGAATACCCCGGCCGGAATACCTGCACGCTCCGCCAGCGCCGCGAGCGCCAGGGCCGACAACGGCGTCTGGCTGGCCGGGCGCAGAACCATGGCACAACCGGCGGCCAGCGCCGGCGCGACCTTGCGGGTGATCATCGCGTGGGGGAAATTCCACGGCGTGATAGCTGCCGTCACGCCGATAGGTTCCTTGGTGACCAGAATGCGCTTGTCCGCCGACGGCTGCGGGACGGTGTCGCCGTAGACCCGCTTGGCTTCCTCGGCGAACCACTGCACGAACGAAGTGCCGTTGGCCAGTTCGCCGCGGGCTTCGGCCAATGGCTTGCCCTGCTCGGCAGTGAGGATCAGCGCGAGGTCATCGAGGTTGTCCTGCATCAGGCTGTACCAGGCCTGCAGCAACTCGGAGCGCTCCTTGGCGGTCTTGCGCTTCCACTGCTTGAATGCCTTGTGTGCAGCAATCACGGCCCGCTCGGCTTCGGCCTCACCCATTTGCGGCACCCTGGCGATCAACTCGCCAGTGGCCGGGTTGGTGACATCGAAAGTCGCACCGCTGTCGGCACCGACCCATTGCCCGTCGATATAAGCCAACTGTTTGAACAGCGAAGAATCCTTGAGGTTGAGCATGAGGTTCGAACTCCTGTGCAGATCGGAAAAAGTCGGATCAATGAATAGGTGGCTCGGGTACGACTTCCCCCGCTTGCAGGAAATCGAAGTCGCAGCCTTCGTTGGCCTGGGTCACGTGCTGCTGATACAGCGCCGCGAAAGAGCGGCCGTACTGGCGATGAACCGGCACGTGCGCAGCACGCCGGCGAGCCAGCTCTTCGTCGCTGACGCGCATGTTCAGGGTGCCGGCGTCGATATCCAGGTCGATAATGTCGCCGCTGCGCACCAGGCACAGCGGCCCACCCACCGCCGCTTCCGGCGCGACGTGCAGCACACAGCTGCCGTAGTGAGTGCCGCTCATGCGTGAGTCGGAAATGCGCAGCATGTCGCGCACCCCGGCTTCCAGCAGCTTTTTCGGGATTGGCAGATTGCCCCACTCGGGCATGCCTGGCGCGCCGACGGGCCCGGCATTGCGCAGCACCAGCACGGTGTCTGCGGTGATTTGCAGCCCCGGATCGTCGATCATTCGGCTCAGGGTTTCATGGTCGTCGAACACCAGCGCCGGCCCGGAATGCTTGCGCAATGCAGGGCTGGCGGCAGAAGACTTCATCACCGCGCCATCGGGGCACAGGTTGCCGCGCAGCAGTGCCAGCGTGGCGCCTTGGTCAAGGCCCACCACCGGGTTATCGAGGCTGCGGATAATATCGTTGTCGTAGCACTTGGCATCGGCCAGCAACGCGTCCCACGTTTGCCCGGTGGCCCCGGCGCAATCGAGCGCCAGGAACGGCGTGATCTCGCGCATCAGTGCCCGCAGGCCGCCGGCGAAGTGGTAGTCCTCCATCAGTGCATTGCCGGACGGGAACAGATTCAGCAGCACGGGGATTTTGGCCGCAGTCTCGGCTAATTGCTCCAGCGTCAGGTCGATCCCGGCACGACGGGCGATGGCAATCAGGTGAATGGCCGCATTGGTCGAGCCACCCATGGCCATGTAAACCGCCACGCCATTGGCGAAGTGCGCAGGGGTCAGCCAGGTGGAAGGCCGACGGTCGCGCCAGATCAAATCGACAATGGTCTCGCCACACTGCGAAGCCATGCGCGGATGCCCCGCATCAGCCGCCGGAATGCTCGACGCGCCCGGCAGGGTGAAGCCGATGGCATCGGCGATGCTGGTCATGGTCGACGCGGTGCCCACGGTGTTGCAGGTGCCGATCGAGCGGGTCATGGCCCCTTCCAGTTCTTCCCAGGCCACCGTATCGATCAACCCCAGGCGCCGCTCGTCCCAGAACTTCTTCGTATGGGTACCCGCGCCGGTCTTCACTCCACGCCATTGGCCGTTTGACATTGGCCCGGCAGGGCAATAGAGAATCGGCAGGTCCATACTCAGGGCACCCATCAACAAGCCGGGCGTGGACTTGTCACAGCCACCTAGCAGCACCGCACCATCGATGGGCAGGGAGCGCAGCAGCTCTTCGGTTTCCATGGCCAACAGGTTGCGATACAACATGGTGGTCGGCTTGACCATCACCTCGCCCACCGACTGCACCGGCAGCTCCACCGGAAATCCGCCTGCCGCCCAAACACCGCGCTTGACCGCTTCGGCACGTTCGCGCAGGTGCGAATGACAGGGTGACAACTCGCTCCAGGTGTTGAGGATGGCGACCACCGGCTTGCCCATGAACTCCTCGCGTCGCAGCCCGATCTGCTGCATGCGCTGGCGATGGGCAAAGGCGCGGATGGTGTCCGGAGCGAACCAGCGCTGGCTGCGTAGCTCTTCCAGTTTTTTGTGTTTATCTGACATGAAATGGCTTCCGCTTGACTCTAAAAGGCCGTCTCCCAGATGGGTCTCGACGGTGTCGGTGATTGTTCAAAAGTGGATGGACAGCAACGGCCGCATGACCAGGCTCACCCCTGCCAACAGCAACAGGACGAAGACGCCGATGCGCAGCGTTCGTGCCTTGATCGCGGGTGGCCGGCGGCGCATGTACCAGGTCAGGGCGAACACCACGGGCGCCGCTTCCAGAGCCAGGTAACCCGCACTCGCCTCAAGGCGCCCGGCGTAAGACTGCAGGCCCAATCGCAACAAGGCGTTCAGCGCGAACACCACGATCAGGGTGTCGCGCACCACGTGCGCTGCCAGCGGCTGGCGATACAGCTGATAGACCAGGGGCGGACCAGCGCTGGAGAACAATCCGCCCATGATCCCGGACAACCCGGCGAACCCGCTGAAACTGAGCCATCCGGAAAGTCGCTCGAGGTGGCGCGACTGAACCACCAGCAGGAAGCTGCACAGCACGATGGTCACCCCCAGCGCCAACTGCAGCAGATCCCGCTCATGCGCCCCCAACAAGCCCAGCAATTCAACCCCTGCAACCACGCCGAGCAGGCTGCACCCGAGGATTAGCGCCAGCAGCTTCGGCGCCAGGGCCGGGCGACGGCGCAGCAACACAAAGGCGTTGATCAACGTCAGGATCGAGCTGACATTGGCGACGGTTTCTACCGGCGCCAGCTGCAACAATCCGGTCAGCCCCAACAGCAACAGGCCGAAGGCAAAACCCGTGGTGTTCTGCGCAAACGTGGCCAGCGCCACACAGAGCAGAAACCCCACATGTGACCAGACGCTCATCATTTACAGGCTGTCTCGAACAGGCCAGGGGGCCGACAGGTCGGGGAATTTGCAACTGCCATGAGTACTCCTGAGGGCCAGACTGCGAGTGATTTTCACCGGTTCCTGAAGCCGCCCGGCTTGAGGTCAATCAATACGGCGTGGTGACCGCAACGGGCGCCTGATGAGCCTTCAGGACCGTGAGGAACTCGTTGGCCTTCTTCATCATCATCGCCAGGTCGGAAGCCACTGCGGCGAAGGCATACCCCTGCTCCAGATAACTTTGAACCAGTTCAGGCGTGCCGCCGACTATCCCCATCGGCATGCCGATACGGCTGGCGCGCACAATCGCATCGCTGATCATTGCCTGAACCTCTGGATGCCCCGGATTACCGATGTGACCGCATGCTGCGGACAGATCGCCCGGGCCAAGGAACAGCGCATCGACCCCGGCAATCGCGGCAATTTCTTCAAGGTTCGCCAGCGCGGTTGGCGTTTCGATCTGCAGGATGCAAGTCACTGCGTCGTTGGCTTCCTTGCCGTAGTTGGCCCAGGTGCCATAGCGGCTGGCACGGTGCACGGCGGCAAAACCGCGGTTGCCCAACGGGGGATACTTCACCGCGTTGACGGCCGCCTGCGCCTGCTCGGCGTTCTCCACGAACGGCACCATGACGTTGAACGAACCCAGGTCCAGTGCTCGCTTGAGCAGCACCGGGTCATTGGCAGCAACCCGCACAATCGGCTGGGCGCCCCCGCAGTGGATGGCCTGGAGGATTTGCCACAGATCGCGAAATTCGATGGGCACGTGTTCCATGTCGACCAATAGCCAGTCAAAACCGGCGTAACCCAGGGCTTCGGCGGTGCTTGCAGACCCGGACATCAGCCAGGTGCCAATGGGAGCGCTGGGGCCGTTCAAGCGGCTGGCAAAGGTCTGGGTTGAGTGTACGTCGGACATGGCGTGCCTCCGGTTTCAGATGGGGTGGCGGCGCTGCTGGCGGTGCTTGAAAGCAAAATCGCAGCGCTGCAAATTAGGACTGAAAGCATATTCCAGAAATAATCGCAGCGCTACGATTTTTACTTGTGGTTGTTGATTGAGTGCTTCGGTAGGGGATCGAGGGATAAAAAAATGGAATTGTCTGGTTGACCGTTCGGTCAAGAATTACGTAACGCAGTAATTTCTGACCAGGAGCCAGCGATGACTATTAAAGCAGAGACACTCGTACAACTGACCGCCGCGCTGCAGCAGCGCGGGATCGTTCTGGTATCGGATGTGAGGTTTACCCGGGCGCCTTATCGGATGAATCATGTGTGGACGTGTACTGTTGAGTAGGCTGCTTCAGGAATTGCGCATAGGTGATTCCGCTGATGAAACAAAAGCCCGGTACAGCGACTGACCTTTGTAGGAGCGAGGTGGCTCGCGAAAACCGTCAACGATAACGCGCGAAGCCTGTGTGTACGCGGCGTCTATACGTTTTTCGCGAGCAAGCTCGCTCCTACAACAGCATTACGACACTGGGTCGGGCGTTTTGGGCGGACTGCCCATCAAGGGTTGGGGTGCTCGCTGGACACCGAATTGGCGGCATCCACGTCGGTCATTTCTTCGTCGACAGACGCCTCATCGTCAGCTGGAAGCGGGACCTCGGTTCCACTTCTTTTAGGATCATGGCCTGTCTCGTTGTCAGTGCCGCCCGACACGCCCTTCTGGGAAATATTGCCTGGGGCATTCTCGTCGATTTCCATGTTGGCTCTCCGTTCGCAATGCGCGGGAATTCCGCGCTTGTATATGAGAGAGAGCACATCGTTGCAAGTGCCCGTTGGTGGACGAACGGGGCGCGCAGCCTTTTCGAAGTAACCCGCTGTAAGAGCGGAACCGATAGAAGCCGTGACCTTAGAAATGGATATGTACACCTGAAGCCGCCATCGCGAGCAAGCTTTGCTCCCACAGGTATTTCAAGCCTGCTTCCACAGGATTCCAGGCCTGCTCCCACAGGTAATAAAAGCCTGCTCCCGCAACCTCGCAAAATGCGGCTGTCAACTTGCCGTTATCGGCTTTTTTGCCCCCGCCTGCATCCCTACAGTAAGTACGACTTCAACGGCGACCCACCCTCGCCCCGTTCAGGAATCGTGCATGTCCAGCCTGCCTTTGCGTATCGAACGGATCGACCCGCTCACGCCCCATATCCGGCGCCTGATCCTGGTCGCCGATGCCAACCAACCTTTGCCCGAATTCACCCCGGGCGCGCATATCGAAGTGCAGATACCGGGCAGCAAGGCCATGTGGCGCGCGTACTCACTGGTCAGCCTGCCGGGTAACCCGCACTACGAAATCGCCGTGCAGCTGGAAGACCAAAGCAGCGGCGGCTCGCGCTGGATGCACGGGGTGCAGGTCGGGCAGCAGTTGCTCATACGGGCGCCGAACAATCATTTTCCGTTAGTAGCCGACGCCAGTGATTACCTACTGATCGCGGGCGGCATCGGCATCACGCCGATGCTCGGCATGGCCCGCGCACTCGCTGCCAGTCAGCAGCCTTTCACCTTGCACTATGCCGGTCGGGACGCCAGTCGTATGGCGTACCTGCAGGAAGTCCAGGCGCTCGAGTCCGCCCATTGCTGGATCAGCGGCGGTGACCCGGCCCGACGCCTGCCCCTGACCCACCTCCTGAAATCCCACGCCCCCGGGCGCCACCTGTACGTCTGTGGTCCCAAGTCGCTGATCACCGCCGTGCTGCAAACGGCTCGCGAGCTGGGTTGGGACGAGCATCAACTGCACAGCGAATTGTTCATCGGCAGCCTCGACACTCAGAGCCCTGAAGCTTTTGAAGTGGAGCTGCGCAGCAGTGGTGTGACGCTGCAAGTCCCCGCAGGGCAAAGCGTGCTGGAGGCCATGATCGCCGCCGACCTGGACCCGATGTTCGATTGCCGTCGTGGTGACTGCGGAGTGTGCGTGGCCCAGGTTATCGACGGCGTCGCCGACCATCGCGACATCTGCCTGTCAGAGCGCGAACGGGCCGGGGGCAGCTTCTGTACCTGTGTATCGCGAGCGTCCAGCGCTCGACTGGTTCTCGATTTGTAAGTGCGTTGCGCCAAGGCGCCCACCCCTTCATGACGGCTAGAAAGGAGACACCATGATTCCCTCCAATGAACAAATCGCGGCCCTGGTACGCGACGACAGCGTGCACAAGAGCGTCTACACCGACCCTCAGCTGTTTGACCTGGAGATGCAGCGCATTTACGGCCAGGCGTGGATCTACGTTGGCCATGAGAGCCAGGTGAAAAACGTCGGCGACTATCATACCACCCGGGTGGGAGATCAGGACGTGATCCTGGTACGCGGCGCCGACAAGAGCGTCAACGTCCTGTACAACCGCTGCCCGCACAAAGGCGCCAAGCTGGTAGCCGAGGGCGACGGTAACGTAGGCAAGTTCTTCCGCTGCCCTTACCACGCCTGGACCTTCAAACTCGACGGCCAGCACCTGTCGGCACCGCTGAAAAATGCCTTCGAAGGTACCTGTTTCAATCCGCAGCACGCGGATTTTTCCATGGTCAGCCTGGCGCGGGTCGACAGTTATCGCGGTTTCGTTTTTGCCAGCCAGATCGATCATGGCCCGGACTTGAAGGGATTCCTCGGTGGCGTGATTACCTCCATTGACAACCTGTGCGACCGCTCCCCAGTGGGTGAAGTCGAAGTGGCCGGCGGTATTTTTCGGGTCATGCAGCGTTCCAACTGGAAGGTGTTCTACGAAAATCTGCACGACACCATGCACGCTCGCGTCACCCATGAATCTTCCGTGGATGCGGCCCGCAGCGAAGCCGAAACCCTGGGCGAAATGCCTTTCGAACTGCTGATCATGGACGGCAACGGCGAGCCTTACGATTTCTGGGAAAAACTCGAGCTGCGCGCCTACCACAATGGCCACGGCTACATGGAAGCGATCTTCGATCCGGCCGCAGCCGAGCGCGACGAGGTGTCCAAGTCCCACTTCGAGTGCCTGAGCGCAGCTTACGGTGAGGAGCGCGCCCGGGGCATTCTGGGGATGAACCGGCACAACACCGTGATCTACGGCAGCGGCTCGCCCCACACGGTGTTCATGCAGTTTCGGGTGATCCGGCCGATGGCCGTCGATCGCACGCTGGTGGAGATCCAGACGTTCCGCTGCAAAGGCGCACCGGACGCGGTATTTGACCGGGCGTTGACCTACGCCAATGTCATCAACTCGCCCTCTTCCAACGTCATGCCCGACGACGTGGAGGTCTATGCGCGCTGCCAGGAAGGCAACATGACCCGCGGCGGAGAGTGGATCAGCATGCATCGCTATGTCGGCACCGATCGGTTACTGCCCGACGGCGCGGTCTCGACCAATGGCACCAGCGAATTGCCCATGCGTAACCAATTTGCGGCCTGGAAGCACTACATGACCGCCACCCTGATTGCCAAGGAGAGCACCCATGCTGCTTGATCGCACTTTCGATGTCTCGACTCACAGCCAGATTCCGGCGCACGTACCCAGCGAAACCCTGCGCGACATCGAGCAGTTTCTGTACCGCGAAGCACGCCTGCTGGATGAGCGCCGGTTCTGGGAATGGGACCAGCTGTTTAACGACTCGGGCATGTATTGGGTGCCGCAAAAACACGGTCAGGTCGATCCCTTCGAGCACATTTCGCTGTTCTGGGAAAACCGCATGCTCCGCGAGGTACGCATCCGCCGTGTGGAGAACGTGCGTAACTGGTCGCAACAGCCGCCGACCCGCACCGCGCATCTGGTGGGCAACGTGATGATCGATGGGCTCGACAGTCAGGGCCTGCTCGTGGTGAGCGCGACGTTCCAGGTCAGCGAGTGGCGCCTCGACCAGCGCCAGTTGGCGGGACGCTATACCTACAAACTGGCGAGCCAGGACAACGGCGACTGGAAGATCCAGCTCAAGCGCGTTGACCTGATCAACTGCAACGACGTGTTCGCCAACCTGGAGGTGTTCGTCTGATGGCGCGCCCAACCGTCATTGCCCTGCACTACCAGAACGACGTCCTGCACCCCGACGGACTTATCCGCGTGGGGCTTGCGGCGCACGATCCGGCACGCGATGCGCTGCTTGATGCCGCCATCAGGCTGCAACAAGGCGCTCGTGCACGCGGCTGGCCGATCATCCACGTACGCGTGGCGTATCGCCCCGACTATGCCGACCTGGTGCAGAACGCGCCGATCCTGCGCGCGGTGGCGGCCAGTGGTGCCGTGCAGGACGGCAGCTGGGGCGCGCAGTTCCATGAAGCCTTGCAACCACTGCCAGGCCCGGACGAATTTATCGTCACCCATACCCGCATCAACGCGTTTTATGGCACGCCGCTGGATACGCTGCTGCGCCAACTCGACGCGCGGCAGTTGCTGATCGCGGGCGTCGCCACCCACTCGGTGGTCGAGAGCACGGTCCGGCACGCGGTCGATTGTGGTTTCGAGGTCACGGTTTTATCCGACGCCTGCGCCGCCGCGCACCCCGCTACCCATCTGGCAGCACTGGACAGCATGCGCCTGATCGCCACCGTCACCGATGTTGCAAGCACCCTGGAGTCAATGCCATGAAAACCGCTCCTGCAGCCAACCTGCAAGGTCAGGTGGCGATTGTCACCGGCAGTACCCAGGGCCTGGGCACCGACATTGCCCGGCAATTTTTACAGGCCGGCGCCAGCGTCATGCTGGTCGGGCGCAACCACAAAGTGGGCACGGCACTCGCCAGCGAACTGGGTGCGCGCTGTCATTTCGTCGCGTGCAATGTCGAGCTGGATGAGGACATCGATGACTGTCTCGACCAGACCCTGGCCGCTTTCGGACGCCTCGACATCCTCGTCAACAACGCCTGCGTCTACGACGACCAGGGCTTGCTGTCGGATCGGGCGCAGTGGCTGCACACCCTCAACATCAACCTGGTGTCCGCAGCGATCTTTGTGCAGAAAGCCGCGCCGCACATGGCTGAAGGCGGCACCGTCATCAACATCGGCAGCACCGGCGGCAAGTTCGGCGTGGCCGGGCGAGCGCTGTACCCGGCGTCCAAGGCGGGGCTGCTGCAACTGACCCGCAACCTGGCCGTAAGCCTGGCACCGGCGTCGATTCGGGTGATCAGCGTCTCCCCGGCATGGACCTGGTCGCCCTCGTTGGCAAACATGAGTGGTGGCGACCTCGCGGTGGCCGACCGGGTTGGCGCTCACTTTCACCCGCTGGGCCGAGTGGGGCGCGGCGAGGAAATCGGCCAGGTGGTGGCTTTTTTGTGCAGCCACGGCGCGTCATGGATTACCGGTGTGGACATTCCGGTAGATGGCGGCTTCTCCATTCTCGGTCCTGACCAAGGTCTCTCGCCGCGCACGTGGTTTGAGCGCTTGCGTGATCCCGCCTGAACAGCATTCCTAAAAAACCTGATGATGAGCGAGGCAACAACATGGGCAAGATGATCAGTGTGAACGCCGGCGACGGCAGCGGCAGTTTCGCCGCTTACCTGGCACTACCTTCCAGTGGCAAAGGCCCTGGGGTAGTGATCGGCCAGGAGATTTTTGGCATCAACGCCAACATGCGCGAAGTCGCCGATTTTTACGCCGAGGAAGGTTACGTCGCCTTGGTCCCGGACTTGTTCTGGCGCCTGGAACCGGGCGTTGAACTGGGCTACACCGAAGCCGATTTCGCCCGGGCGATCGAGCTGTTCCAGGGTCTGGATGTAGACAAGGCCGTGGCCGACATCGACGCCACCTTCAACGCCTTGCGCGCCATGCCCGAAGTCGAGGCCAGCGGTTTGGGCTACGTAGGGTTCTGCATGGGCGGCAAACTGGCGTATCTGACCGCGACACGCACCGCTGCCGCTTGCTGCGTGGGGTACTACGGCATGGGCATTGAGCAGATGCTCGACGAAGCCGACAACATCAAGGGTCGCCTGGTGCTGCACTTTGCCGAACAGGACAGCTACTGCGACGCCGACGCCCGCACTCTGATCAGCCAGCGCCTGGGCGGCCACAACAACGTCGAGATCTATACCTACCCCGACGTCGACCACGCCTTCGCTCGCAACGGTGGCATGCACTACAACAAGCCAGCGGCGCTGATGGCCCATCAACGCAGCATCGCCGCACTGAAGCAAGCCATCGGTCCGAATTACAATTTGTCGCAGCTATGGGACAAACACATCGAGTTCGAATTTGCGGTCCGCGATGTTCCGGCGACCATGGCAACAATGGTTGCCGAGCCCTACGTCAATCACATTCCGACCATGACCGGTGGCGTGGGTTATCGCGAACTGAGCCGGTTCTACCAAAACCATTTTGTGCATGCCAACCCGCCAGATATGAAGCTGATACCGATCTCGCGCACGGTAGGCGCTTCGCAGATTGTCGACGAGTTTGTGATGTGTTTTACCCACACCAGTGAAATCGACTGGATGCTCCCCAATGTTGCGCCGACAGATAAATACGTTGAGATTCCCATGCTGGGGGTCATCAAGTTCCGCGGCGACAAGCTGTGTCACGAGCATATTTACTGGGACCAGGCCAGTGTGCTGGTGCAGATCGGGCTACTTGACCCAGCAGGTTTGCCGGTGGCGGGGGTTGAGACGGCGAGGAAATTGCTGGATGAGCAGTTGCCGTCCAATACGCTGATGGGCAAATGGGCAGGTTGAGCTCCCTGTAGGAGCAAAGCTTGCTCCGGGCGACGTTTCGACGATGGACGATGGACGATGGACGAAAACGATAACGCGTTCATTCTGGATAGACGCGGCGGCTTCAAATCCATCGCGAGCAAGCTCGCTCCTACAGGGATCGGCGTAAAGGTCACGAGATTTGTGTTCGCTGCGGCTGATTATTTGCCGCAGCCAGTCTGATGCGGCAGCTCACCAAAGCGCTCCCGGTAATACCGGGCAAAGCGCCCCAGATGTGCAAAACCATGCTCCAGGGCAACAGCCGTAATGCTCAGATCGCGACCACCCAGCAGGCGCTCGCGCACCGATTCAAGGCGCAAATTACGCAACCGCTCCATCGGAGTCTGCCCGTAACAGCGCTGGCACAGGGTGTTGAGGCTGCGCACGCTCATGCCAGCCGCCGCCGCCAGTTCGCCCAGGGAGAGCGCTTCACCCAGGTGACTGCGCATCACCCCTTCGATCTTGTGCAGCTGGCGCAGTGCCTGACGCTGCGCCGGCGACTCGACCACCGCTGGCGGCAACGCGTCGACTTGCGGTGGGTGGGTCAGCAGGAACAGCGGCAGGCTTTCTTCCAGGTGGCGCAACCAGTGCGCATGCACCGGCGCGCCGTCGCTTGCCCCTAACTGTTCCAGCAAGTCATCGACCAGGCGCAGCCACCCGCGAGCCTGGCCAGTGTCGAGTCGATAAGCTGCAGGCAAGACAAAATCAGGCGCCAGCCCGCCTTCGTCCACCAGCCGCTCCTGCATCAATCGCAGCAACGAACGCGGCACCTTGAGCAGCAACTGCTCACAGCCGGTGTGCCAGACCAGACGCGCCTGGTGATTGGGCGAGAGGACGGCCACCTGGCCGGCCTCCAGGTCCAGCGCCAGCCCGTCGCACTCAATACTGGCGCGCCCGCGCAACGGCATCTGCATCAATACAAAATCGGTAAAGGGCCGTGGTCGCACCTCAACCTCGGCGCCATAACGCAGGACAAACAATTGGCAACGCCCTACTTCAGCGCGAAAAAAAGCCGTGTCGACATTCCCGGTGCGCCAGCTCAAGTCGTGTTCGACCAGCTCACGAGCGAGCAGCCGATGACTTTCCTGGCGCGAGCGACTGGTAAACACCGGCGTGCGACACAGCTTCGACAGATCGAGCCCGGCGCCAGGACTTGAAAGCGCAGCCATGCTCACAGCGACCGGCTACGGCGAGCTTCGTTACGCTGCAAGGTGGTGCTCGGCGTCTCATCGAACAGCTTGCGGTACTCGATGGAGAACCGTCCCAGGTGGGTAAACCCCCACCCCATGGCGATGACCGAGATATTGCGCGACGAATTATCCTCGAGGATTTCCTGGCGCACGGCACCCAGCCGGTGCTTCTTCAGATACGCCATGGGTGACATGCCGAAGTACTTCCTGAACCCTTCGAACAGCTTGAACCTCGACACCCCGGAAATCGCCTCGATGTCTTCCAGGTGCAGCGCTTCGCGTGCGTTCTCGTGGATGTACTGCTTGGCCCGAATCAGGTAGTGCGGCAGCTTCACGCCCAGCACATCGCGCAATTCTTCGGAGTAGTTGTTCGGTTGGGCGAGGATCAGGCCCTTGATCAGCGAACTCTCGATGTCGCGAGTGAAAAACGTCTGGTCGTACAGCTCGCGACTGCGCTCCAGTTCGCCGATAAAATAGCGCGCCATGCGCCACCATGAGGCGGAGGAGCCGTTGACGGCGTCCATCACCGGCTCGAAACGCAAAGGGGTTTCCAGAGGCCGCTGCAACATGTCCTCAAGGGATTTGCGCATGGCCGCGCGGGTGATCACCACCTGAATCTTGCGGCAATCGCCGTTGATCGCCAACTCCTGGTTTTCGTGGGGCGAAACGATGATTGCGCAGTCGCGATCGGAGGTCATCTCACAGCCGTTCTTGAGTAGATGCTGTTCGCCCACCAGGGGCAGGCTGAGGCTGTAGCTGTTGAGGTGCTCGGCGTCTTCGATGCCCACCGTCACGTCGGTGCCGTACTCGATCACCCCCAGGGTGGTCGACATCGACTTGAGCACATTGCCGCTGTGATGAAACTGAATGCGGTTGGGATGACTGGTCTTGAGCAGGTGTGGCCCGCAGATTCCGGCCATCCACTGCCGCGCGCCATTGAGGTCATAGCGCTCGATACGAATGTCACGAACATGTGCATCAGGACTTGTACTCATCACGGGGCACCCACGGCTGTTTTTTTGAACGCGCTCTAACGGCACGCCTCTGCGGGAAGGAGCAATCTTCATGCCGCCAGACCGCCTGCGCGGCCGGCCCGAAATATGCGGATAACATTCGTCGAAAAATCGGATAGGGACCGCTCAAGACCGCAAACATCCACCCGGCTGTCCACCCTTCCCGCCCCGTAAACACTGGAAAGACGCAGCAAAAAAGCGCACTTGGCCACCGACTGCACGATAGTCAGGCACCAAGGGCAGGCGTGATTGGGTATTACCTGCCCAGATGAACAGGCAGGTGTTACCCCCTGTAGGCGTGATCGCTTACCAGAATTTCCAGGTGTAGGTGGTGATCAGGCGGTTTTCGTCGAAGTCATTGGCGTGGCGGAACTTGACGTTGATATTGCGCAGTTCCACGCCCAGATTCTTCAACGGCCCGTCCTGGATCACGTAGGACAGGTAAATATTGCGTTCCGATTCGCTGCTGTCACTCAGGGCACCACGATCAATGTCGGTGCCGCGCATATAACGCGTCATCAACTTCAGACCGGGCACACCCACGCCAGCGAAATCGAAGTCGTAGCGCGCCTGCCAGGATTTCTCGTTGGGTTTTATGAAGGCAATGGCGGACCAGTTCACCAGGTACGGCTGGGGGGCATAACCATTGAGGGTCGGGAACGGACTGTCGCCGAGCATGCGCTGGTAACCCAGGCCGAACGCGTGGGCACCTTTGCGCAAGGTGGTCATGGCTCCGTAGGAGCGATTGTCGATGCGCCCGTACAGCGCGTCACCATCTTGCTTGTTGTTGAAGTAGCGCACATCGGTTTTGAGCCCGTAACCACTGCCCAGGTCGGCCAGATAGGTTCCGCCCAGGTAGTGCTGGCGGTAGATATCTTCCAGCTGCCCGTAGAAGTAGGTCCCGGTCAGCGCGGGAGTGAACGCATAGCTGGCACCACCGAAGTTCAAGCCGTCGCTGCGGCGTTGAATGTCCGGGCCGTTGAACAGGTACATTTTCTCGCTGTTGGAGGATTCCCGGCCGCTGATTTCGGTGAAGCGCCCACCGGTCAGTGTCAGTTTATCCACCTCCTTGGACTCGATCAGGGTGCCGTGGTAAGTGGTGACCAGTTGCCGCGAATCGTCCATGTAGGCCACCGGCAGCGTTGGCCGGTGCTCGCCGAATTTCAACTCGGTTTTCGAATAGCGCACCTTGGCCGTGTAGCCGCCGCGGCCATATTCGGTGGCTTGCTCCTGCTTGCTGACACTGTACGGAATGATGCTGTCAGGCCCCCTGCCGCCACCGCCGTCGAGTCGGTAGGCGTACTGCATGGAGGCGTCCAGACCAAACTGCACCGGGCCCTCGGTGTAGCCCGAAATGAAGCGCAAATCGAAGCCCTGGGTCCAACTGCCAATGCGCGAGTTCTTTGGGTTTTGGCCCTTGTAGTCACGGTCGATATAAAAGTTTCGCAGGCCCAGGCCCAAATGGCTGTCTTCGACAAAGTCCGCCATTGCCATCATCGGCGTCATCATTCCGGCCAGGCTGGCCGTCTGCACGCAACGGGTAAACCAACTCGCTTGAAACATAACTTCTCCCCTCTCTTTTAATGTGCGAACACATCAAGTAGCGGCGCGACCAAAGTGATCACCCCAATCGTCGACAGTCGTTTCTTTATTAAAATAGTCAGCATGAGTCGAATTATTAAGATGCTCACCCGGCGTAAGACCCGACACGCATCGGCAATGATTAGGCCGTATTAACGATTGACTCTCTATCCTGTTAATCCACGAGTCATATCCGTTTACTTCGCTTTGGCAATCCAGCATTAATCCCTTGCCCTGCGCGGCTGGAGCCCTGGCAGGCTGCAGCCAGGCGGGCCAATTTTATGGACTGCGTTTGCCGACTAAGCGGATAGACCCACGCCCAGGCAACTTATTTAATGAAGGCACACACCACTTATTAAATGCGCGAATTAGCCCGGTGCAACGAGGTATCGATTAATGAGCAGTGCAAAAAGCCTGGAACAATGGAAAAGCTTTATTGAGGGCTGCCTGGACTTCCGTCCGGCAGAGGGTATTTTCCGTATTGCCCGGGATATGTTTACCGAGCCGGATTTATTTGATCTGGAAATGCAGCTGATCTTCGAAAAGAACTGGATCTACGCCTGCCATGAAAGTGAAATCGCCAACAAACACGATTTCATGACGATGCGCGCCGGGCGCCAGCCGATGATCATCACCCGCGACGGCGACGGCCAGCTCAATGCACTGATCAACGCCTGCCAACACCGCGGCACCACCCTGACGCGTGTCGGCAAGGGCAACCAGTCGACCTTCACCTGCCCGTTCCACGCCTGGTGCTACAAAAGCGATGGTCGCCTGGTCAAGGTCAAGGCGCCCGGTGAATACCCGGAAGGTTTCGACAAGGCCACCCGCGGCCTGAAAAAAGCCCGTATCGAAAGCTACAAGGGGTTCGTGTTCATCAGTCTCGACGTCGATGGCAGCGACAGCCTTGAGGACTTCCTCGGCGACGCCAAGGTGTTCTTCGACATGATGGTCGCGCAGTCGCCCACCGGTGAGCTCGAAGTGCTGCCAGGCAAGTCGGCCTACACCTACGACGGCAACTGGAAACTGCAGAATGAAAACGGGCTGGACGGTTATCACGTCAGCACCGTGCACTACAACTACGTGGCCACCGTGCAACACCGCCAGCAGGTCAACAGCGAGAAAGGCCTGGCCGGCGCCGACACCCTGGACTACAGCAAGCTAGGCGCGGGCGACAAGGAAACCGACGACGGCTGGTTTGCTTTCCACAACGGTCACAGCCTGCTGTTCAGCGACATGCCCAACCCGGCGGTGCGCCCCGGTTACGCGACGATCATGCCGCGCCTGCTCCAGGAGCACGGCCAGGGCAAGGCCGAATGGATGATGCACCGGCTGCGCAACCTGAACATCTACCCAAGCATGTTCTTCCTCGACCAGATCAGTTCGCAACTGCGCATTATCCGCCCGATCGCCTGGAACAAGACCGAGATCAACAGCTTCTGCCTCGGTGTAGTCGGCGAGTCGGATGCGGATCGGGAAAACCGCATCCGTCAGTTTGAAGACTTCTTCAACGTCTCCGGCATGGGCACCCCCGATGACCTGGTGGAATTTCGCGAAGCGCAGCGCGGCTTCCAGGCTCGCCTGGAGCGCTGGAGCGATATCTCCCGCGGCACTGGCAAATGGGTCGAGGGCGCGACGCCCAACAGCGAAACCATCGGCATCTCACCGGCGCTGACCGGCACCGAGTTCACCCACGAGGGCCTGTACGTCAATCAGCATGGCAACTGGCAGCGTTTCATGCTCGAAGGCCTGGCGCGCCTGGCCGCCGAAGAGCAACCGTTGAAACTGCGTGAGGTGTGAACATGAATTCGCAACTGCAATACCGCATCGAGCAATTTTTCTATCGCAACGCCGAAGCCTGCGACGCCCAGGATTGGGATACCTACCTGTCGATGTTCAGCGACGACAGCGAGTTTCACCTGCCGCAGTGGGACTCGGAACACGTCTACACCACCGACCCGAAAAGAAGCATGTCGCTGATCTACTACCCCAACCGGGGCGGCCTCGAAGACCGGGTGTTCCGCATTCGCACCGGCAAGGCGGCATCGACCATCCCGATGCCGCGCACCCTGCATCTGATCAGCAACGTGCGCATCGCGCCGCTGGACAACGACCAGCTGGAGGTGCGGGTCAACTGGCACACCCTCTACTACCGGCTGCAAACCGCCGAGCAGTTTTTCGGACGCGCGACCTACCACCTGCGGCCCGACGGCGACAGCTGGAAGATCACCCGCAAGCATGCGCTGCTGCTCAACGACACCATCAATTCGGTGCTCGATTTCTATCACCTCTGACTGGCGGAAGTCTGGATCATGAGTCACAAGGTCGCATTCAGTTTTGCCGACGGGAAAACCCTGTTCTTCCCGGTTCAGAGCAACGAAATCCTGCTCGATGCGGCGCTGCGCAACGGCATCAACATTCCGCTGGACTGCCGGGAAGGTGTGTGCGGCACCTGCCAGGGGCGCTGCGAGTCGGGCCAGTACAGCCAGGACTATGTCGACGATGAAGCACTGTCGGCGCAAGACCTGGACCAACGCAAGATGCTCACCTGCCAGACGCGGGTCCAGTCCGATGCAGCGTTCTATTTCGACTTCGCATCGAGCATGTGCAACGCACCGGGACCGGATCGGCTCAAGGGCATCGTACGGGCTGTCGAGCAGGTCTCGCCGAACACTGCGATCCTGCATCTGGATGCCGGCGCCGATGGGCAACAACTGGACTTCCTGCCCGGCCAGTACGCCAGGCTGCAAGTGCCGGGCACCGACGGCAAGCGCTCCTATTCGTTCGCCAACCGCCCCAATAGCAGCAACCAGTTGCAGTTCCTGATCCGGCTGCTGCCTGACGGGCTGATGAGCAATTACATTCGCGAGCGCAGCCTGATCGGCGACGAGATCATGCTCGAAGCGCCCCTTGGCGCTTTCTACCTGCGCCATGTCGACAAGCCTCTGGTGCTGGTCGCCGGTGGCACCGGGCTCTCGGCGTTCCTGGGCATGCTCGACGAGATCGCCGAGCGTGGCGGTTGCGGGCATCCAGTGCACCTTTACTACGGCGTGCGCAATGCGGCGGACCTTTGCGAAACCACGCGCATCGCGGCCTACGCCGAGCGCATCCCGGGCCTTCGCTTCACCCCGGTCATCAGCGATCCGGCCCCGGACTGGAGCGGCAAGCGCGGGTACATCACCGAGCATTTCGACCTGGCCGAATTTCGCGACCAAGACCTGGACATGTACCTCTGCGGACCACCGCCGATGGTTGAATCCATCAAGCAATGGCTGGCCGGCCAGGGCCTGGACCAGACCCGCCTGTACTACGAGAAATTTACCGAGAGCAACACCTGACACTGGAAGCCGCAACCACAACAAATCTCCAGGCACTCGCACATTTTTACTGCCCTCCACTAACAACTACGTCTCGCGCGATGCGGACTTCACTAAAGGCGGCATTATGAAAAAACTACTCGTGGGTACATTGCTGGCAGCCAGCTGCGTAGCCAGTCTGCTGGCACAGGCCCAGGACCCGGTGCGCATCGGTTTTATCACCACCCTCTCGACCCCCGCCGGTTACCTGGGCGAAGACTCCCGCGACGGTTTCCAGCTGGCGATCGATCAGGAAAACGGCAAGCTGGGCGGTGTGCCTGTGAGCTTGCTGGTCGAGGACGACGGACTGCAACCGGCGCGTGCCAAGCAGATCATCGACCGCATGAGCCTGGACGGCATTTCGCTGTACACCGGGGTGATCTTTTCCAATGTGCTGGCGGCGGTGGTCAACACCGCGACCAAGGACGGCTTCTACATCAGCAACAACACCGGCCCGTCGAGCCTGGCCGGCAAACAGTGCAAACCCAACTACTTCGTCGCCTCATACCAGAACGACACCATCCATGAAATGGCCGGGGTGGCGGCCAATGACCTGGGCTACAAGAAGATGGTGATCCTCGCCCCCAACTACCAGGGTGGGCGCGATGCGCTGGAGGGCTTCAAGCGCACTTACAAGGGCGAGGTCACCGAGATCTACACCAAGCTCAACCAACTGGATTTCTCGGTCGAGCTGGCCCGGGTACGTTCCCTGGCACCGGATGCGATTTTCGAATTCCATCCTGGCGGTGCCGGCATCAACTTCGCCAAGCAATACGGCAGCTCGGGCCTGGGTAAAACCATCCCGATGGTGGTGCCTGTCTTCTCCATGGACGAGCGCATGCTCGCCGCTACTGGCGATGTGGCCAAGGGCATGAACATCGTGAGTTTGTGGAACCCGGGGTCGGATAACCCGGCCAACCAGGCCTTCGTCAAGGCATTCACCGAGAAATACAACCGGGTGCCGACCGTATATGCGGCCCAGACCTACGACACGGCACGGCTGATCGGGGCTGCCTTGAAGACGGTGGATGGCAACGTGAAGGACGCTGCGGCGTTTCGCAATGCCCTGCGCAACGTCAAGTTCGACTCGATCCGTGGCGACTTTGCCTTCGGCAAGAACCAGCATGCGGTCATTGACTGGTATCTGCTGCGGGTAGAGGCCGATGCCAGCGGCAAGCTGGTCCAGGTGCCGGTGCAGACCATCGCCAAATCCCAGGTGGACAGTTTTGCGGCTGAATGCGCCCTGTAATCCGCGATCCTGTGGCTAGTCAAGTTGCTGTGGCGAGGGAGCTCGTCACGGGGCTGCGCAGGCTCAAGTCATCAGCATTTCGGCACTTTTCGTAGGATTCCCCATGCTGTTACTCGAACAAATACTGAACGGCCTGCAATACAGCGCCCTGCTGTTTTTGCTCGCATCGGGCCTGACCCTGATCTTTGGCATCATGGGCGTGATCAACCTGGCCCACGGTGCCTTCTACATGGTCGGGGCCTTTTGCGCCGCCTGTACCGCTTCGGCCAGCGGCTCGTTCTGGCTCGCCGGCCTGGCGGCGATCGTCGGCTCTGCACTGTACGGGCTGCTGATTGAAACCAGCATCATGCGCAGGCTCTACAACCGCGACCATCTCGACCAGGTGCTCGCGACCCTGGCCGTGGTGTTCTTCACCAACGAGCTGATCACCGTGTTGTTCGGTCGCAGCCCGCCGGCGATGCCGACTCCCGAGTGGTACGGCAATTTCGTCGAAGTGCTGCCCGGCCTGATGTACCCGGTCAGTCGCCTGCTGTTCATCGCGGCCGGAGCCCTGGTGGCGATCGCCATGTGGTTGCTGATCAACCATACCCGCCTGGGCATGCTGATCCGCGCCGGGGCCGATGATCACGAGATGGTCGGCGCATTGGGCGTGAACATCGCGCGCCTCTACACCCTGGTGTTTGTCTTTGGCTGCGTGCTGTGCGGCCTTGCCGGCTTCATGGCGGCACCGTTGCTGTCGGTGGAAATCGGCATGGGCGAGAAGGTGCTGATCACGACCTTCGTGGTGATCGTCGTCGGTGGCGTCGGCTCGGTGCGTGGTGCCCTTGCCGGGGCCTTGTTGATCGGCATGGTGGACGGTCTCGGGCGGGCCTATATCCCGCAACTGCTCGACCAACTGCTGCCCGCCGAAGTCAGCGGCACCTTGAGTGGCGGGCTGATTTCCGCCAGCGCCTACATCGTCATGGCCGTCGTACTGCTGGTCCGTCCGCGCGGCCTGCTACCGGCCCGTGCCTGAGGAGAACACCATGTCCCGTCGAGTGCTTATCGATCTGCTGTGCCTGGCAACATTCGCCCTGTTGCCGTTACTCGCCTCCCTGTTGCACGAACCTTTCCTTGTCAGCCTGTTCACCCGCCTGGCGATCTACGGCATGGCGGCGGCCAGCCTCGACCTGCTGATCGGCTACGGTGCGATGATCAGCTTCGGTCATGCGGCGTTCTTCGGCCTGGGTGGCTACGTGGTCGGCGTCATTGGCTTTCACACGTCCCAGGCCATGCCCCTGTGGGGCTGGGAAGGCTCCAGCAGCGCGCTGATCGTCTGGCCGTTGTCACTGCTGGTCTGCGCGCTGTTTGCCTTGGTGGTGGGTTATCTGTCACTGCGCACCAGCGGCGTGCAGTTCATCATGATTACCCTCGCCTTCGGCCAGATGCTGTATTTCGTCCTCGGCTCGCTGTCGCTGTATGGCGGCGATGACGGCATCCTGCTCAGCGAACGCAATACCCTGCCGGGCCTGGATCTGGATAACCCGGTGCAGTTCTACTACCTGTGCCTGGCGCTGCTGGTAGCCTGGCTGCTGTTCTGCCGGCGACTGGTGCGCTCGCGGTTCGGTTACGTGCTCAGAGGGCTCAAGCAAAGCGAGCGACGCAGCATCAGCCTGGGCCTGCACCCGCTGCGCTATCGATTGACGGCATTCGTCATCGCCGGAGTCGGTGGTGGCCTGGCCGGTATTCTGTGGGCCAACTACGCGATGTTCGTAAGCCCGGACATGGGTGGCTGGCACAAGTCCGGCGAATTGATGGCGATGGTTATTCTTGGCGGTGTCGGTACCTTGCTCGGGCCGGTGCTTGGCGCTGCGGTGTACCTAGGTCTGGAGCAGGTATTGAGCCTGTGGACCGAACACTGGCTGCTGATCTTCGGCCCCTTGCTGCTGGTGGTCGTGCTGTTTGGTAAAAAAGGCCTCTACGGCTTACTCCTCAGCCCGCTCCCCCGTTGGCGCAAATCACCCGCTACGCCCGCCATCGTCAATAGCGAGGTGCGCCCATGAACCCGCTACTGTCGATCCAGGACCTGGAAAAATCCTTTGGTGCGGTCAAGGCCACCAACGGTGCGAGTTTCGATATCGCCCCTGGTGAACTGCACGCCATCATCGGGCCGAACGGTGCGGGAAAATCCACGCTGATTTCGCAGATCGCCGGGGAAATCCGCCCGGACAAGGGAAGGATCTTCCTCAACGGCCAGGACATCACCGCCGTGCCTGCCCACCAGCGCCCTCGCCTGGGGCTGGCGCGAGCCTTTCAGGTCAGCCAGCTTTATCCGGAGTTCACCCTGCTGGAAAACGTTGCCGTGGCAATTGCTGCCCGCGATGGCCAGACATTTGGCATGTGGCAGCCGCTGGGTAGCGATAAACGACTGCTGGAACCGGCGAACGACTACCTGCAACGTGTCGGTCTCGCTTCACGCGGCCAGGCACTGGTCAGCGAGTTGTCCCACGGCGAACGGCGACAACTGGAAATCGCCCTGGCCCTGGCCCAGGAAGCTTCGGTGTTGTTGCTCGATGAGCCCATGGCAGGCATGGGGGCTGAGGAATCGGCGCGCATGACGCAGCTGCTGCTCGAGCTAAAGGGGCGCTACGCGATCCTGCTGGTCGAGCACGACATGGACGCCGTATTCGCCCTGGCTGACCGCATTACCGTGTTGGTCTACGGCCAGACCATCCTGACCGGCAGCGTCGAGCAGGTTCGCAACGACCCGCAAGTACGCGCCGCCTACCTGGGAGAAGAACATGCTTGAAGTCAGTGGATTGCAGGCAGGCTATGGCCTGAGCCAGGTGCTGTTCGATATGCACCTGAAAATCGAACAGGGCCAGGTGGTGTCGCTGATCGGGCGCAACGGCATGGGCAAGACCACCACGGTCAAGTCGATCATGGGCCTGCTCAAACCGACCGCCGGGAGCATCCTGATTCACGGTCGGGAAATGCGCGGCGCACCACCCTATCGCATCGCCCAGGCTGGCTTGGGCCTGGTGCCGGAAGGCCGGCGCGGGTTTGGCAGCCTGAGCGTACGGGAAAACCTCCTGGCCACCGCAACCCGCGGCAAATGGGACCTGGCACGGGTCTACGCGCTGTTTCCGCGCCTGCAGGAGCGCCAGGATCAATTATCGAAGACGCTTTCGGGTGGCGAGCAGCAGATGATGGTGGTCGCCCGCGCCTTGCTGACCAATCCGCAACTGCTGATTCTCGACGAGGCCACCGAAGGCCTGGCGCCGATCATTCGCGAAACCATCTGGAGCTGCCTGGCGAGCTTGAAGGCCGAGGGGGAGACGATTCTGGTGATCGACAAGAACCTCAAGGAAATGGCGCGAGTGGTCGACTGCCATCACATTATCGAAAAGGGCCGTCAGGTGTGGAGCGGGACGCCGGGACAATTGGCTGACACGCCGGAGTTATCCCGGCGTTACCTGGGGGTTTGAAAGGACCAAAGGCCGAAGGCGAAACCTGTGGGAACGAAGCTTGCTCCGGGCGGCGTTCCGACGATGGTCGTTAACGATATCACGCACGTTCGGGATAACACCTTCAACTGTAGGAGCGAGCTTGCTCGCGATGGTCGTTAACGATAACGCGTGCATCAAGCATAAACGCGGCGCCCTCCAGTTCATCGCGAGCAAGCTCGCGCCTACAAGAGTCTGGCTTGCCGGTGGTCATTGCAGCGGCGAAAAACTCGCCGGCAGGTAGATGGTCGAGTGCATATCGAGCAGCTGTGGCCCCGAGTTTTCCGGGGGCCATACGCCGTCCTTTACGGCGCGGGTGCGCACGTCCAGGCGTTGTTCGAGCGAGGCATAGGGCCAGATGTGCAGGTAACGGGGCAATAGACCGTCGGTGGCATAAAAAGCGGCATACACCGGTGAGTACTGCTCGGCAGTCCTGGGCTCCACGGCTTTTTTCCAGCCTTCGAGCGTGGGTGCCAGGCCCGACGGCACCAGGTCGTACATGCGCAGTTCGTAGAAGGGCCCGTGGCGTCCGGCCGGCAGTGGCTCGATAAAGGGAAACAGGCTGTAGTTTTCCACGCGCATGTTCAGCAGGTACGCCTCCACGCCAAACGCATCGGCGCTCGCCAGATACCGTTCACGCTCCGCCTGGCGCGAGGCCTCGTCGGGGTAACCGCGCAGCAGTGCTATCTGATTGAGCGGACCGATCTCCGAAGCCCAGCACCCCATCAATCGCACTCCGGGATCAGCGCTGCCCAGGTGCTGCTCCAGACACTCCATGGCCGTGGCAACGGTGCGCACGCGCACGGTGAACGTGATCAATTCGTACAGCTTCATGACAACCTCGATTCAAGACCAGACAGGTAGATGGATGGGCTTCATCCACGACAAAAAAACCGACGCCGCCGGTGTGGCGCGTCGGTCGGGTAAAATCAGGGCGTGAAGCTGTCGCAATCAGGAGACCACCGCGCCATTGAACACCGGCGACAATCCCATCAACTCAAGCTTGCGAGTGAACTCACCCAGCCGCTGCAGTTTGTAGGCTTCCAGGTCTACGTCCTGGTAATCATAAAACCCCTGCCCTTCGCGCAGCCCGTTGCGCCCCTGCGCCATGTTGTCGGCGATGACCTGAGGCGGCAGGAAGCGCGGATCGATGGCTTGCGCCAGGTAGTTGGAGGCATAGAACAGGATGTCGCCGCCGCCCCAATCGATGAATTCAAGCATCCCCAGTACCGAGAACCGCAAGCCGAAACCGACGCGAATCGCCGTGTCGATGTCCTCGGCGCTGGCCACGCCCTCCTCGACCATGCGCGCCGCTTCGTTCATCGCCAGCGCCTGGATTCTCGGGACGATATAGCCCGCTGCCGGGGAGCATTGCACCGGGACTTTGCCGATGCGCTTGAGCAAGGCCATCAAGCGCTGCAGTACCTGGGGACAGGTGGCTGCGCTGCGGCTGACTTCCACCAGCGGCATCAGGAATGCCGGGTTCAGCCAGTGGGCGTTGACGAAGCGCTGCGGATGGGTGACCAGTGCCGCGAGTTGCGTGACCAGGAAGGTTGAAGTGGTGGATGCGATCACGGTGTCAGCGGCGCATGCCTCGCTCAACCAGGCGAAGGTCCGGGTCTTGAGTTCGAGCACCTCTGGCACGGCCTCGAATACCACTGCGGCGTCTTGCAGACAGGCGCCACTGCCATCGCGGTCGCACAGGTGCACATGGCTCATTGCGTGCTCGGCCTGTGCAGCATCCAGGGAGCCGAGGCGTACCAGGGTGGCCAGTTCGCCACGCAGATGCTCTTCGACCTCGCGGAAGTAGCGGGCTTGCGCCGCCGCATCCCGTGGCTTGATGTCGATCACGGTTACCGGCAGCCCCGCGAACATGAACGCCAGGGCAATGCCCTCACCCATGCGTCCGGCACCGACGACGCAGATGCCTTGCCGGTCGGCGCTCATGCCGGCAACCCCTGGCTGAGGCATTGCGTCATCTGGCTGCGGCTGAGTTGATCAAGGCCAAGGTTTTCCAGGGTTCGGCCATGGGCATACAGGTCGATGCCGCTCACCACCGTGGCCACACTCAGCAGGCCCTGGGCCACCGGGGTCGGCACGCCGGCCCAACGTCCTACCGACACCAGGAACGACAGGCCCAGGCGCGTGTCTTCGAGCATGTAGCGGTGCTGTTGCAGGTCGATGTCTTCGCGCCAGTCGCCGCTGTCGGTGAGTTTGCCGTGAGCGCCGCGACCATACATCCACTCATCGCCATCGGTGGCGTAGTGATCGGCCAGCGGGAAATGCGGTGCGCCATAGCCCAGCGCCTCACGCACGGCGATGCGTTCGGCGTCGAGGGCATTGGTCACGCGGCGGATCGAAGGGACGGTACCTTCGTTGTGAATGTCCCAAGTGGCGAAATGTTCGAGGGGGCCGGCGTTCATCAGGATCAATGGCGGATGAATGATCGGCCCGGCGTTCATCAATGCACCGCTCAGGGCGTCCTCTATCGGCTCGACGCTGGGGTAGGCTTCGCGCAATACGGCGAATGCAGACTCGCTCAGGCGGCTGGGGAAAACTCCGGTCGGCAGACGCGTCGCGTAGCCGCTGATCACGACCTGATTATCACCGTGCTTGCGCGCCAGGTAGGGCAAGGTGCCGGTTTCGGCAAAGGCCACTTCGGCGTGATTACCGACCTTCGCCATTGCCTGGGCGAACACCATGCTGCCGAACGTGCCCGGCGGCAGGAACACCACTTGACCGTCGTGCAGCAGCGGCGCGAGTTCAGCGGCGAGGTCCTCGTGGGTGGTCGAGGGCAAGGCAATGACCAACAACTGTGCATCGACCACGGCGTGGGCCAGCTCGCACGTCAGGGTCAGGGCGTCGCCGGGCTGGCCCAGGCTGACTTTACGCTCGCCACGAAAGTCGCGCACCCGCAGATGACCCAGGCCTTGCAAGGTTTCCAGCGCGGCGCTGTCGCGGCGCCACAGACGTACCGAATGGCCTTTTTCCGCCAACTCTATGGCTGCCGCATAGCAACCGTGACCACCGCCGATAACACTGATATTCATGGATACACTCCTGTAGAAGAGCCTCGATCCTAGCAACGGGTCCGCGCGTTCACTGGCCGAAACGCGCAAGCCTGGTTCCGATTGTGCAAAGCATTAGGCCCCCCACAAGTTTCGACTGGCTCAGGATGCGGGTCGTTGCACATGCCGCGGGAACAGGCTGTCGCGGTCCAGATGGTTGAGGTGGGTGCAGCCCATCAGGTTCATGGTCCGCACCAGTTCTTCGCTCAACAGATCCAGGGCTCGGCCAACGCCGGATTCGCCTGCGACCGCAACGCCGTAGAGGGTGGAGCGGCCAAGCATGACCGCATCGACCCCCAGGGCCAGTGCCTTGACGATATCGCTGCCACGGCGAATTCCGCCGTCGAGCAGCAGGCTGAGCCTGCCTCTTGCCTGCGGTGCAATGGCCGCCAGGGCGTCGAGGCTGCTCAGGGCGCCGTCCAGTTGGCGACCACCGTGGTTGGAAACCACCACGCCATCGAGCCCCAGCGCGATGGCATGCTCGACATCCGCCGGGTGCAATACACCCTTGAGCAAAAGCCGGCCGTTCCACTGTTCGCGCAGGCGCGCCAACATGTCCCAGTCGAGCAAGGTATCCATCTGCTTGCCGATAAACGCCATCGACCCCAAGGCATTACGCTCGCTCGCTGGCAGATAAGGTTCAAGGTTGCCCATGCCCGGCATCCCCGACGGCCACAGAGTCTGCTTGAGCCAGCGCGGGTGGCGAATCACATCGAATTTGTTGCGCCACGACAGCTGTCGCGGCCTGGCAAAACTGCGCCGGTCCCATTCGCGATTGCCCAGCACCATCGCATCGCAGGTCAACACCAGCGTCCGGCAACCAACCGCGCTGGCTCGCTGCAACAGATCCTTTTGCACCTGGGGATCGCGCATGGCGTACAGCTGGAACCACAGGTCGACGCCAGGTACAGCCGCAACCAGGTCTTCGAGTGAAGTATTGGACGCAGTACTCAATGTGAACGGCAGCCCCCTGGCCGTTGCAGCCCTGGCCAGGTGGATGTCGGCATCGCGATGCAGCAGACCGTTGTAACCCGTCGGCCCGATCAGCATCGGCAGGGGCAGCACCTGGCGCAGCAACAGCCGCGAAGTGTCCGGGGCATGGCACGGCACCATGGCTCTGGCGTGCAGACCGTAGCCGTTGAAGGCGCTGAGATTGTCGCGCAGCGTCAGCTCGTCCTGGGCTCCGCCGTTGAGGTATTCCCACGCGAAGTACGGCAGGCGTCGTTGGGCCATGTGGGCCAGTTCGGCAATGCTGTGGACACGGTCCAGGTCCGTGCCGGTATAAAAACGGCGCATAGGCAGTCCTTGAGAGGTGTGCTTCAGACAACAACAAAAAGATCAAAAAAAAGCCCGGAAGGAGCAGTCCGGGCGAAGGAAACCGGGGCTGAAAGTGCCCGATGCGCGAGCACTCGAGTCAGCCATTTCAAGCAACCGAAAACAACGCTCCCGGACCTCAGAACTTCCAGGTGTACGTGGTGATCAGGCGGTTTTCCTGATAGTCCGGACCTGACGCATTGCCATTGCCATAGCGGGTCTTGACGTCGATGCGACGCCATTCAAAACCCACGTCCTTGAGCGCGCCGCTTTGCACCACATAACCGAGCACGATGTTGCGTTCGCTTTCGACGTTCTGGTCCAGGGCATTGCTACCACGGTCGACTCCAGTGCCGCGCATGTAGCGAGTCATGAACTTCAGCCCCGGCAACCCCATGCCCGCGAAGTTGTAGTCATAACGCAACTGCCATGAGCTCTCGTTAGGCTTGACGAAGGCCACGGTCGACCAGTTCACCAGGTAGGGTTGCGGCGCATAGCCATTGAGCGTCGGGAACGTCGACTCGCCGAGCATGCGCTGATAACCGACGCCAAAGGCATGGGCGCCCTTTTTCAGGGTGGTCATGATACCGTAGGATTTGTTGTCGATATCACCGTACAGCGCCTTGCCGTCTTCACTGTTATTGAAGTAACGAAGGTCGGTCTTCAAGCCATAACCGGCGCCCAGGTCATGGTTATAGGTCAACCCCAGGTAATGCTGTTTATAGATATCTTCCAGCTGCCCAAAGAAGTAAGTACCGGACAAGTTCGGGGTGAACGCATAAGTGGCACCGCCAAAATTCAGACCGTCACTGCGCCGTTTAACGTTGGGGCCATTAAACAGGTACATCTTCTCTCGGTTGGAAGACTCCCGGGAACTGATTTCGGTAAATCGCCCACCGGTCAGCGTGAGGTTGTCCACTTCCCTGGATTCGAGCTGCACGCCGTGATAGGTGGTGATCAACTGCCGGGAATCATCCATGTAGGCCACCGGCAGGGTCGGTCGAAGCTCGCCCACTTTCAACTCGGTCTTGTTGTAGCGAACCTTGCCGGTCAACGCCGCACGACCATAGTCGCGGACCTGCTCGCCTTTACTGGCGTCGTAGGGAATGATCGTGTCCGGGCCACGCCCGCCGCCGCCATCCAGGCGATAGGCATACTGGGCCGAGAGGTCCAGGCCGAACTGCAGCGTGCCCTCGGTATAACCCGAGATCGCACGAAAATCGAAGCCTTGGGTCCAGCTGCCGACGCGTGATTGCGGTGCATCGGGCTGTTTGAAATCGCGGTCGATGTAGAAATTGCGCATACCCAGGCTGACCTGACTGTCATCTACAAAGTCGGCGTGGGCAAGCAACGGTGTGAAGACCCCCATCACGGCCGCGGTGGAGAGGCCACGGTTTATCCAGCTCTTCTGAAACATCAAACTTTCCTTCTTTTTTACATGCACAAAGGCACGGCTAGTGGAAGCAGATCAATTCAGCAAAGTGCAACTTTGGCAGTCAATCCGCAGTATTGTTTTTATAACCACTTACTGCAAAAAAGTCGTAGCACAGTCATCCGCCGAAATAGCGCCAACCGCTTATAATTATTTTCAACACTCAACGAAACTGGAAAATTTATCGAGATTCAAATGACTCAACAGTTAGCCTTGGAGGCATCTCCCAAGCGGTGGTAGGCACGATTGAAATACACCAGGCCCTCCTGGCTTTCACCGTTGCGGATACCCAGCACCTCACAATAAAAAATGGTGTGCGACCCGACTTCATGGGCCTGGGCGATCCGGCAGTCGAAACTCACCAGTGCCTCATCAAGCAGCGGCGCACCGCTTTCCAGAGTGCTCCAGGAGGCGCAGGCAAATCGCTGGTCGGTGTCGAGGTGGCGATTGGAAAACGCCCCCGATACTTCCTGGTGACCCGCGGTCAGCACGTTCACACTGAGCACACCGTTGCTCTTGAAATGCACGTTGGAAAACGACGAGCGATTCATGCACACCAGCAACGTCGGTGGCTGATCGGTGACGCTGCACACGGCCGAAGCGGTGAAGCCGAAACGACCTGCAGGACCATCGGTGGTGATGACCGAAACCGCGCCACCAAGCATTGCCATTGAGTTACGAAATCCAGTTGTATCGACCATGGTCTTACCCTCCGGTCTATCAGATATCCAGTACCAGCTTCTTGGATTTGGCCCGGGAACAGCACACCAGAATCTGGTCATTGGCGGACTTTTCGTCATCCGTGAGGTAGACGTCGCGGTGATCCGGTTCGCCTTCGATGACGTCGCACAAACAGGTGCCGCAAACGCCTTGTTCACAGGACACTTCAATCTTGATGCCCACGGCGGTCAGGGCATCGACAATGCTCTGGCCTTCGGCGACCTGGACCGTCTTGCCGCTGCGCTGCGCCACCACCTCAAAACCGGCACCGGAGGCATCGACTTCCACCTGGAAGTACTCGCGGTGCACGTGATCGTCGGCGTAACCCGCTTCAAGGGCCTGGGCGATGACCCAGTCCATGAACCCGGCCGGGCCGCACACATACACATGGACACCGGCTTGCGGGGTGCCCAGCACGCGGGCCAGGTCCAGCTTCTGCTCGGCGGCTTCGTCGTCGAAATGCGTGTGCAGACGGGCGGCGAACGTGGCGTTGCCCAGCTCTTCGAGAAACGCGCTGCGGCTGCGGGAGCGGCCGCAGTAGTGCAGCTCGAAATCACTGTCACGGGCATTCAACGCGTAGGCCATAGCGACCATCGGAGTAATGCCGATACCCCCGCCAATCAGGATCGAGCGTTTGGCATCGCTAGCCAGCGGGAAGTGATTGCGCGGCAAGCTGATCTCGATCTCGCGACCTTCCTGCAGCAACTCATGCACGGCCACTGAACCGCCACGAGAGGCCGGGTCCTTGAGCACGCCCAGGCGATAGGCGCCGGCATTGGCCGGGTCGCCACACAGCGAATACTGGCGAACCAGGCCGGTCTTGAGGTGGATATCGACATGCGCGCCCGCCTCGAAGGCGGGTAAAGGCTGGCCGGCCGGATCACTCAGGTCCAGTACCACCACACCTTCGCCCTGCTCTTCGCGCTTGCGCACGACGACTTTCAACAATTGATCGCTCATACAGGACCATCCGAATTTGTTGTCAGGGGGACGCTTGTGCGCGGCCCCGCCAATGATTCAACACATGCAGCGGTGTCTCAGCGCATGAAGATCCCGCCGTTCACGTCCCAGGTGGCCCCGGTGGTGAAGCAGGCGTCTGCGCTGGCCAGTTGCACGATCAGCTTGCCGAGAAACGCGGCGTTGCCCAACTGCCGGACCGGGATCGCCTCGATCAGTTTTTCCAGGCGCTCGGGTGGCACGGCGGCACGCACCGCAGGCGACTCGATGGGCCCCGGAGCCACGGCGTTGACCGTGACCCCGGACGCTGCCAGTTCCTTGGCGAAAATTTTCGTCAGGGTAATGATTGCGCCCTTGGACGCGGCGTAATGGGCTCCCGTTGCCGTACCGCCGTTCTGCCCGGCCAGGGAGGCCATGTTGATGATTCGCCCGTAACCCTGTGCCGCCAGATAACTGCCGAACACTTGGCAACCGACGAAGGTGCCGCGCAGATTGACGCTCACGACATGGTCGAATTCTTCCGGGCTGATCTGCATCACCGGGGTGGTCATGGTGACCGCGGCGTTGTTCACCGCCACGTGCAATACACCCCAATGTGCAATCACTGCCGCCAGCGCTTGCTCGAAATCAGCCTTGCTCGATACATCGAGCTTGAGCGCCAGGACCCGCTCGCCCGAAGCGTCCATCTCCGTGGCGGTGGCCTGTGCCGACTCCAGCGAACGGTCGCTGATCACCACCCGGTAACCAGCGGCCAGCAGCTGTTCGGCGATGCTCTTGCCCAGGCCCTGGGCCGCGCCGGTGACCAATGCAACCTGTGTCATGGCAACGTCCTCAAAGGATGTAGCCGATACCGGCGAGGGTATCGGTGGAGTTGATCAGCTGGATCAGCTTGCGCTGGATCTTGAAACTGTCGCCGTTGCGCACCAGTTGAAACGTGACATCGGCGGTGTACTGCTTGAGCACGTCCTTGCGAAATTCGCGCAGGTTCTGCGCACAGCGTACGGTGACTACCCCGTCCTCATCCGATAGCACCCGAAAACGCGACTGACTGCGCACGGTGCGCGCCCGCGGGGTGGTCGAAATCGACTCGCCGCTGGTCAGCCGGGTCACGCGCAACTGACGCATGTGGTGATCGTCGTAGGCGTAGTTCAGGGTGTTCTCGAAGTCGGTCTCCAGCGGATCGATCGGGATAATGTAGGTGGCGGTCTCGGTCCAAAGGTCGAGCCATTCGACGAAGTCGCCGTGGTCGAGCATGTCCGCTTCCTGCCAGATGAAAGCGCTGACCTGATTGAGCAATTGCAGATTGATCATGGTGTTCTCCGTCGACTCAGGCCGACATCATCTTTTTCCACTGCTGGTAGCCAGCGCGCATGCCGGTCTCGGCGCTCACATCGCTTACCAGCCCGTCTTCGGATTGGGTTTCGCCCGGCAAGCCGCGGTTGAGCATGATCCACAGGTCGGTGCCGGCACTGGCGCCACGCTGTACGCGTTCCCAGGCTTCGGAATCGTCCGGGGTACCAAAGCCCATCGGGCCCTGGAAGTGCTCATGCAAACGCAGGCGATAACGGTTAGCCACGGCTGGGCCGCCATCCATGGTGATCACGGCGTGATGGATTTCGGTCTCGTCCACCGCGATCGGCTGCAACACCCGGAAGAACGCCATGGAGCAGGCGATGTTGGGGAACAGGTTGAGGTTGAAGCCCGACCCGCCCACCGCCCGCACGATGCGACGCACCGATGCTTCGTCCTGGCCTTCGTCGCGCAACTGCGCGGCCAGGTCTTCAAAACGCTCAGGGATCGGCAGGTCGAGGTTGGCTTCCAGGTCGACCAGGTCGGGAATCATCACCATCACGCTGTGGCCGTTACCCAGGTCTTCGACGTAGCCCGGGCCTTTGACAAAGTCGAACAGCTCCAGGGTCTGCTCATCCACCGACGACAGGAACGACTTGTGCACCAGCGGGAAGTGGTAGGCATCGGTGGTGTTTTCCAGCTGGATCTTCCAGTTGCCGGGGAAGCGGAAGCGATGCTCGCCACCCACCTTGACCGGGTAGCCGGCGCCCTGCTTCATGAACAGGTCGATCCATTTTTTCGCCGGGCCGAGGAAGTCGACCAGGGGCTCGATGTCATCCTTGAAGGTGGCGAAGATCATGCCGTTGTATTGCTCGACCCGCAGGCTGACCAACGGCAGTTCGGCCTTGTCCAGGCAGTCGCCGTAGCTTTCCGGATGCGGTACGCCGCGCAGGCTGCCATCCAGGGCGTAGCTCCAGCCGTGGTAAGGGCAAACGAAGCTGTTGGCCTTGCCCTTTTTGTGTTCGCATACCGTGGCGCCACGGTGGCGGCAGCGGTTGAGCAACACATGCACGTCTTTTTTGCGATCACGCACGACGATTACCGGCTGCTTGCCGATGTAGGTGCTCTTGTAGCTGCCGGACTCGGGAATCTCACTGGCGTGAGCGACCCAGATCCAGGTGCTGTAGAAAATCTTGTCCAGCTCTTGATCGAAGATCTTGCCGTCGGTGTACAGCGAGGTGTGCACGCGATCAGGCAAGACCAGGTCGGACGGGCTGGCGTCCAGGTTCACGGCGGTTATCAGGTTATTCACGATCACTCCTCGTCGGCTGGCTCGCCGACTCTAAGAATTCCGGGTAGTGCTGGAGAACTGGCCGGGCTTGCCGGGTACAGGCAGGTGCTCGGCACTGTTCCAGCTGTCCACCGGGCGGCTGAACAGGTTCTCGGTCTGGAAGTGCGCCATGCGCCACTGCCCTTGTTCCCGGGCGAACCTGACTGTCAGGCGGGCACTGTTGAGGTGCGAGGCACCCGAGGCAAAGGTCGAGGTCTGCAACATCACCCAGCTGGCATCGGCGTCATCACCGCGAACCCGGATCAGTTCCGAAGTCAGGAAGTGCACGTTCAGCGCAAAGTGCGCCGGCTCGACCATGTAGGTGGCGAACATGGCCTTGATGGCCTCACGTCCGCGGTAACCGCCGAAGCTGTTCTGGTACCGGGCACCCTTGCCTTCCCAGATCGCCTCGGCGGTGAACAGGCCGGCCAGCTCGTCGAGCGGCGAGTGCACGCCCAGCTCATCGCACAGAACCATGTAGCGGTTCATGCAGGCACGGATCGCGTTCTCGCTTTCCAGCTGGTCGAGCCGCTGCTCGAGGGTGGGCAAATGCGCGTGTGATGACATGGCGACCTCTCGACTCAGCGCTGGATGATCAGTTCGCGACCGGTACGGGCCTCGACCTTGCAGTACTTCCAGAGTTTGTACGGGCCGTTGCCGACGTCGGTGGTGCGAAACAGGTTGCACGCGGCGTGGACGGTTTCGATGTCAGGGACATCGGCCAGCAGGTACGTGGTCCAGGGCCAGCCGGCCGATGGCCCGACCATGCTCTGATCGTCGTCCATGTTGCCCAGCACAGTGACGCCCGGCAGGTCGGCGATGCCGTTCCACATGGCGCCGAACGCGGCCCAGACTTCGAGAGCCTCGGGACGCGGGGCATCGAAGAAGTTCTGGTTGATGCCGATGCAGAACAACACTCGCAGGGCTTTTTTATCGGTCATGGGGTTCACCATTCAGTAGGAAAAAATTACAGGTAGCCAGGCAACGGCTTGTTGCCGAAGAAGATCGCGCCGGCGTTCTGGTAGGTCATATCGCCCATGAAGGCGTGCTGGGTAATGACTTGGGTATCGTTGACGAAGCGCGACAGCGGACTGGTGCGGTACACGCCGCTCATGCCCGAGAGCATCTGCGCGGTGCGTGCGACTTCGGCGGCAATACGCGTGGCGTGGGTCGATGACAGGCGCAGCATGTTGGTCTGCTCGACACTCACCGGGTCGCCGGCCAGGACGCTGGCCCAGGCATCGTCGATGGCCTGGTAGAACCACGAACGTGCGGCGCGCAGCGACGCTTCAGCCTTGGCCATCTCGACCTGGGCCAGTGGCCGGTCAGACAACGACGGCGCACCGGTCACGGAGATCCGCCCGCTGGCCATGCCGCTCAACTCGTCGAGTGCGGCCCGCGCAACGCCCAGGCCAACCACCGACAGCACCTGGGTGGCAAAAGACAGCGACGGATAACGGAAGAACGGCTCATCCAGATTCGATGGGCCGCCGCGCACGAAGGTCCACTCCTCAGGTACCACTACACCTTCGACGACCACGTCATGGCTGCCGGTGCCTACCAGGCCAACCACGTTCCAGGTTTCCTCGATTCGCACTTTTTCCCGGGGCATGACCGCCAGGCGTGGCAGGCCGAGCATGTCGCCGTTTTTCGGGCTGATGCCCACGCCGATCAGTGAAGCACCCATGCAGCCGCTGGAAAATTTCCAGCGCCCGTTGACCTCCAGGCCACCTTCGACAAAGGACGCGGGCTGTGGTGGGAAGATCCCGCCGGCGAACACCACGTCAGGTGAGTCGGCATAGATTTTCTTGATGGTTTCCAGCGGCAATGCCGACAGGTAGACGGGGCTCATGCCGAAGCTGGCCACCCAACCCGCCGACCCGTCGGCAATGGAGATGTCCTCGACCATCTGGCAAAACTCGGCCGGCGAATGTTCGTCGCCGCCAAAGCGCTTGGGCACCAGGGCGCGATACACGCCGAGGGTCCGGAACTGCTCGATCACATCCTGCGAGATGAACTTCTGTTGGTCGAACTCTTCGCTCCGGGCCCGCTCGCGAATCTCGACCAGCAGCTTCTGAAACGCTTCATTCGCCGTGATCGGCGCGCGGCGCTGTTGATCCAGCTCGCTTGGCGCAGTCATGGTTTTCTCCATAGTCAGCATGTCGATTACTCTTCCAGGCGCCGGACCAGCTCGCGGCCGACTGCACAGAGCAGTTCGTCCGCGCCATGGGCGGCAATCAGTTGAAGGCCTACCGGAAGTCCCGAAGCGCTTTCCAGGGGAATGCTCAGAGCCGGGTGACCGGAAAGGTTGAAAGCGCGCACCAGGGAGGTCATCCCCAGGGCCGCACGAGTGTCGGCCGCGTCGGCGACCAGCAAGGGAAAATCGGGCATGGTCGGCAGCGCCAGGATCGGCGTGATGGCCAGGGCGGCGTCCACCTCGGCGGTGAACGCACGTCGCACGAGTTCAGCTTCGGTAACTGACTCGGCAGAGGTGAGGCTGGCGGCGCGCAGGCGGTCAGCAACGTCCTGGCCAACCCGACCGGTTTCCAGCAGATGGCCGCACGCAGCCCAGGTTTCGGCGTTGATCACCGCCATACCGGCGCCGTAAGCCGCCGACATGCCAGGTAATGATTGTTCGGTCAGCGTGAACCGCGAACGCTCCAGCGCCTGGCTCACCACCGCCTGAACCTGCTCGTCGGCGGGCACTGCGACCACACCAATGCAGAGGTTTTCCGGGACAGCGGCCACGTTGAAACTCGGATCAATAACGTGCATGGCAGCAATCAGGCTGTCCATGTCCCGCGCCAGCGGACCTACACAATCGAGGGTGCTGCGCGCTGGCATGACACCCTGGCGACTGACCCGGCCGAAGGTTGGCTTGAGGCCGAACACGCCACAGCACGCTGCAGGAATGCGCACCGAACCGCCGGTATCGGTGCCCAGCGCGAAGTCGCAAAGACCCGCTGCGACCGCTGCTGCTGAACCACTGGACGAGCCACCCGGGATGTAACCCGGATAACGCGGATTGGCCGCAGTCCCGGTCCAGGCGTTCAGGCCAGTGGTGCCGAAGGCCAGTTCGTGCAGGCTGGTTTTACCGGTGATCCGGCAGCCTGCATCCAGGACCGCCTGAACCACTTGGGCATGTTCGCGGGCGGCGGGTGCATCGGCCAGTGCCTGGCTGGAAGCGCGGGTCGAATAGCCGGCAATGTCGATGGTGTCTTTCACCATGACCGAAGGGCCGCTCCCACCTAAGGCTAAATCCTCGACAACAATCGACATGCTCTTTACCTGCTCGTTATGTGTCATCAGAACGGACGCCCTCGGCAAGAAGGCGCTGCAATCGCTTAAATCTAAAATCGTAATATTTACGTGAAATGTCAATTGAATTTTACCGAATAAAATAGTGTGTATTTTCGGTGCAAATTTTCTCGCCGCGCACCAGCTGCGTGCAATTTGGTAACACCTGCAAAAAATACAAAACCATCGCAAAAAATGCATTTAATCGTTATTAATCATTAATTTACGACGCATAAGCCGATCAGGAACGGGCAAATATGTCCAAAAATTTCGAGCAATGACCCAAGTCAAAAACCGACGCTCAAAAAAATAATTCGGTGAAAATATGGCCATGCAAAACACCTTAAAAACAGGTGTTTTTTTGATTTTTATCGGGGGATTTTTTCGGCTGATTCCAGGCTTCTTGATTCAGATCAAAGCCTTGTTCGGCATGGTGTGGTGGCAACTTGCCCTGCCCCGGGACAGCGCTTTTTCACCCTGTCAAAACACCCCTTCTGGACAGTCTCCAGGCGAACGCTGCGTAGCCCCCGGTAACACCCGTAAGCGACGCACCAGAAAATTTTCTGGCATGCAATCTGCTCTTTGGTCTGGCAGCAGTTAGAAAAAAAACAGGGCCGTACCTTGGGCCGCTCTTGCATCACATGGTGATCAGCGCGGTCGGCCATTAGCCTTTTGCAGCGTTGCAACTCCTCGGAGAAAGTCATGCTTTTCAGAAAAGTCGTGTCCACCTTATTGTTGAGTGCCGCTTGCGCCGCCGCCGCGCAGGCTGAAGTGAAAATTGGTGTCATCACCTCCTCCACCGGGCCGATCGCACTGGTCGGCCTGCCGCAGAAAAACACCGTGCCGTTGCTGCCGACCCAGGCGGGCGATCAGACGGTGAAGTACATCTCCCTGGATGACGCGAGCGACCCGACTGCCACAGTGAAAGCCCTGAAAAAGCTGATCGACGAGGAAAAGGTCGATGCGATCATCGGCCCAAGCGGCTCACCTAACGCCATGGGCGTAATCCAGTTCGTTGCCGAAGCGGGCGTGCCGTTGCTGGCACCGGTGGGCACCGCGGCCGTGGTGCTGCCCATGACCGAGCAGAAGAAGTGGGTGTTCAAGACCACGCAAAACGATGACCTGATCGCCAAGGCGCTGTTCGAACACATGGCCAGCAAAGGCGTTAAAACCCTTGGCTTCATCGGTACCGGCGACCCGTATGGCGAGAACTGGGCCAAGGTCATGGCCGGCCTGGCAGCGCAGCAGAACATCAAGGTCGTGGCCAGTGAGCGCTTCCAGCGCCAGGACACCTCGGTGACCGGCCAGAGCCTGAAAATCCTCGCCTCCCGTCCCGATGCGGTACTGGTCGCGGCGCCCGGCAGCTCGGCAGTGATGCCCCAGACCACGCTGTTCGACCAGGGCTATCGCGGCCAGGTCTACCAGACCCACGGCGCCGCACTGCCGGACTTCCTCAAGCTCGGCGGCAAGAAGGTCGAGGGTACCGTCCTGGCCGCCAGCCTGATGCTGGTCCTGGATGAGATCCCGGACAGCCACCCTTCGAAGAAAATCGCCAGCGACTACACCGCCGCCTACGAAAAGCTCAACGGCAGCAAACCGGCGACCTTCGGCGGTAACACCTTCGACGCCGGCCTGCTATTGCAGAAGGCAATCCCGATTGCCGCCGCCAAAGCAGCACCGGGCACCGCCGAGTTCCGTGCAGCCCTGCGTGATGCACTTGAGCAAAGCCACGAACTGGCGGGCACCCAAGGCGTTTACAACATGACAGCGCAAGACCACAGCGGCTTCGACGAGCGCGGGCGCGAACTGATCGTGGTGAAGAACGGCAACTGGATGTTGTTGAAAGACAACTGACCCCGGGCGCACAGCCCGCTGCCTGATTGCCGGCGAGCCGACCTGCGCCGGCAGTCGGGCCTGATATCCAATCTGTAGAAAAGAGCTCTCATTATGAATTTCCAGATAGCCATGCTGCTGGGCCAGGACGGCATGACCAATGGTGCGATCTACGCGCTGCTGGCCCTGTCGATCCTCCTGGTGTTCACCGTGACGCGGATCCTGTTGATCCCCCAGGGTGAATTCGTGACCTATGGCGCCTTGACCATGGCCACTTTGCAAAGCGGTCACCCGACTGCACTGGTCTGGCTGCTGCTCGGTCTGACGCTGATTGATTGCGCACTCGACGTGTGGGGCGCAGCGCGTTCCAGTCAGGCGTTCCGGTTTCCCACGCGAATTGTGTTCAAGCTCGGTTACGCAGGGCTGCTGGCGGTGCTGATCAACACCCTGCCCCTGGCCGAACTGCCGATGGCGGTCCAGGCGTTGTTGACCCTGGCACTGGTGGTGCCGTTGGGGCCGCAGATCTATCGCCTGGTGTTCCAGCCGATCGCCTCGGCCAGCTCCCTGGTGCTGTTGATCGTGTCGATCGCGGTGCACGTGAGCATGGTCGGCATCGCGTTGTTGCTGTTCGGTCCTGAAGGTGCGCGCACCCAGCCATTCTCCGAGGCCGGTCTGGAACTGGGCCCCGTGACCTTCAATAGCCAGACGCTGTGGGTGCTGGCGGTGTCCCTGGGCCTGATCGTCGGGCTGTATCTGTTCTTCGAGCGCACGCTGTACGGCAAGGCCTTGCGCGCCACTGCGGTCAATCGCATGGGTGCGCGCCTGATGGGCATTTCACCGACCCTGGCCGGCAAGTCGACCTTCCTTCTCGCTGCCCTGATCGGCACCCTTTCGGGGATCCTGATCGCACCGATCACCACGCTGTATTTCGACTCCGGTTTTGTCATCAGCCTCAAGGGCTTTGTCGGCGCGATCATCGGCGGGCTGGTCAGCTATCCGGTCGCAGCGCTGGGCGCCCTGGCGGTGGGTTTGATCGAAGCGTTCTCGATGTTCTGGGCCAGTACCTATAAAGAAATCATCGTGTTCACGCTGATCATTCCGTTCCTGCTTTGGCGTTCGTTCACCAGCCGTCATGTGGAGGAAGAAGAATGAATCCGCGCTATCTATTACTTGCCCTGTTGCTGGTGGTGGGTGTCGCGCCGCTGCTGCTGCCGCCCTACTACGTCACCCTGCTCAATTACATCGGCATGTATGCCCTGGTGGTGCTGGGGCTGGTGCTGCTCACCGGGGTGGGCGGCATGACCAGCTTCGGCCAGGCGGCGTTCGTTGGCCTGGGCGCGTACACATCCGCTTACCTGACCACTACCGAGCAGTTGCCGGCCTGGCTGGCCTGGGCCGGTTCCTCACCCTGGCTGACGTTATTGGTGGGCGTGGCACTCACCGCCTCGGTGGCGTTGATTCTCGGCGCGCTGACGCTCAAGTTGTCCGGGCACTACTTGCCGCTGGGGACGATTGCCTGGGGCTTGTCGCTGTATTACCTGTTCGGCACGCTGGAGTCATTGGGCGGGCATACGGGTGTCGGCGGCCTGCCCTCAATTTCGTTGTTCGGCCTGACGCTGGATAAAGGCGAAAACATTTTCTACCTGATCTGGGCGCTGCTGCTGGTGGCCATCGTCATCACGCAAAACCTCCTCAATTCCCGCGAAGGCCGGGCCATTCGTGCGCTCAAGGGCGGCCAGGTCATGGCCGAGTCGATGGGCGTGAACACCTTCCGTTCGAAGATGGTGATATTTGTCATTTCTGCAGTGTTTGCGGCGATATCCGGCTGGCTGTACGCGCACACCCAACGCTTCGTCAACCCGACGCCCTTCGGCCTGAACATGGGTATCGATTATCTGTTTATGGCGCTGATCGGCGGCGTCGGCAGCGTCTGGGGCGCCTTGCTCGGCGCAGGCATCCTGACGATGCTCAAGCAATGGCTGCAGGACTGGTTGCCTCACCTGCTGGGTAACACCGGCAACTACGAAATCATCGTGTTCGGCATCCTGATCGTGGTGCTGATGCAGCGCGCGCCCGGCGGCCTGTGGCCATTGCTGACGCGCCTGGTACCGGCCCGCTGGCAGGTCCGCGCCAAGGCACAGAAAGTCGATGCAAACGCCGCGCCCCTGCCTCGCCGCCAACTGCCCAGGCATGGCGAACTGATCCTCGAGGCCCGGCATGTAACCAAGCGCTTCGGCGGGCTGGTGGCCAACAATGACATGAGCCTGGAGATCCGCTCTGGGGAAATCCTCGCCCTGATCGGCCCCAACGGTGCCGGCAAGAGCACGATGTTCAACCAGCTCTCCGGGGTCGATACACCCACCAGCGGCGACGTGTTGTTCATGGGCCAGAAGATCAACGGCCTGAGCTCGCGGCAAGTCGCCCGCCTGGGCATGAGCCGCACCTTCCAGCACGTGAAACTGCTGGGCAACATGAGTGTGCTGGAAAACGTCGCCATTGGCGCGCATCTGCGTGGCACCCAAGGGGTGCTGTCGGCGGCCCTGCACCTAGATCGTCGCGAGGAGGCCGAACTGCTTGGCGAGGCCCGGCGCCAGCTGGAGCGCGTCGGCCTGGGTGACTACCTGGATGCCGAGGCCGGGAGCCTGTCCCTCGGCCAGCAACGCATCCTCGAGATCGCCCGCGCCCTGTGCGCCGACCCGTGCCTGCTGCTGCTCGATGAGCCCGCCGCCGGCCTGCGCCACAAGGAAAAAGAAGCCCTGGGCATCCTGCTCAGTCGCCTGCGCAGCGAAGGCATGGCGATTCTGCTGGTCGAGCACGACATGGACTTCGTGATGGGCCTGGTGGATCGCGTGGTGGTCATGGAGTTCGGCCAGCGGATCGCCCAAGGCCTGCCCGAAGACGTACAGAAGGATCCGGCGGTGCTGGAAGCCTACCTGGGAGGAGTTGAATGATGAACATGCAAGTGGAACCGCAGCTCGCACCGCTTAACCGGGTCGACGACGCCGTGCTCGAAATCAGGGACCTGAGCGTGGCCTACGGCAAAGTCGAAGCACTGAGCAACGCCAGCCTGACGGTGGGCAAGGGTCAGATCGTGACAGTGATCGGCCCCAACGGCGCCGGCAAGACCACCCTGCTGTCGGCGATCATGGGCGTGCTCGGCTCCCGGGGCCAGGTGCATTTCGACGGCAGCCTGGAAACTTTGCCGGAAGTGGAAGTGATGGTCTCCCGGGGCCTGGGCCTGGTACCGGAAAAACGCGAGCTGTTCACCAGCATGAGCGTGGCCGACAACTTGCTGCTGGGCGCCTTCCAGCGGCATCGCCGGGGTGACCGGCGCTATAGCGAGACCCTGGCCGAAGTGTATGAGCTGTTCCCGCGCCTGTGGGAACGCCGCGAACAACTGGCCGCGACCTTGTCTGGCGGTGAGCGGCAGATGCTTGCCGTGGGCCGCGCGCTGATGGCCAAGCCCAAGCTGTTGATGCTCGATGAGCCGAGCCTGGGCCTGGCGCCACTGATCACCCGGGAGATCTTCCGCATCATCACCTCCCTGCGCGAGCACGGGGTGTCGATCCTGCTGGTAGAGCAGAACGCCCGGGCAGCGTTGCGGGTGGCTGACTACGCCTATGTCCTGGAGACAGGGCAGATTGCGATGCAGGGCCCGGCCCGACAACTGGCGGATGATCCACGAGTGATCGATGCGTATCTGGGGCTGGCGAGCAAGCATCAGGAAATGCTTGCGACCTGAAATTTTGCTACGGCACTTCCCCCTGTTGGAGCCCGCTTGCCGGCGATGGGGCCCTTTAGCACTGCGTCGACCTGGCGGGCGCATCGCCGGCAAGCCGGCTCCCACAGGGGATCGCGGTGGGCCCGAAGGGATAATTATCGCCTGAGTAGGCGCCTTGTTGAATAATGTGGAGTTACGATGAACCCTTCCCTCCTGCGTATCGGCATTGCCGGTGCCGGTGCCATCGGCTGCACCCTGGCCGCACGGCTGGCTGCCGGCGGCCATCAGGTCAATGTCCTGGCCCGTGGTGACACACTGGCCGCGATCCGCCGAGACGGCATTCGCCTGACCGACCTGGACGGCCAGCACCATGTGCGGGTCGAGGCCAGTGACAACGCCACCAGCCTTGGCGAACAAGACCTGATTTTTCTCTGCACCAAGGCCCAGGGCCTGGCCAGTTTGCTGCCGCAGCTGCAACCGATGATCGGTGCCGACACGGTGGTGATCCCGGTGGTCAACGGCGTGCCCTGGTGGTACTTCCACGGCGAAGGCGGACGCTACGACGGGCGCCGGGTCGATGCGGTCGACCCACAGTCGATTCTCAGCCAGGCCCTCGACCTGCGGCACGTGATCGGCTGCGTGGTGTTCATCACCGCGCACTGCCCTGCTATCGCCGTGGCAGAGTCCCGGACCCCGCACCTGATGATTTTCGGCGAACCCGACAACCGTCTCAGCCCGCGGCTGGAGCAGGTGCGCGGGCTGATCGAAAGTGTTGGAATAGAAGCCCGGGCCACGGATCGCATTCGCGATAACCTGTGGACCAAGATCATCGCCAACATCACCTCCAACCCGCTCTCCGTCATCACTGGCGCCACCCTCGAGCAGCTTTACAGCCTGCCGGAACTGCGCGAGGTGGTCAGCAGCTGCCTGCACGAAACCCTCCTGACGGCCGCCGCCCACGGCGCACGCGTGAGCATCGACCCGCAGACGTTCCTCGAACTCGGTGCCGGCATGGGCGCGGTGCGCACCTCAATGCTGCAGGACTATGACAAAGGCCGCCCCCTGGAGCTGGCCGCCATCGGTGATGCGGTACTGGAACTGGCCGATTGCATGGCGATCCCGATGCCCGTCACCCGCCACCTTATCGCCCTCGCCCGCTTTCGCGGTGAGCAGGCTCGTCATTGACCCACCCAGAAAAGGAATCCGTCATGAATCAGACCGCATTGGCACAACCCCCGCAGTACAGCGAAGAAGAATGGGCCCTGCGCGTGCAACTTGCGCACTGCTACCACCTGGTGGATTTCTTTGGCTGGACCGAGACCATCTTCAACCATATTTCCGCTCGCCTTCCCGGCCCGGCGCACCATTACCTGGTCAACCCGTTCGGGCTCAACTACACCGAAGTGACACCGGCCAACCTGCTCAAGGTCGACTTGCACGGCAAGAAACTCGAAGACTCGCCCTACGACGGCAACCCGGCCGGTTTCGCCCTGCACAGCGCGGTGCACGGAGCGCGCGCGGACATTCAGTGCCTGATCCACACGCACACCACGCCGATTTCCGCCATCGTCATGAAGAAGGCCGGCTTTGCCCATAACGACTTCTACGGTGCCCAGCTCTACGGCCGCATCGGCTACCACACCTTCGAAGGCATCACCCTGTTCGATGACGAAAAAGCCCGGATGATCGACAGCCTCGGCGACAAGCACATCCTGGTGCTGCGCAACCATGGCATTGCCGTCGGCGAAAGCAGCATCGCCAAGGCTTTCTTCCTGTTGTGGACAGTGCAGCGCGCCGCCGAGATCCAGTGCCAGGCCGGCGCTTTGGGCGGGGAAGACAATCCGCTGCCCGAAGAGATCAGCCACAAGTGCGCCGATCTCACCGCCATGCTCATTCGCGACAGCGGCTTCGCCGTGAAATTCTTCGACGCCATGGTGCGCAAAATGCGCGCCGAACGCGGCCAGTGCTGGTAATCGCAGGAGCGGTCAGTGGCTAATCCAAAGGACCAAAGTGTGCCGGCAAGCATTGCGGCGCAGCAGGAAATCCCAATCTCACGGCTGGACACTCGAGGTCATCTGCTGGCCTGCAACGACGCCTATCTGGCCCTCAGCAAATACGCCCGGGAAGACGTGCTGAACCAGCCTCACGAGCTGATCAATCACCCGCTGATGCCCAGGCGGGTCATCGAGCGCATGTGGCAGACCCTGCGCAGCGGTGTGCCCTGGACGGCCCCCATCATGGGCCGTGACAAACATGGCACGACATTCTGGTGCAATCTTTATGTGGTGCCGCTGCTGGAAGAAGGTCAGTTGACGGCCCTGGGCACGGCGTATCACCCGATGGACGAGGCCCAAAGCCTGCGTGCAGCGAAACTCTATCAACGCTTGAATGGGGGCCACGGCCCCTTGTCACTGGCCCGGCGCATCCAGGATCACGCCAGCTGCCAAGGCATGACCTGGCTGCTCGGACTGGCTGTTGCCGGCGCCATGGTCGGAGGGCAGATCGATTGGGCACCGGGCCTGCTGGTGCTCGGTGGCGTGATCGGCGCTGCATGGCAGTGGCGAGCCGGACTGCAAGCAGACATCCGCCGCATCCTGACCCGGCATGATCAGGTCTACAGCGACACCTTGCTGGCCTCACTGCAGAACGGTTCGGCCTCCCTGACCAACCGTTTCGACATGGCCCTCAACAGCCAGAACACCCGGATGCGCACGGTGATGGCGCGGATCCGCATCAACGGCGAGACCGTGCGCCAGCGTGCGCAGGAGTCTTCGATGCTGGTACAGACCCAGTCAGGCCACCTGCAACGGCAACTCGAGGAAGCCGAACAGTCCGCGGCTGCGGTGCATCAAATGAGCGCGACGATCCAGGAATTGTCGCGCAACTTGCAGCACACCGCCGAGGCCACTCAAGCCGTGGACAATCTGGCTCACGATGGCGTGCGCCTGTCCGGGCAAAGCCAGGGGTCGATGACGGGCCTGAGCCATTCGGTCGAGGAGATCGGGCAGGCGGTCAGTCGCCTGGCGGAGTCCATCGAATCGATCAGCGGCGTCTCCCATGTGATTCGCAGCATCGCCGAGCAGACCAACTTGCTGGCCCTTAACGCGGCCATCGAAGCCGCTCGCGCCGGTGAGAGCGGCCGCGGATTTGCGGTGGTCGCCGACGAGGTGCGCAGCCTCGCCACCCGCACTCGCGAGTCCACCGAACAGATCCAGCGCTCCATCGAGCAGCTGCGCGACGGCAGCGCCCTGGCGCTGGCCACTGCACAACGGGGCGAGTCGGCGGCTCGGGAATCACGCGCAGATGTGGCCCAGGTGCAAACGGCTTTGCAGCGCATCTGCGAGGAAGTGGGGCAGATTTCCGGCATGAGTTTGCAGATGGCTTCCGCCATCGAACAGCAAGGGCAAGTGGCCCATGAGATCAACGGGCAGATTGGGCAAATCGTCAGCCTGGCGCAAACCAGCCGCGATCAGTCACGACGCAGTACTCAGATTGGCGAAGAGCTGCATCAACTGGCCAACTCGCAACTGGACCTGGCGCAGCGTTTTGTCCAGGGGTAACGGGCCCGACGTCACGTTTCAGGCCCGGCGGCGCAGGGTCTCGGACGGTAGGCAGCCGTATTGCTTGCGGTACTGCATCGCAAAATGACCGAAGCTGGCAACGCCGTGACACAGCAGGATATCCGTCACGCTGTCCGCCGGCCCGGCTTGTTGCAAGGCCAGGTGCACCAGTGCCAGGCGCCGGGTGCGCACATAGTCGCTGGGGGTTTGCTGGAGAAAGCGCGTGAAGCCATTTTGCAGGGTGCGGATCGACACTTCGCAGAACTGCGCCAGGCTTGCCAGGGCGATGGGTTCGGCCAGGTGCTGCTCGATATAGTCGCGGGCCTTCTTGACGTGGTGCGGCATGGGCTGGCGTTGATCTTGCAGCAGATCGACCGAGTAATTGTGCGGCAACTGGGTCAGCAGCACCGACAGCAGGTAGTCCGACAGGCTCGCACCCATGGCCGAGGGCTGCAGCGACTGGCTGGTGTCGCCGTACAACTGGCAGATGTAGTCCAGGGTGCTGCGAACCGTCGCCATGCCCTGATGTGCCGGGTCGACCTGGATATCGAACACCAGCGGCTGACGCAAACGCCGGTTGAGCAACACCTGCAACTGGCGTTCGAGGGCTTGCCGATCGACCCGCAAAATGAGGTTGCGGCAGTCCTTGTCGATACGGATGAAGCTGCGTTGCGAAGGCGAGGAAATGGTCAGCCCACCCTTGCGCAAAACAGCCTGCTGTTTGCCCATGCTGACCATGCCACCACCTTCAAGCGTGACGCGAATCAGGTAGTAGTCGCTGATATCGCCAGCGTCGATTTCCACCGGTGCGCCGTAGTGCAGATCGAATAGCGCCGAACTGCCGAAGAACACGCCGTACAGCTGTGATTGCAAGGCGCCGCCCTGCTGCATTTTCATCTGGTGTGGCCACAGGTAATGACTGACCCGGTCCCTGACCTCGCCGAACCCACCCGAACTCAGCAGGCAATGATCCTGGAGTGAAAAGCGTTGATCGAACATGCGCAAGTGCTCCAGAAAACGATGGGCGACCGGTTGCAGACGCCTCGAAATTTAGTGGAAATGGAAAGCAATTTTCACGCCACGCAAACGCTTTCTGCGCGCCCGGAACAGCCTTTGCGCCTGGCGCATAGAGGCCCGCTGAACAAGGGCTTAAAAAGGTCCTGCAACACCCTTATGCCAAGGGATTGGCAACCTGGACCGCACAACAAAACCAATAAACGCACCAGGGCAATGCGCTCGGGTAACGCTGGCGTCACCGATGCACCCAACTGCGAACAAACGCTGCCGCCGACTGACCGATTGCCAACCCTGAAGGGGCCAACAGCATGACCAGCAAAACACCCACCGAGGTCACCCGTAAAAGCTATGCCTATGAATGGTACATCGTTGCCATTTGCATGCTGGCGTACATTTTTTCGTTTATCGATCGGCAAATCCTGGCCTTGATGATCGAGCCGATCAAACACGATCTGCAGCTCTCCGACACTCAGTTCAGCCTGTTGCATGGCCTGGCTTTTTCCCTGTTCTATGCCTTCATGGGCATGCCCATCGCGCTACTGGCAGACAAATTCTCGCGACCAAAAATCATCGCCATCGGCGTGGCGTTCTGGAGCCTGGCCACGGCCCTGTGCGGGCTGAGCAAAAACTTCCTGCAGATGTTCATGGCACGCATCGGCGTGGGCATCGGCGAAGCGGCGCTGTCGCCGGCCACCTACTCGATGCTCAGCGACATGTTCCCCCGAGAAAAACTCGGCCGCGCTGTGGCGATCTACTCCATTGGCTCGTTTATTGGCGGCGGCGTGGCCTTTCTGATTGGCGGCTACGTCATCGATTTGCTGAAGAACCTCGACAGCGTCGTGGTCCCGTTGCTTGGAGAAATGCGTCCCTGGCAGGTGACCTTCTTCCTGGTGGGGCTGCCGGGGGTGTTGGTGGCACTGTTGATTGCGCTCACGGTCCGCGACCCGGCGCGCAAGGGCCTGAAACTGGACGCCGCGGGCAAGGTCCATGCGCCCAGCATGAAACAGGCATTCACGTTCCTGGGGGTGCACCGCAAGACTTTCGCCTGCCACTACCTGGGATTCTCTTTCTACGCGATGACGCTGTTCTGCATGCTCAGCTGGACCCCGGCTTTCTACATGCGCAAATTCGGCCTCGCCCCCAGCGACACCGGCTACATGCTTGGAATTGTGGTGTTACTGGCCAACACCAGTGGCGTGTTCTGCGGCGGTTGGTTAATCGACTGGCTGGCGAAAAAGGGCTATAGCGACGCGCCGATTCGCGCGGGGGTGATTGGTGCGATCGGCATGGCCGTGCCCGCGGTCGCGTTTACCCAGGTCAACGAACTGTGGATGTCCATCGCGCTACTGGCGCCGGCCATGTTCTTCGCCTCGTTTCCGATGCCGGCGTCCACTGCTGCCATGCAGATCTTGCCGCCCAACCAGATGCGCGCACAGATCAGCGCGCTGTTCCTGCTGATTTCCAACCTGATCGGCCTGGGTGTCGGCACCACGGCGGTCGCGCTGCTCACCGACCGCCTGTTCGAAAACCCGGCGCTGGTCGGCTCATCGATCTCCCTGCTTAACGCCTTCGCGGTCGCCCTGACCCTGTTGTTGCTGATCAAGGGCTGCCGACACTTTCGTGAAAGCCTCAAGCACGAAGGCCTGGCCTGAGGCAAACCGTGGCGTGTCCGCTGGTTTTTTGCGGCGGGCGGCGCGACAATGGCGCCCGCTATCAAACCCAGCTCATCAGAAAGACTACGCCACCTTTATGACCACCCCGAAAAAGCGCCTGAGCCGATACAACCCCGCCAGCGAAGACTTCAAGAAGGAAGAGTTCCCCTTCTATTGGCTCGCGCGTCTGCACGGGCGCTACTCCATGGCGATGGAAAAGGCGCTGAAAAAGATCGACATGGACATCCCGCGCTGGCGGATTCTGTTTATCCTCAAGGAAAATGGCGAGTCGAGCATTTCGGAAATCTCCATCCATGCCATCGCCAAGCTGTCGACCATCACCAAGATCGTCTATCGCATGAAAGCCGATGGCCTGGTGGAAACCAACACCAGCGCCAGCGATGGGCGGGTGACCCAGGTGTCGCTGACCGATGTCGGGCGCCATACCATCGAAGAAATCCAGCTGGGCACCAGCGACATCTTCCGCACCAGTTTCAAGGGCCTCACTGAAGCCCAGATCACCAAACTGAATGCCACGCTGGAAAAAATCTTCAATAACCTGCCGGAAGACTGACCCGGCGGGTCAATCCGGCACCGGTGTCGGCAACGGCTCGCCGGCAAAATGCGCAGCGAGGTTGGCCAAGGTCAGGTCCGACATCGCCCGCCGCGTATCCCAGGTGGCACTGGCCATGTGCGGCGCCAGCAGCACGTTGTCCAGATCCAGCAGCCCCGCATGCGGCCGCGGTTCATCCTCGAATACGTCCAGCCCTGCCCCCAACAGCCGCCCCTCAGCCAACGCCTGTGCCAGCGCCGCCTCATCGACCACACTGCCGCGCCCCACGTTGATCAGGATGCCCTGGCTGCCCAACGCATCGAGCACACAGGCATCGACCAGGTGATGAGTCGAGTCCCCACCGCCCACTGCAACCAGCAGGAAATCCACCGCCGCCGCCAGTTCGGTGACCGAAGCGTAATACGGGTAGTCCACTCCGAGCGGACGCCGGCCGTGGTAGCTGATCTGCATGTCGAACGCCGCCGCGCGCTGCGCAATCGCCTTGCCGATGCGCCCCAGCCCAACGATTCCCAGACGCTTGCCACTGACCTTGCGAGTGAACGGAAAAGGCCCCTGTTGCCAGCGCCCTTCGCGCACAAAACGGTCCGCCCGTGCAATGCGCCGCGCCGTGCCAAGCAGCAAGGTCATGGCAAAATCGGCGACGTCGTCGGTCAGCACATCCGGCGTATGCGTGACCGCAATGCCACGGGCCCGGGCCGCTTCGACGTCGATGCCGTCATAACCAACGCCAAACACCACGATCACTTGCAGATCCGGCAGGCGCTCGATCAAACCGGCGCTCACCCTCGACTCGCCATTGGCGATCAGCGCGCGAATACCACGCAGCGTTCGCGCCTCCAGTTCCTCGCCGCTCTCACTGCCCTCAAGCACGTCATAGTCGGCATACAGCCGCTCGCTGAGCATGTCTGGCAGACGCGCAACTTTAAGCACGGTTGATTTCATCGATGCCTCCCGGAACAGAAACGGTAGTGACCTTGCGGCTGCGTTTGCCGCCGCCCAAATAGAGCCCTAACAGCCCCCCCGCCAGCAGCGCGGCGGCCACCAGCAACAAGGCATAGTCATAGCTATGGGTGGCGTCCTTGATCCAGCCCATCACCGGCGGCAAGCCCAGGCCGGCAATGTTGGCAATGGAGTTGATCAAGGCAATCGATACGGCAGCCGCCGGACCGGACAGGTATTCGGTGGTGGTCGCCCAGAACACCGGCGTCGCCGCCCAGTTCAGCCCCACCGCCACCACCAGCAGCACGTACGCCAGCCACTGGTTGCCGGTAAACACCGCCAGGGCCAGCAGCACTCCGGCCGCCAACAATGGCCCACCCAAATGCCAGCCCCGCTCGCCGGTGCGATCGGAGTGACGGCCGTTCAGGTACATGAACACGCACGCCAGGAAGAATGGCATCGCCGATAGCAGGCTGACCACGAACGAGCCCTGCTTCGATACCGACTGCACAATCAGTGGCAGGAACAGCGTGACGCCGATGGTGCCAAACGCCTGCAGCAACCAGAACAGGCTGAGCAACCACACCTGGCGACTGCGAAAAGCCACATGCCAGGCGTCCTTGTGCGAGATCACCGTCGTTGCCTGCTCGGCCTGCATGGTGCGGCTGAGCCAGTCCTTCTGCGCGCTGTCGAGCCAGTGGGTAGAGGCCGGCGTTTCGGGCATGTAGCGCAACACCACGTAGCCCAGCACAATCGCCGGAATGCCTTCGAGCAGGAACAACCAGCGCCAGCCATTAACGCCGAACAGGCCATCCAGATTCAGCAAGGCACCCGACATCGGCAGACCGATCACCGACGCCAGCGCAGCGCCAATGTAGAACCACGACATGGCCCTGGCTCGGTCGCTGCGCGGGAACCACTGGGAGAGGTAGTAGATGATCCCGGGCGTGAAACCCGCTTCGGCGGCCCCCAGCAGCAGACGCATCACGTACAGCTGGTTGGCGCTCTGGATCAGGCTCATGCCCGCGGCAATGATGCCCCAGGTGATCATGATCCGCGCAATCCAGCGCCGCGCACCGACCTTGGTCAGGATCAGGCTGCTCGGCACTTCGAACAGGATGTAGGTCAGGAAGAACAACCCCACGCCGATGCCATACATGCGCAGGCTGAGGCCGAGGTCGGCATTCATCGTCAACGCCGCCACCGAAATGTTCGACTTGTCGATGTAGGCCACCATGTAAAGCAACATGAGGAACGGAATCAGCTTCAGGTTGAGCGTCTTCATGGTGCTGGCGTGCAGACGGCTGTCCAGCGAAGGACCAGTCATGGGGGAATTCCTCTTATTGTCTTTATTCTCGGTGGCCGGACGGCGTCGGGTCACTGGGTTGTGACTGACCTTAAACCAGCCGAGAACTTAGTTCAATATGTGAATTATAAACCCATTATGTGGGATTTAAGCTGAAACGAATAAGCCTGCGCATCTGGTGCAATGCTGTTCAATAACGGGAACATCGACCCACTGCAGGAGCGAGCTTGCTCGCGAGAAACGCCAACGATAACGCGTGAAGCCTGAGTAAACGCGGCGCCCATAAGTTCTTCGCGAGCAAGCTCGCTCCTACAACGGCATTGGAGCCTACGGGCTTTTTGCGGGGGGATTTCGCCTACGCCTGGAGTGAAGAAGTCCATCTATTGAGATGCCCTCTCCCGTCGGGCAAACTCCGCCGTCCCCATTGGCCGATAACAGGAGTTTACGGATGCCATTTCCATTGACGGAATACAATGCTTTGCTGGCCCTCAAGGGCGTGGGGCCGGCCGTTATCGGTCGACTTGAGCAGATGGGCATTGACTCACTGGCGGTGCTCAGCGAGGCGAGTGTTACTGACATCCTGGCTCATGCGTCGGCGGCCACGGGGTCGTCTTGCTGGAAGAATAGTCCCCAAGCCCGCGCCGCTATTATCGCGGCCATTGAGCTTGCGAAAGGCGCGCAGTTGAGCACGTCTGAGACGTAAGGCTGATCGCCTATTTCAATGGGTAAATCATGTCGGGAAGCAGGAAATCTACCTGGTAAATACCCCGTGCCGCGCGAACGGTCACAGGGTGTGTGACCGGTCTTAAGTCACTCAGCTCCCATGCCAGCCAGCCTTCCTCGAAATAACTTGCACAGGCCGCTTGCATGTCAGCCTGGACGAATGGACGTACAGCTTTTACTCGCACAATCGCGACGGCTGTACCGTCAGGGTCTTCGTCACCCTCCCTATGGAGAAATCGCCCGTTCTCGACAATCAGCAGATCTTCGCAGAGGTCTAAATCTGGATACCAACGACGAACTTCGAGGGTTTTCTCTCCAGAAGCGATCCGGCCCGGGACCAATGCCCACACGGCCTGACACCGAGGGCAACGGGGTCGGCTCGCAAGCATTTGGAGCCGATCCGCGCCCAGACGGTACCCGGCGCCGTACGGCGGGCATTGCAATTCAACCTCGTGCAATCTTGTCATTTGCCAAGGCTTAGGGCAGGGTCGATACCACTGACATCTCTGCCACAGGAGTCACCCATGTCAAAGCTCTATCCCAGTATCGATCCCGAGGGGCTGGTCGAGTACTCGGTGGTTTACACCGACCGCTCGCTCAACCACATGTCGCAGTCCTTCCAGGGGGTGATGAAGAACATTTCCAGCACCCTGAAACAGGTCTACAACGCCGAGGCCGTTGCAGTGGTGCCGGGCAGCGGTACATTTGGCATGGAGGCGGTGGCGCGGCAGTTTGCCGGCGGCCAGCAATGCCTGGTAATCCGCAACGGCTGGTTCAGTTATCGCTGGAGCCAGATCCTGGAGATGGGCAACATCCCGGCGGCGACCACGGTACTCAAAGCTCGACCGGTCGAGACGGGTCGCCAGGCCGCCTATGCTCCGCCCCCGCTGGACGAGGTGCTGGCAGCCATTCAGGCGCACAAGCCACAGGTGGTCTTCGCCCCCCACGTTGAAACCTCATCGGGGATTATCCTGCCCGATGACTATATGCGCGCCGTCGGCGACGCCGTGCATGCGGTGGGTGGCCTGTTCGTGCTGGACTGCATCGCCTCGGGCGCGCTGTGGGTCGATATGCACAAATGCGCCATCGACCTGCTGATCAGCGCACCGCAAAAAGGCTGGAGCGCCTCCCCTTGCTGCGCCCTGGTGATGTTCAGTCCCTTGGCCCTGGCGCGCATCGAACAGACGCAGAGCAGCAGTTTTGCCTGCGACCTGAAAAAATGGCTGCAGATCATGCAGGCCTACGAACAGGGCGGGCATGCCTACCATGCCACCATGCCCAGCGACGCCCTCGCGCGCTTCAACGAAGTGATGAAAGAGACGCAAGCCTACGGCTTCGACAAGGTCCGCGACGAACAACAAGCGCTGGGCGACCGGGTGCGCGCCATGTTGACCGCCAAGGGGATCAAGAGCGTGGCCGCCGCCGGCTTCCAGGCCCCTGGCGTGGTGGTGAGCTACACCGACGATGCCGACATCAAGAGCGGCAAGAAATTTGTCGCCCAAGGCCTGCAGATCGCTGCCGGAGTACCGTTGCAGTGCGACGAGCCAGCCGACTTCCAGACCTTTCGCATCGGTCTATTCGGGCTCGAAAAGCTGCACAATATCGAGCGTACGGTCAGCACTCTGGAACAGGCGCTGGATGAGGTAATGGGTAGCTGATCCATTCGCCGGCGCCGGGCTCGCGGAGGATGACAAATCTTCTGCGGGCCTACGCCTGATGCCTCAGCGCACTGATGATGAAAGCATGCAGGCCATTCACCGCTTTCGACCCACGCGAAGCCCGGCTGCGCAGAATCGACACCTCCATCGGTTCAATGCTGCCCAAGCCGTGCTCGCGGCCCAAGACCTGAAGCGATGGCTGCACGGTGCACTGGGTAATCGCGGCAATCGCGAGCCCGCCCTCCACTGCCGCCACCTGGCCCGCGAGACTCGAACTGTTGTAGACCACCTTGAATTGGCGGCCCCGTTGGGTCAGTGAATTCACGGCATAAAGCCGAGCCAGGCTTGCGCTTTCGTAGACGGCGATCGGCACTGGGTCGCGCCTCCAGAGTTCGAACAGGGTGCTTGCGCTGTGCGCTTTGGGCTTGGGTGCACTGATCCAGGCATCGGCGACCTGGTTCACCGTATTGAAGGTGGTGGGCGGGCTCTATCTGATCTGGCTGGGCTGGGGGCTGTGGCGGTCTGCGCCGGTCAGTCTTGAGCCGACCGGTGCTACAAGCTTTCGACGCTGGTCGCTGTTCCGCCAAGGACTGGTGTCGGCACTTTCAAATCCCAAGGCACTGCTGCTGTTTACTGCGTTTATTCCGCCGTTCCTGGATCCGTACAGGAGCATCATTGCGCAAACGGCAGCGATTGCCCTGACGTATGCGGTGGTAGAGTTTGTGGTTGAGTATATGGTGGCGAGTGCAGCGCATCGGGTGCGGCCTTGGCTGGCTCGGACGGGGCGGCGGTTCAATAAGGTGTGTGGTGGATTTTTTGTGGTGTTTGGGTTGGCGTTGCCGATTCATTCGTGAGGGTGTCAGCCGATTTTTGCGTATCCTCCCAGGATGTATGCTGAAAACTGCCGAATCTCAGGCGTTGTTCTTCAAGCGCTTAAGAGGTTTTGAACATGTCAAAGAAGCAAGAAGCGGATGCGCCGGTAGTGACTGCGGCCGATATTGAACGATCGATCCAAGCGTTAAATAGAATGGTTGAGCGGCTTTGGGGGGATGGTCGAGAGGCGGAAGCAAAAGCGCTGCTTGATGCGCTGGATGCACTTAATCGGGCGTTGGATCGGATCAGGATTGGTGAGAGCCGTAAGGTGAAAACCCTTCATTGAGAATGAACATGGCTCAACTTTGGACTCGACGCTCAAGAATGGAGAAGTAGTTGCCAGAGCTTATTGAGGGACTCGACGGACCAAGAACAGCTCAGCAGGAGCTGTTCTACGACCTGGAGGATACAGCCGCAGTGATCGGCTGGTCCATGATTGAGCTGACCCGTATGGCGAGTATGGGGAAAACGCCTGACGAAGCCATTGCGCTGATAAAGATATGCGCATTGCTGAAGGCTCAACAGGAAAAAATCAGCTTATATGCTGGCGAAGTAAAGGCCGGAGCGATTTTGCGAAGCGAGACTGAGTGATTCGCTGCTACTTTAACAATAGCTGCTCCTCAGCAGCAGAACCTTCTGGATATGGACATTCAATAAAAAACAGCAAAAATCTACTCGCCCTGTCATGCCTCATCGCCGTTTCGCTGCTTAGCGGCTGCGCAGCGTCCGTAAAAAGCGGTGGCGCTGAAACTCTGAAAATTGACGAAACCGCCAAGAAAAACTTAGTTGTTAACATCCAGGGCAATGGCAAGGTTCAGCAGAACGAAGACTGGATTCGCCTGAGGCAAGAATGGAACCAGGCCCTCAAAGATGAAGCTACCCGTGCCGGTTATCGCCTCACCGAATCTCATGTAGCGGACCCCGCTGTTAAGGACGGAGTGGGCATCAAGATCAACGTCACCAATTTTCGATACCTTACACCCGGTGCGCGTTATGCAGCGGGCGTGATGGTTGGCAACTCCTGGATCAACTCAAGTGCGGATTACTCGGATTTGAAGTCCGGGCGGTTAATCGGTAGTCGCACCTATGACACTTCTTCGTCGGCTTGGGAGGGGGTTATGTCAGCAATGACTCAAAAGCAGGTCGAGGCGATCGCTCAGCAGATTATCAGCGACATCAAGGGCACAGAGGCTGAGTGATTCAGGTCTGGGTGCACGAACCCATTCACTCATGAGGGGAAACCATTCAGCACATTTAGAGTGGTGTTGGCGCTCTTGTGACTGCCATCCACTGCTACTTTGCTAATGCCTCAGAAAGCACTACATCAAAAAAAGATGTAATGAGCCGACTGGACCGACGTTCGGAGAGGCAATACATAAACGTATCGGTATAGAGCGAATCACCATCAATGCGGATCGCTCGGATACGAGGATCGGGGATGTATTCCGCTTCGGACACAACCCCCAGTCCTATGCCCCGAGCCACCGCCTCGCGTAGCGCTTCGCGACTACCGATCTCCATGGTTATTCGCGGGAAAACCTGCGCTGCAATCAACGCCTGCTCCAGCACCAGGCGAGTGGTTGACCCTGGCTCTCGCTGCAGCAGCGGCTGCCCTTCCAGCTCGTCCAGTCGTACTGAACCCCTTGCGGCAAAAGGATGCTCATGGTGGGCGAACAGGATGATGGCGTGACGCGCGTAATGCACAGCGCAGAGGCCTGGGTCATCATTCCGGCCGGCAAGCACGGCGATATCCGTGACGTAGCTCTCAAGATCGGCCAGCACCTGCGCCGAGTTGCCCACACGTATAGACACATCGATGCGTGGATATTGTTGGCGGTAGTTATCAACCATCTCGATCACATGAAATGGTCCCACCGCCCCCAGCTTGAGTTCGCCGCTGTCAAGCCGCCCAGAATCGCGCAGCAAGTTGTGCGCATCAAGATCCAGCGCAGCCATCGCTTGGGCTATCGGCAGTAATTGCCGTCCAACATCGGATAACTCTATACGCCGCCCGCGACGGTGGAACAGCTCCAGATTGTACTGCCGCTCCATACTCTGCACCTGGGTTGTCAGCGTCGGCTGGCTGAGCCCTAGCGCTCTGGCACCGGCGCTGAAACTACCGTGGCGCGCCACAGCGAGGAAAGCACGCATCTTGGCGGTCGACATCCATAGACTCCATCAATAGTTAGCTGCTGAAACCCATATTGAATTGATCGTATGACTGTCACGTGACATTTCTAACCTGAGGCCACTCCAACCAGCCTCCTGGAATGCCATGAACAACTTCTCCAGATTTTTGCGTGTCGTCGCTATTGCATGCCTCTCGATCAGCGCCGTCTGCCAAGCAGCAGCGAACGACAAATTGAGAATTGGCCTGATCCCCTCAGAAGACTCCCAGGCGATGATCGAGTCCAGCAAACAGGTACTCGCCAGCCTCGAAAGCAAACTGGGTATGCCGGTCGAACCATTTGTCGCGACCGACTACAACGGCATCATCGAAGCACTGCGCGCAGGCAAGCTGGACGTGGCCTACCTCGGCCCTTTCTCCTACGTTCTGGCAACTTCGGTGGCCGATGTCGAAGCCTTCGCAGTAGCGGTCACCAAAAAGACCGGCCAAAGCGCCTACAAAAGCTTGATCATCGCCCGCAAGGACAGCGGCATTAATCAATTGTCCGACCTCAAGGGCCACACGTTCGCCTTTGTCGATCCCAGCTCTGCGTCGGGCCATCTGTTTCCCAAGGCCGGCCTGGAGCAGGCCGGCTTTGACCCGACAAAACTTTTATCGCGGGTAATCTTCTCCGGCTCCCACGATGCAAGCATCCTGGCAGTCGCAAACCAGAAGGTCGATGCCGCTGCAGTCGCCGACCGCATTCTTGCAAACGCAGTAGCCAGGGGCCTGGTGAAGCAGGATGACTTTCAGGTGGTCTGGAGCTCTCGCCCGATCCCTGAGTCGCCAATGGTGTGGCGCAAAAACCTCGACCCTGTACTGAAACAGAAAGTCGCCGTAGCGCTGGCCTCGATCAAGGATGTGCCTTGGGGTGACCAGGGCCAACTCGATGGTTTCCAGCCCACGACCGATGCTGCTTACGACGTCGTGCGCGAAACCGCCAAGGTCCTTGATCTGGATTTGCGGAGGCTGAAATGATCAGCATCAGCCAACTGACCAAGCATTACGGGGATAACCCGGTATTGCGTGGCATCGACCTTAAGGTTTCAGCCGGAGAATTTGTGGTGATACTGGGCCAATCCGGCGCTGGAAAATCTACATTGCTGCGCTGCATCAACCGACTGGTTCAGGCTGATTCCGGGACGCTGACAGTGGCGGGTATTGATGCAATTACTTGCCGTGACACCAGCATTCTGCGACGTCAGGCAGCCATGATCTTCCAGCACCACAATGTGGTACCACGGCTCAGCGTACTGAAAAACGTACTCACCGGTTGCCTGGGCAATGTCTCAACGCTTACCTCGATCATGCAGCTGTTCAGTCGCGAGAATGTGGCCTTGGCCATGCATTGCCTGGAACGCGTAGAGCTCACCCACAAAGCCCACGAACGCACGGATGCGCTGTCCGGCGGGCAAATGCAACGTGTCGGTATTGCTCGCGCCCTGGCGCAGCGGCCAAAGGTAATCTTGGCGGACGAACCGGTGGCCAGCCTCGACCCCAAGACTGCGCGCCTGGTACTGCAATACCTGCGCGATGCCACACGCGAACTGGGAATCACCGTGTTGTGCAACCTTCATCAGGTGGATTATGCCCGCGAGTTTGGCGACCGAATTGTCGGCTTGGCCCACGGCAGGCTGGTGTATGACGGTGACGCTTCCAACATGACCGAAGACGATTTGCAGCGCATCTATCCAGGCCAGGTAAAAGAGTCGCAAGACGCGCCAGCGATGGCACACAAGCCGAAGGTCCACACCGCGCAGCTGAGGGTATGAGCATGAAACAGCAAAGCTACCTGTGGACGGTGGACCTGCCATCTGGAACTCGCGGCTGGCTGTCCACCGGTGCGATTGTGCTAGCGGTGATTTTGACACTCCACTGGAGCGCAACGGGCGCACAGCTGAGTGTGGGTGAACTGGCCGCCGGCTTGCCGCAAATCGGCGACTTCCTTGCACGCACCGTCCCACCCGATCTGAGCATTCTCCCTCGACTGGTAGCACCGGCCATCGAAACACTGCAAATCGCACTCTGGGGAACATTGCTTGGGGTGTTGCTGGCGATTCCGCTGTCGTTTCTTGCGGCTCGCAACCTCAGTCGAAATCGCCTGGTCTTCCACACCACTCGTCAGTTCCTCAATTTCACCCGCAGCATCAACGAGTTGATCCTGGCGTTGATATTTGTTTCGGCGGTTGGCCTTGGGCCCTTCCCCGGCGTGCTCGCGCTGGCACTGCATGGCCTGGGTATGCTTGGAAAGTTTTTTGCCGAAAGCATCGAGGAGATCGACCAAGGCCCTATTGAGGCGCTGCAGGCAACAGGTGCTCGGCCGTTGCAGGTCATCGTATTTGGCGTGTTGCCACAAGTCATCACGGCCTGGATTGCAGTGGTCCTTTATCGCTTCGAAGTCAATCTGCGTTCCGCCACCGTGCTCGGCATGGTAGGTGCCGGCGGCCTTGGATTTGAGTTGGTGAGCAGCCTCAAGCTTTTCAAATACCAGGAAACCGCGACCTGCATCATCGTCATCACGCTCATGGTGATCGTTGCCGATGCGGTGTCCAGTAGGTTGCGCAACGTCATCCAGCGCGGGGCGCATCACTAAACACTGCATGAGCAACAAGTGTCCCAAGGGACGTGCTATCGGTTCAACCGATCAAAGCCTGCGAATTATCGATTTGAGCTGTTGCTGAAGGGCCCCGACTATGGGGGCCACTTACAACAACAAAAATAAAGGACCCGCCATGACTGCCCGATTCCACAATCCAGTTGATACCCGTTTCGGCTGGGGCAGCCTTCTCGAGCTTGCCGAAATCACCGAAAACCAGAAAGTCGCCCTTGTGACATTTCCCGAAGCTCGTGGGCTGGGATTGGTCGATCGTATTCAAGACCTGCTGGGCGATCGACTTGTGTATATCGTCGAGGACGTCCAACCCAATCCAGACGTAGCTCAGCTTCGTGATACCTATGAACGTTTCTGGCAGCAGGCCGGCGAATGCCACGCAGTCATTGCAGTGGGCGGCGGTAGCGCCATCGATACTGCGAAGGCGCTGATCGTGGGTACTGAGTCTGGCCGCTTCGATGAATTACTCGCGTTGTTGGCGGCAGGTAAACCGTTCGTCCCGGCACGCAGCAAAGTACTGATTGCTGCTCCGACCACAGCGGGTACCGGCAGCGAAGTTACACCTTGGGCGACGATCTGGGATTCGGCCAGCCACAAAAAATACTCGCTGCACCTGGAATGCACCTGGCCAAAGGTAGCCATCGTCGACCCGCAGTTGATGCTTACGGTTCCAGGCAGTGTCACGGTGTCTACGGGGCTGGACGCGCTGTCGCATGCACTGGAGTCGATCTGGAACATCAATGCCAATCCGGTTTCGGACACCTTCGCCATTTCCGCGATTGAGGACATCCTTGAATGCCTGCCGCTGCTGCGTCGTGACCTGTCCAGCAAGGAGTTACGCTCACGCATGGCATTGGCCGCTCTTAAGGCAGGGTTGGCATTCTCCAATACCAAAACCGCATTGGCCCATTCCATTTCCTACGAAATGACCCTGCACTATGGTCTGCCGCACGGTATCGCCTGCTCCTTTACCCTACCGCTGGTGCTGGGCCTTGCCTGGGGCCACGACGAAGCGCGCGACCGAACCCTTCAACGAATATTCGGCAACGACCTGAAAAAAGCCCAAAGCCAGTTGCGTGAATTCCTGCATAGCCTGGACGTTAAAACGGAGTTTTCCGACTACGGTGTAACGGCATCGCAAGCCGAGGAAATGATCAACTTTGCCATGCAGGGCGCCAGGGGCAAAAACTTCATCGGCTCTAGAGCTGCTTAGAGCCGGAAAACCTTACCAAGCACTGTCAGCGGCATGCGAGCCGCGACGATTTCCTGCTGCACCCACAAAAGAGTGCACCCGCCGACGCCAATCGACGGGACCGAACAATAATAAGGAAAAGATCATGAATCGTGCCCAAGCCATGCCTGCTCTCACAACATCCACCTCATCTTTCCGATTCGCCCAGTGGCGCATGCTGCTGGCTGCGATGTTCTGTTACTTGTTCTTCTACACCGGCAGGCAAACATTCGGTTTCGCCATTCCGGGGATCCAGGCCGAGTTCGGTTTTACCAAAGAGCACCTGGGGTGGGTATCGGCTGCAATGCTCTGGGCCTATGCCATTGGCCAGGCAATAAACGGTAACTTGGCCGATAAGTTCGGCGGCCGCCGCATCATGACATTGGGTGCCGTACTGTCCTGCGGCGCTAACTGGGTGACCAGTTTCGCCAGTAATTTTACCGCGCTGATCCTCCCTTGGGGTATCAACGGATACTTCCAGGCATTGGGTTGGGCACCGGGCAGCCGTCTCATCTCCAACTGGTGGAGTGCCGGCGAGCGCGGCAAGGTATACGGCTTGTATGTATTCGCCGCCGGTTGTGCCTCGGTTCTTTCGTACGTGACCTCCATCGTCGTACTTGAGGTGATGCATCTGGAGTGGCGATGGATCTTCCGCTTGCCGGTACTGCTGATGCTGGCGGGTGGCATCATCTTCTATCTGGTGGCACGTGAGCGTCCACAGGACATGGGTTTCGAGCCCCTAGCCGATACGGGCGTTGCCAACGCCGATGACAAAAACCATGAGGTGGCACACGGCGAAGACGAAACGTCCGCGCAACGCTACAAAGCCGTCCTGAAGAACTTTCGTTTGATCATCGCCGCCCTGTCCCTCGGTTTCCAGAACGCTGCACGCTACGGCTTGATCGTCTGGGTGCCGGTGCACTTTCTGGGTGCCAATTGGAAAAGCGGCGACAGCATGATCGATCCGAAGTGGATCACCGTCGCCCTGCCCGTCGGCATGGCCATCGGCGCCCTCAGCAATGGCTGGATATCGGACAAGCTGTTCGGTTCCAAACGCTACCTGGCGATCATGCTTTACATGGTCCTCGGCGCGGCAACCAGCCTGTGGATGTGGACCCTTGCACCTCATAGCGCAACCGGTCTGGTGGCACTGTTCCTTTGCGGTTTCTTCGTTTATGGCCCGGCGTCGAGTTTCTGGGCACTGTGTCCGGACCTGGTCGGGGCTAAACGGGCCGGCACCGCAACCGGCGTGATGAATTTCTCGTCCTATCTGTTCGCAGGCCTGGCAGAACCGCTGATCGGCAGTATGCTCGACAGTACCGGCAACACGTCTTTGATCTTCATCGTGGTCACGGCTGCCTGCCTGAGCAGTGCCGCGGTCGCGCTGTTTATCAGACGTTGAGCGTTCGCCAGAGAGGCTTGAGTTAACAGCGCCGGCTCATGAACAGGATCTTCTATGTACCAGTACCACAAGTGGCTACGTTCCTTTCATGCGGTGGCGAAGACCGGCAGCTTCACCCTCGCCGCCGAGTACCTGAGCGTCGGCCAGCCGACAGTCAGCGAACAGGTCAACGCGCTGGAGAAAAAATTTTCCGTGGAACTGTTCCACCGTCGTGGCCGCTTTATCGAAATGAGCTCGGCGGGACACAAGCTCTATGCGATCACCCAGGGCCTGTTTGGTCAGGAGGATGAAGCCGTGCAACTTTTGCAGAGTTTCAAGCAACGCAAAACCGGCATGTTGCGCCTGGGTGCAGTTTCGCCGCCCATTGCGATGAACCTGACTTACGAACTGATGCAGCGCCATCCGGACATCGAACTTGAAACCTCGTTCTCACCGGAGAAAGAGACGCTGGATCGCCTGTTCAACTTCGACATCGACGTGGCCATTCTGGCGTTATCAGAGTTCGATCAACGCTTTGACACACAGCTTTACAGACGCTGCCCGATCATTGCCGTAGTGCGCGATGACCATCCGTGGGCAGCGCAGAAAGAGGTGCACGTCGAGCAGATCCGCGATGAGAAATGGGTCCTTCGGGAGAAAAGCTCACGCACTCGCCAGTTGGTGGAGGAAAGCTGCAAACGCCTCGATGTCGACTTGAACTGCATCATGCAATTGAACAGTCGCGAAGCCATTGTCCATGCCATCACAAAAGGCATCGGTATCGGTTTCGTGTCAGCCGTCGAATATGCGCAAACACCAGGCACAAAGCCGATCACCTTTGTTAACCACCCGTTTTCCATCGACTACCACCTGTGCTGCCTCGGTATTCGTAGAAACCGGCCGATGATCGCGGAGTTGTTCGACTCAAGCCCAACACCGTCCATTTGATTCTGTAACGCACTTGAACATTTGACAGGCCTACTCTCGGTCACGAGAGGGACGGCCTTCCCATCCTCAAAAGTGGAGATTTACCATGAATTACAAACAACCTGATCAACTGCAAGCCGTAGTTCTGGACTGGGCGGGCACCGTTGTTGATTTCGGTTCCTTTGCCCCGACGCAGATCTTTGTCGAGGCTTTCGCCGA